>CAYSAG010000089.1:0-16866 GCA_964428935.1 uncultured Planctomycetaceae bacterium | reverse complement strand
CGCCCGACACTCGACCGACGGCACGGCTCGAGGCCGTCCGGGCGCGGAAGAACAGGAAACTTCTTGTTGGCCGCTGGCGAGACAACTGTGCTACAATCGACTGAGTTCCAACTTTTCGTTGTGACGGAGCACTTGGTCTTGTGGAGGTCGTTCGAGTGCGAGCGAGGTGCAGCATGAGCGCAAGAATGCGAGCGCTGAGCGTTCACCAGCCGTACGCTGAATTAATCATGCTGGGCGAAAAGGATGCGGAGTACCGAAGGCATCCGACGAAAGTTCGCGGTCGCATCTACGTCTACGCGGCCAAGACTTTGGACGGCGTTGACAGGGAGGAATGCAAGCAAAACGGGTTCAACGAGAACGACTTGCCGAGGGGAGTGATTGTCGGCACGGTCGAAATTGTGGACTGTGTCAAACTGGAAGACTGCTACAAATGGGTTCTGGCTCGGCCGAAACGACTCAAGAGGCCGCGCAAACCGGCGAACCACCCGCAGCCAGTGTTCTTTTACCCGTTCGGCAATGAGTGAAGTCTGCTGCAAGGCGGGGGGTCGTAGACCGAACTGAGTGGCGACTCAGCTTGGCCCCGGGGACGCTCTTGCAAAGAGGAACCGTTCATGTTCACGTTGCGAAGGTTTTCTCGTTGTTGTTTGCGGCCGTGGTGGCCAATGTCGGCCGTGGCTGTGCTGGTCGTGTGCGTCGGCGCAGTCACGGGGGTCTGGGCGGGTCAACCTGACGGTGGGGGAGGCGTGAAGCCGCTGGCCGTTCCCACCTTTCACTGCTTGGGGCTGTACTGGTCGCCGCCGGGAGGAGCTCCGGACCGGCTCGTCGAGGTTCGCTACCGGCCCGTTGGCACGGACCGGTGGTTTCCCGCGTTGCCCATGCGGTACAACCCCATTGCCGACACCGACCTCGACCTGGCCGACTACCGCGGCAGCATTGTTCACTTGAAGCCGGCCACGCGTTACGAAGTGGAGCTGCGGTTGGCCGGCGCGGACCAAACGGCCAGACTGACGGCCACGACCTGGGACGAAACATTGCCGGTGGGCGAGACGGTTCGCGTCGGCGACCGGGACCGTCCGCTGGAGATTACCGACTCGGGCCGACCGGACGCGTGGCGGCTGTACGACGGAACGGGAGCCACGATCGACGTCCGCCACCGCTACGACACGTGCATTCGAATCGACGCCTCGTACGTCATTGTCCGGGGGTTTACGTTGAGAGGGGCCGGTGCGGCCGACAACAAGAAACGCTCCCCAATCGGCGCCATTCGAATCGACGGCGGGCACGACATTGTCATTGAAGACTGCGACGTGTCGGACTGGGGACGCCTGAACCCGGCAACCGGCTTCGGCTTCAACTGCGACTCGGCCATTCTGTCTCACAGCCGCACGCTTCGACGTCTGGTCGTGCAGCGCTGCAGGCTGCACCACCCAACCTACGACGGCAGCACGTGGTGGGAGCCGAAACACCCGACGCACACACGTGGCCCGCAGTGCATTTCGCTGTTCAACACGGCCGGCAACCACGTCATTCGCTACAACGAGTGCTACTCGGACCTGACCCACATGTTCAACGACGTCATTGGCGGCGGCGCGAACGCCAGCTTCCAGGGCGCGCCCGGACCCGACTCGGACATTTACGGCAACCTCGTCAGCCACTGCTGGGACGACGGTTTGGAGGTCGAGGGCGGAAACCGCAACGTCCGGGTCTGGGGAAACTACCTGACTCAGTGCATGAACATGATTGCCAACGCCGCCACGTCCATTGGCCCGCTCTACGTTTGGAACAACGTCGCGGTGCGCAGTCAGTCGCGTCCGAACGCCGGCGGGCTGTACTTCCTGAAAATGGGCTACGCGGGCAGTGAAAAGTGGATGACCGGGCACATGTACATTTTCCACAACACGCTGTTCCGCGCCGACCAGTGGCTACCGACCGGCGGACTGGGCGGCAACCGCATTGTCAAACACTGCGTGTCGAGAAACAACATCCTGCACGTTCGCGCTCCGCACAACCGAAGCATTAGTGAGGCTCCGCAGAACGTCGACAACGACTTCGACTACGACCTCTACAACGGACGCGTTCCCAAGGGACACGAACGGCACGGCGTTCGCGGCGAGCCGGTGTACGTTCCCGGAGCCGGCTTCGACCCGGTGACCAAGACCGGCGTCTTTCAATTGGCGCCCAACAGCCCCGGTGTGGCCGCTGGTGTGCCGATTCCGAACTTCAGCCAGGGCTACAGCGGACCGGCTCCCGACATGGGAGCGCACCAGCGGGGAGCTCCACCCATGCGTTTCGGTCTGGCGGCGGCGACCGGCCAGTAGCGTCGAGCGGCCAGAGGACCGGCGTTCGCAGCGGAATGTTCGGCTGGCGTTTCTTCGGCTCCGGTTCGCTGCGAACGCGGCCGGTCGGCTTCGACTGCGACGTTCGCCCGGTTTTCAGGCCCGCCCGTTCGAACCCACACAGGTTCGAGGCGGCCGTAAAGAGTCACGAACCCCGGCTTGGCGCTGACCGAAGCCATTGCTGCCGGCGCTCGAAGAGCCTACTGCGACATTCTTCGACGCGTCGCGGAAAACTTCGGGTTGACCTCGCCGCCCGAACTTCACGGTCCCTCTTGCAACCGCTGCCGCAGACGCAGCAGCGCCCGGTGCAGCAAGCCGGCCACTGCGGAACGCGAACAGTGCAGGTGCTCGGCAATTTGGCCGGTCGTCCAACCGTGCCAGTAGTGGAGCAACACGGCGTCGCGCTGTCGGGGCGGCAGCGACTCGACTGCTTCCGCCACCTGCAGCATTCGTTCCTGCCGCTGCAATTGCTGGCTCGGGGTCGACTGTTCGTCGGCCAGCCAGTCGAGCAGCCGGGCCGAAGAGTGGGCCAGGCTTTGTTCGAGCGACCGCTCACGCCGCACGTCCCGCTTCTGACGCGAAAAGTCACGCACGACGTGAGCGACGTTGCGAGCCAGAATCTGACGCAGCCACCCCGCCAGCTCTTCATCGGTCTGGCCGCGGAACTGAGCGAGCGCACGCTGAGCGTCCAGCAGCGTTTGTTGAACCACGTCCGACGGGTCGAACTTCGACTGCAGACGTGGTCCCAACTGCACTCGAGCCAGAAAGCACAGGTACGACCGAAAGCGGTCCAACCGTTTTTGCCTGTCGGCGGAAGGGCTCATGGCTCCGCTTCGCTCTGCCGCAGCCCAGGCGTGCGTAGGCCGACTCGTCCACCGCACGCCGGGACGGAACACGGCTTCGTTGTGGTCGAAGGCATCTTACTGCGTTGTGCAAGACGTCGCCAAGCAATTGCAAAAGCTCGCCCAAGGACGTGAGGCGGCTCACGAGCGAACGTCAGGCGGTGTGCACTGGACCGTCGCCGCTGCCAGCCGGTCCGGCTCGGCCGGTTGAGAAAGGCGAGGGCCTGTCGGTTCGAGTCGGTCGTGCCGACGAGGCGGCCGCGGCGGAGTGGGCGACCCAGCTGGCTCTCGTGCCGGACGAAGCGTGCAGAGCCGCTGCCGTCCGGAGTCGCTGCCGTTGCCAAGCCGGTTGACGGCTTTCCGTCCGGCGCAGGCCGCCGGCATTGTTGAATCGCGTCGGAGTTGGCTTTACTTTGTGGAAGCCTTTGGTGCGCCGGCGAGAGCGGCGGCACGTCTTTTGCCCACTGGACGGGAGTGGGCCTGCGGCGCTGAGCGTGCCTGGTGCCGGCTGGGGTGTGACGCCGTTTTGGGGCTGGTGGCCGTCGGCTCGAATGGCCAGCTCGGCGCACCGCCGGAAGGCGTGTCGGAGTTGTCGCAGACGCCGCGGTGGGTGCGGGGGGGCGCCGTGGGTACGACGTCTTCGACTCGCCGCGTCGTCTGGTCGGTCGTGCCTTCGCACGAAGGGCCGCCACTCGGACCAGCAGCTCCAAACCGTCGGCCCAACACAGGCCAGAGTCGACACGAACGACGGGAGCCAACACAAGAAGGACAGCCATGATCTTGAGCGGCAACGAAATCAAAGCTCGCTTGGGAAAGGACATCATCATTGAGCCGTTCGACGAGCGGCTGCTGAACCCGAACAGCTACAACTTGAGGCTGCACAACGAACTGTTGGTCTACGAAGAGCTGGTGCTGGACATGAAGCGTCCGAACCGGGTGCGACGGTACGTCATTCCCGAGTCGGGGTTCGTGTTGAACCCGAACCAGCTTTACCTGGGTCGGACGCTGGAGCGAACGGAAACGCACAACCTGGTGCCCATGCTGGAAGGCCGCTCGTCGATTGGCCGTCTCGGCTTGTTCGTGCACATTACGGCCGGGTTCGGCGACGTGGGTTTCCGCGGCTACTGGACTTTGGAAATGTTCGCGGTGCAGCCCATTCGCATTTACCCGGGCATTCCCATTTGCCAGATTTTCTACCACCAGGTGTGCGGCGACGTGACCGAGTACAACAGCGACAAGTACCAGAACAACACGGACATTCAACCCAGCTTGCTGTTCAAAGAGCTGTCGGCCCAGCGACGAGACGCTCAACGGCGGCTGGCCTTCGGGCAGGAACTGTTTGAGTAAGGTCGCGGCCGGTGTTGCGACGCATTGTTTCCGGCGGACAGACGGGTGTGGACCGAGCGGCCTTGGATGCGGCTCTGGACGCGAAGTTCGACTGCGGCGGCTGGTGTCCGGCCGGACGTTTGGCCGAGGACGGTCCTTTGCCACCTCGCTACCCGTTGGAAGAAACGCCGACCGACAACTACGCGGAGCGGACCGAGTGGAACGTGCGCGACTCGGACGGCACGCTCATTCTCGTCACCGGTCCGCTGACCGGCGGCACGGCTCTGACCCGCCACCTGGCCCGACGCTACGGCAAGCCGCTGCGGGTCGTCGACCTGCGCCGTGAGACGGACGTGGCGCCCACCGTGCGGTGGCTTCGGCAGCACAACATTCAGGTGCTGAACGTGGCCGGACCGCGAGCCAGCCAGCAGCCCGACATTTACTCGCTGGCCTACCGGTTCGTGTCGGAGCTGTTGCGAAAGGCGGCGACCGCAAAGCCGGCAACGGGAGACACGGCGGCCGGGCGGCTCAGCGGTGGTCCAGCGCCGGACGGCGAGAAGTCCTCGTGAGCTCCAGGCTCCGGCTGGAGTCTCGGAAGACGCCGGGAAGAGACTTCTGGGGCTGCTTGCTCCGCGCACAAAAAAACCGCGGCTTCGCTTGTGCAAGACCGCGGCTATTCGATCAAACCTCTCGCCATCGCGACGGTGGAGTCGCTGCGAGACGAGCGGGGACCGGGTAGTGCACTGCACTCACCCTTGCTGGTCCCGGCTCACGCTAAAGGGTTGGCACCTCCGACGGAATGGCACGAGAGGTTTGCAGGCCGAATTGTAGTGACGTGGGCCGCCCACGTCGACGTCTCTGCGGCCGGCATTTCTGGCCGGCAACCATTTCATCGGCAGACGACGGGTCTGACTCCGCTGAAAAATGAGCTTTTTTCTCGCTGCCGCCCGAGTCGCAGGCTCCTTCTTCCTCAGCCGCTCACCGGCTGTTTTTCATGAGCAGCCAGCCGCCAATGACCACGCACAGCGACAGCGTCAGGTAGCCGGTCGGCGTGAGGTGAGCCCAGGCGCGCAGAATGGCGTGGTAGTAGTAGAGCACGTAGTCCATCAAGACGTAGCAGACGTGCTGCAACATGGCTCACGCCCCGCGCCTGTGACCCCTCAATCGCTCTGACGCCGTTGGTTGCGCCCCGGCCTTTGGACGGTCCCGCTTGCTCCACCGTCGCCGTTGACCTTGAGCGGAGCGGTCCGTCGGACGCAGCGCGCAGACCCAACCCTGTTCGACTTTAGGTCGAAAACAGGGACAAGGCAAACAGAAATTGTTGCGGCCCGACGGAGCGTCACGGCTCGGCGTCGGCGTTCGGCGTGCCGAGGTCGGAGCCGTCTGCAGGCTCGGCCACCCGGTCAGCCGACCAGCTTTCCTCTCCGAACAACCACGGCGCGTCGGGCAGCTCGTCTTTTTCGACGACCCGCGCCTCTGGGTAGCCCGCTTCGGCCAGCACGTCCAAAGCCCGCTCGAGCTGAAACTCTTTCGAGTTCACTCGACACACGGCCAATTGCAATTCGAAGTCCACAACCACTTCCGCTACACCCGGTAGCGACTCCAGTGCGTCACGCACCAGGAGCGGTCAGGTGAAGCGTCATTCCATGGGGACGTGCAAGACCAGTGTTCGGGTTACCTCTTTGGCCGGGGTGACGTTGGGCGACGCGTCGGACGACGCGGGCTGGTCGGTGGCGTCGACCACCGCAGACGTGCCGTCTGGTGACGGCTCGGTGGCGGTCGCGGACGGCGCGCTCGGCGGTTGAGCCTCGGGCGGTGAACCCGGTTCCTGTCCGCAACCAACCAAGAACAGAAAGGTCGCTCCACAAAGGCAAACCCATTTCATGAACCAGTCTCCTGCAAAGGGCGGTCGGTCTTCGGGGGCGGCGCGAGCGGCTGCCGAGTGACCGACCAAAACCAAATTGTCAGACTTCGGAATTATTTCAGCCCAACGCGGCTGTGTCGAGGGCACGGACGGACCGGCTCGTCCATTCTGCCGTTCCAAAAGCCTCGTTGTTTTTTGTACCCTTCCGCGGCGTTGGCCGCAGCGGCGGCGTCAGCAAGAGCGGTCGGTGGCAGCCCGACCGGTGTCAAGAAGGAGCTTTTGTCGGACGGCGCGGCAGCGGTGCTTCTCGGTGGGGCCGCTTCGCTGAAAGCCTCGGTTTCCTCCGGCACGTTGCGGCTCACGCAGTCTTCTCGTTGGACCGACCTCGGAGCAAACGAAACGAAAGGACTCGGCAATGCCTTCGCGAATTGTCAGCATTTCGGGCATTCGAGGCGTGGTTGGCGACGGGCTCGACCCGCAGTTCCTGGTCGAATTCGGCTGTGCCCTGGGCACGCTGATTGACGGCGGCACGGTCGTGCTTTCACGGGACGGGCGTTCCAGCGGGCACATGATTCGGCACGCCGTCTTGGCGGGGTTGACGGCCACCGGCTGCCGAGTGCTCGACGCCGGTGTGGCTCCCACGCCCACTTGCGGCGTGCTGGTGACCGACTTGAAGGCCGACGCGGGCTTGCAAATTACAGCCAGCCACAACCCGGCCGAGTGGAACGGGCTGAAGCCGTTTGGACCGGACGGAGCGGTCTTCGACGAGCAGCAGGGTGCTCGACTGTTGGAACTGTTGGAGGCTCGACGGTTCCGGCTCGTCCGTTGGGGCGAGCTGGGCGAGGTCGAGGCGTTGACGGACGTCGCCGGCCCTCACGTGGACCGCGTGTTGTCGTTGGTCGACGTCGAGGCTATTCGGCGGCGTCGGTTTCGAGTGGTTTTGGACTGCAACCACGGCGCGGGAGCCGTTGGTGGACCTGCGCTGCTGGAACAACTGGGCTGCGACCTGCACGTGGTGGGCGGTGTGTCGGACGGCCGGTTCGAGCACCCGCCGGAGCCGCTGGAGCAGAACCTGAGGAAGCTGTGTCAGATTGTGCGGGAGCGGCAGGCGGACGTCGGCTTCGCCCTCGACCCCGACGCCGACCGACTCGCGTTGATTGACCACACGGGCCGCTACGTGGGCGAGGAGCTGACCATTGCTTTGTGTGCCGACTACGTGTTGGCTCGACGGCCCGGACCGCTGGTCGTCAACAGCTCGTCCAGCCGCGTCGGCGAGGACGTGGCCAAGCGGCACGGGTGTCCGTTCTACCGTTCGCGCGTCGGCGAGCGTCACGTGGTGACGAAAATGCGTGAAGTGTCGGCGTCACTGGGCGGCGAGGGAAACGGGGGTGTCATTGAACCGAAAGTGGGGTGGGTGCGCGACAGTCTTGTCGGAATGGCTTACGTGCTGGCCGGAATGGCCGAGTCGGGACGGTCGCTGGCCGAGTGGGTCGACACGTTGCCACGTTACAGCATTGTCAAGCAGAAGCTGGTCTGTTCGCGCGAGAAGGCGACGGCAGCGTGCGAGGCTTTGCAAGCAGCTTTTCCCGACGCTCAGGCCGACCTGGACGACGGCTTGCGTTTGGACTGGCCGGACCGGTGGGTTCAGGTGCGAGCCAGCAACACCGAGCCGATTGTGCGCGTGGTGGCGGAGGCTCCCACGCCCGAGCAGGCTCGGCAACTTTGCCAGCAGGCGTTGCAGGTCGTTCGAAAGGCGGTCGGCGAGGACGGGGCTGGTTGAGGCGAACACGCCGGCGGAGGGGGTTCGTCGAGCGCGAGGCCGTGGAGCGTCGGACCGCTGGGCAAAGACCTTGAAAAAAGCGAACGGCTCGGACGCGCCGAGTGTGGAAGCGTCCGAGCCGTTGCTCGTGCCAGGACCGTGATTACGGGAACAGGAAGTCCGGGAAAGTGAAGGTTCCCGGCGCGACCGTGCCCCAACCGAATGGCTCTTCGCCCGTCACCGGGTTGGTGAACGGCACACCGTTGGCGTTGCCGGTCAGGAACGGCGGCAAGGGCCCGTCCAGGATGAAGCCGTCGGTGGTGGTGAAGCCGGCCACGTCGAAGTCGCTCTCGACGCGGAACGTGCTGGCTCCCACACCGTCGTACTCGAAGATGCCCAAGCCGGTAATCGGGCTGATGTCCGGACCGGTGTTCGGTGGCAGGATGTCGCGGCCGGCGATTCGCTGGGCGTTACGCCGTCGGGTACCGCCGGGCGGGAACGGGCCGGGGATGTTCGGCGCGGCCTTGTTGTTTTCGCGCGACTTGAAGTCGGCCTCGGCATTGGCGTAGTACGCACCGGTCACGTTGGAGCTGCCGGGCGTGGCCGAACGGTCGCTCTCGCCGCGAGTCAGGTCGGCCGCTTCACCCGTGTTGCCACGGAAGACCAGGTTCAAGCGGGCCAGCGGGTCGCGGCGGAAAGTGGTGACCGTGAACTGCGTGTTGTCCCACGTGCCGGCGGTGTTCGGCGGGTCGACGGTCGAGGTGAACGATTCGATGAAGACGTCGTTGCCGAAGTTGCCGCCGAAGGTGTTGTCGACGACTCGAGCGTTCACACGGCCGTTGCCGGCCAGGATGTCGCCGCTGTTGGAGCCGACGCCGTTGCCGCTGGGGTCGCCGTAGCCCGAGCCGTCGCCGAAGATGTCGCCGGTGGCGTCGGCGCCGGTGAAGCTGGCGCTGGCGTTCGACGTTCCGACCCGCAGCACCAACCCGCCGCCGTCAAACCGCTCGGTGTTGTTGTTCGACGTAATGCGGTTGCGGTTCAGGTCGAGCACGAGGTCCGGGGCCGTGTCGAGGCTGCCGTCGGCCAGCAGGTCGACGTCGGCCGGAACGTCCTGGGTTTGCGTGGCCGAGGCGGTGTTGACGACGTAGAAGCCGATGCCGCCGTTGGAGACGATCGTGTTGCTGCCGGCGTCGGTGCCGTCGCCGAACCGGACGTAGGTGGTGGCGTCGTCGGCGTTCAGGATGTCCACGCCGCGGCCGTCGTTGAAGTCGATGGTGTTACCCAAGGCGGTGACGAAGACCTGGTTCGCCGACGTGCCGCGCGACAGAATTTCGACCCCGTCGCCTCGGTTGTCCTCGATCGTGTTGCCGACCATTCGCAGGCTGAGCGAGGTTTCGATGTTGTCGGCGTTGATGTCGACGCCGCCACCCTGGTTGGCTTGAGCGACGGCCGCCCAGCCGTTTCGAGTGATCGTGTTGCCGCTCAGCTCAAACGAGCCGCCCGAGTTGATTTCCACGGCGTCGAAGCCGTTTTGGTCCAGGACGTTGCCCAAGCTGCGGCCGGTAGTCGGATCGACCGCGTCCTGACCGATGATGATCGGAATGGCCGAGCCGGTGGCACCGTTGATCTGCACGCCGAACTGCTGGTTGTCGGCGATGGTGTTGCCCAGGATCGAGCCGCCGACGATCTCGGTGTCGCCGGCGACGGTCGTGTCGCCTTCCATCAGAACGCCGGTGCCGGTGTTGTTCGAGATGTTGTTGAAGGTGATGTCGGCCAGTACGACCGCGTCCGCTCCGACCCACAGATGCACGCCGTGCAGCGTGTTGTTGGTGATCGTGTTGTCGGTGATGACGAAGTCCAACGTGTCGCGCCGGCCGTTGATCGCACTGATGGCAATGCCAGCTCCGTCCAGCACACCGTCGCCGTTGACGTCCTCGCCGGGGTCGAGCACGCCGTTGCCGTTCAGGTCCTCGCCGGTGTTGCTGTCGATGGTGTTACCCGAGATGATCACGTTGTTGATGGTGGCGTCGTCGAGGCGACGGAACAGGATTCCGTTCCGTCGGTTGTTGGCGATCAGGTTGTCGCTGATGGTGAAGTTCTGCAGCGTCGTGTCTTCTTGCGGGGCGACGACGATGCCGCCGACGTTTCCGAGCGTCGGGCTGCTGGCGTCACCGATCGTGTTGCCGACGATCTCGGAGTTGATCAACAGCGACGTGGCCTCCCGCAACGTCGCGGTGCCACGCAGACCCACGTGGATGCCTTCACCCTGGTAATCCGTCCGCGGGTCGTTGTCGTCGACCGTGCCGGTGATGACGTTGTTGAGGATGTGGAAGGTGCCCGTCGCCGTGTCTTGTACGATGAAGGCGATGCCGGCACCCGCGTTCGACTCGAACACGTTCGCCTCACCGTCGCCGGTTCCACCGATCGTGATGTCGAACACACTGCCGGGACCGCCGAAGGTGCCGGTCGCAACCATGCTGAAGCCGGGGCCGGTGCCGGTGTCGAGCACGCCGTTGTTGTTGACGTCCTCACCCGGATCCAGCACGCCGTTGCCGTTGAGGTCCTCCGACGGATTATTGACCGGGTCACCCGAGACGATGTTGCCGATGAACGTGCCGGTGACCACAGCGTCGGTGGCATCAATCACGATGCCGCCGGTGCCGGCCGTGTGTCGAATGATGGCGTTGTTGGCCACCGTGCCCAGCGACAAGGTTCCGTTGTCGGCTGCGAAGTAGAGGCCGTTACCGCTGTTGTTGCTGAGCGTATTGTCGACCAGACCGCGGTCGAGGAAGCCGTTGCCATTGGTGTCCTCGCCAGGATCGAGCACGCCGTTGCCGTTGGTGTCTTCAGAGTCCGCCACGATGATGGCTCCGCCGTTCCGTGCTGACAGCGCGATGCCGTCACCGCCGTTGCCCGTCATGCTGTTGCGGCTGATCTCGTAGAGTGTGATCACGCCGCTGTCGGCCGTCGCGGACAGGCTGTTCTGCGTGCCGTTGTCCATCGTGTTGTTGGTCACGCGGACGTCGATCGAGCCGTTGGAGCTGGTGGCCAGCGCCACGGCGTTGCCGTTCCCCTGCAGCGTGTTGTTGTCGATCTGGATGATGTCGATCTGGCCGGAGTCGGCGGTGACGAGCACGCCGTTGCCGGCGTTGCCGTCCAGCCGGTTCCGCTCAATGCGAGCCACGATGCTGGCCGGCGGCAGGCCGAGCGCCGGATCCGGTGCGCTGGCAGCCGTCGCCAGCCGAATGCCGCTGCCCAGAACGCCGGTCGATTCATCCAAACCGTTGCCCGTCAGGTCGTTGTTGCGAATGAGCAACCGTTCGACCGTTCCATTCGTGCTCGCCTCCACCGACAGCCCGTTGCCGCCGTGGTCGGTGATGATGTTGTTTTCGAAGCGAGCTTGCTGCAGTACGGCTTGGTCTTGGACGCGAATCCGAATGCCGTCGCCGGCGCCGATGTCGTGCGTGTCGAGGACCAAGGCGGCCAGCTGTGGGTCGAGGATACCGTTGTTGTTCAGGTCCTCACCGGGATCGAGCACGCCGTTGCCGTTCTGGTCTTCAACCCGCAGCGTGCCGGTCGAGACCTGGCCGCTGGAGAAGACGACTCGAACCCGCGAGCCGGCCAGGTCGTTGCCGAAGATTTGAGCCGGCACGCCGCCGGAGCCGTTGACGTCGATGAGCCACACGAATTGGGGCGGCGTGTCCAGGATGTTGTTGCCGTTGCCCAGGTTGAGGAAGCCGTCGCCGTTCAGGTCCTCGCCGGGATCGAGCACGCCGTTGCCGTTGACGTCCTCGTTGCGGTCCTCACCCGGGTCGAGCACGCCGTTGCCGTTGACGTCTTCGTTGACGCCCGAGTCGAACGAGCGGAACGCCAGCTCCAGCTGCGTCGACAGGTTCGGCACGGTGAAGGGCTGGCCGCTGCCGTTGACGGTGGTCAGCCCCGTCGTCACGTCTGTGCCGCCTTGCGCCGCGAACGGCACGCCGGTAACCGGGTCGGTGTTGAACTCCAAGCCGGCCGGAGCGATGTTCCACACGAACTGGGTCAGCCGCATGCCCGGGTCAGACGTGTTGAAGATCGAGAAGGCCTGACCGGTCGTGTCGCCGTTGACAATGAAGACCATGTCACCGCCGCCCAGACCGATGATCTTGTTGTTGAAGGCGGTCACTTGAGCGACGGCCGTTCCGGTCAGGTCGATCGAGATACCGCCTCCGTGGTTGGCGACGATGATGTTACCGTCGTCCGGGTTGGGCGTGTCCAGGATGCCGTTGCCGTTAGCGTCTTCGGTCGCGACGACCGCGCCGGTCGAATCTAGGACCACGTCCAACTGGTCGTTCGGTGTGTCCAGCTGGTTGTTGCCGTTGACATCCTCACCCGGGTCGAGCACGCCGTTGCCGTTCAAGTCCTCGTCCAGGTCTTCGTTCAGGACGAAGCCGAAGTCGGCGACCAGCACGCCGCTGTCAGCCGAGATGTTGATGCCGATGCCACCGTTGCCGGCCGAGCGGTCGTCGAGCAGGCCGATCTTATTGCGGGTGAACCGCAAACGCACCTCCGACTCGTTGGTCGACGTGACCAGCACGCCGTCGCCGGTGTTACGCGTAATGACGTTGTTGGTGATGATCCGGCCGCCGTCGAGGACGCCGTCTCCGTCCAGGTCTTCGGCCGGGTCCAGACGGCCGTTGCCGTTCAGATCCTCGGTCAGAGCCAGGTCGAGCCGTCCGTTGCCGTTGCCCACGTTGAGGAACCCGTCTCCGTTCAAGTCCTCGCCGGGGTCCAGCATTCCATTTCCGTTGATGTCTTCGTTGACGTCCTCGCCGGGGTCCAGAATGCCGTTGCCGTTGACGTCCTCGGACAGCGCCAGGTCCAGTCGGCCGTTGTGGTTGATGTCTTCGTCGACGTCGAGGATGCCGTTGCCGTTCAGGTCCTCGCCGGGGTCCAGGAAGCTGTTGCCATTCAAGTCCTCGTTCCGGTCGAGGACACCGTTGCCGTTCACGTCCTCGCTAATGGCGACGTCCAGTCGGCCGTTGTGGTTCAGGTCCTCACCGGGGTCGAGGACCCCGTTGCCGTTGAAGTCTTCACTGAGTGCGACGTCGAGCCGGCCGTTGCCGTTCAGGTCTTCGCCTGGATCGAGCACTCCGTCACCGTCTGTGTCTTCGTTGAGGGTCAGGTCCAGCTGCCCGTTGCCGTTCAGGTCCTCGCCTGGATCCAGCACGCCATTGCCGTTGGTGTCTTCGTTCAGCGCCAGGTCGAGGACGCCGTTTCCGTTCAAGTCTTCTCCGGGGTCGAGGACGCCGTTTCCGTTGACGTCTTCGGTGAAGTAGGGGTCCAGCCGGCCGTTGCCATTGCGGTCCTCGCTGGGGTCGAGCTTTCCGTTACCGTTGATGTCCTCGCCCACGGTGTAGAAATCGATCACCGCGTGGTCGTCAGCAGCCATGATGATTCCGTTGCCGGGGTCGAGGACGCCGTCACCGTCCAGGTCCTCGCCGGGGTCGAGAATGCCGTTCATGTTGCGGTCTTCGCCGCGGCTGTCGCTGATGGTGTTGTCGGCAATGATACCGCTGATCCGACTGCCCGGACCGGTGGCCGACAGACGCAAACCGTTGCCGTTACCCGGCGTCAGCTGTCCGTTGCCGTCGAAGTCCTCGGTCAGAGCCAGGTCGAGCCGCCCGTTGCCGTTGCCCAGGTTGAGCACGCCGTCGCCGTTGACGTCCTCGCCGAAATCCAGCACACCGTTGCCGTTGGTGTCTTCGTTGTCGTCTTCACCCGGGTCGAGCACGCCGTTGCCGTTGACGTCTTCGCTGACGGCCACTTGCAGACGTCCGTCGCCGTTGATGTCTTCGCCGAAGGCGAAGTCAAGGCGACCGTTGCCGTTGGCGTCCTCGGTCAAGGCCAGGTCCAGCCGTCCGTTGCCGTTCAGGTCTTCGCCGTCATCCAGTCGGCCGTTGCCGTTCAGGTCTTCGGTGAGCGCGTTGTCGAGCTGGCCGTTGTGGTTCCAGTCCTCCGAGGCGATTCGGTTGTCGCGGAAGTCCAAGTTGATGACCGCTCCATTGCGGGCGCTGATCGAGAAGGCGTCGCCGTCGTTGCCAATGGCCAGGTTGCCCTGAGCGCCGGGCAGGGGCAACGCGCCGATCGTCAGGTTCAGCTCACCGGCGCCGCTGTTCTCGACGCTGAAGCCGTTGAGCGACACGCCGGGCGTGCCGAGCATCTTGTTCGAGCGGAAGTAGCCGTCACCGGTCGCGTTGACCAGCACGACGGCACTGGAGTAGTTGCGGAAGGTGTTGCTGTGAATGTTAAAGTTGCGGATGTCGCGGCCGTAGATGCCGACCGAATTGGGCACGGAGCCCGAAACGCGGCCGTCGATGATGAACCCGGCCACCTCCGTGTTGTCGCCGGCCAGAGTGATGACGTTGCCACCGGAGGCGTTCGACAGAACGGGCAAAGTGGCGTTGGGATCAGGCTGGAAGCCCGGAATCGTGAAACCGTTCGGCAGCAACTGGATGGTCGGCAGAATGGCCTCGCTCAGCAGCCGCTGGTTGTCGAACAACGTGATGCCGGTGTCGAGGCCCTGGTAAGGGTTGTCTTCGGGAGCCTCGCTGACGATGATCACCCCGAACAGACGCCGCTGGCTTTCTGGCAGCGCGGCGTACTCCGCCAAGCTGTGGAACGGGTTTTCGAACGTTCCTTCGCTGGCGCCGCTGGCTTGCGGGTCGATGAAGGCGAACATCAGAGCCGGTCCGCCGCCGGGCATCAGGGGAGCCGCCCCACCGGCTCCGCCGGCCGACGCCGCGGCCACGGCGTCCGTCACCAGCTCGGTGTGCGTCAGCACGCGGTACGAGCGCATGACCCGGTCGTTCAGACGGTCCGCCACCGGACGGGGACGGAACCACCGGCGAGCCCGACCGTCGGGCAACGTCCACACGACGTTCATCCAGACGTTGGTGTCCCACAGACGGTCGTCCGAGACGCTGATGGCCAGCAACAGGTCCTGCGTCACGTTCGCCTCGAAACGCACTCGCACGCCGCCGGTGTCCATGAAGTCGTTCGACTGGCGGTAGTACCCGCCGACGTAGCCGTAGAAGCCGTAACGGCCCAAAATGGGCAGCGGTCCGCCGATTTCCGCGTCCAAGCCGGCGTAAGTCGACTCGATTGCCCGTTGCCGGACGAAG
Source organism: uncultured Planctomycetaceae bacterium (assembly GCA_964428935.1). GTDB lineage: Bacteria > Planctomycetota > Planctomycetia > Planctomycetales > Planctomycetaceae > JAADHY01. The sequence continues at coordinate 1,576 of CAYSAG010000089.1, read as the reverse complement.
AACAGGTTGTGCCCCGAGAAGTACGTCTCGCCCGTGTAAAACTCGTCGACGACCGAAGAGTCACGCCCGAAGGGGAAGTAGCCGTTGACGCGAGCGTCGAACCAGCGTCCCAGGGTTTCGAAGCTGACGCCCCACTGCTTGTAATCCCGCTCATGTCCGTCGTCGTAGTCGAACCAACCCGACAGACTCCAGATTCGCTGGTGCTGGCGGTCGAAGAACTTGTAGCCCACGCCGGCGCTGAAACCGCCCTTGCCCTCGTACGTCACCATGCCGCGGACTTCGGCGAAGAAGTACGTGTCCTCCAGACCCTCCACCGCGTAGGGCAGGAAGACGCTGATGTAGGCGTCGCCGTTGTCCGGAAGCCCGGGTCGCTCACCAGCCCAAGTGCCAATGCGGAAACGGTTTGTGACGACGTCGGACGTGAAGTACGGGTAGGCTCGCGGGTAGGCTGGCCGAGCGTAGATCGGGACGGCCAGCGGCGTCAGCTCGACCAGCGGCGGCGTCTCGGGGCTGAACAGGCCCGGAGGCAGCTCCACGCCACCCTGGTCAGACACTGCCGCTTGGCCCGACCCTTCCGGTTGCGGCTCGGGCGCCGGAGGCGGAGCCGGCTGTTGGTCGCTGATTCGAACCGTTCCAGCGTCGTCGGCCCATGCGTTTGCGCAAGTGCTGAGAGCAAAGCCAGTTACACTGAGCAGCAAGGTTCCGAGGACGATGCCGTTCTTCACGTTCATTGCTCGTTCCGCTCATTCGGTTGTGACAGGTCGTAACGATTGCGCCGGTTCTCGGACTTATTCTGAATCTTCGGAAAGCGACGGCCGTCGAGTTGAGCGGTTTTCAACAAAAGGCCAGTAGAACCGGTCAAAATTTCCCAGCTTTCCCGAGCGGAACGATTCGAAGCCCTCCGCGCCGTTTTTTGCGAAACTCTTGGCGAGTCTTGTCCTCCGTTTTTTTCGTGCCAGCTTGTCTCGGGCGGGGGACACGCGGTCCTGAAATCGAAGCCGCGGCAGCGGCCCGACCGCGGCAGGCTTTTCGCAGCCCGGCTGGACGGCGAAGCCACGTGTCCGTTTGCCGCCAGCCGGCTCGACCGAGCGTGTCCCTTCAATTCGCAGACGGTTTCGCTTAACTTACCAAACGTGTCGGCAAACAGGGCGGCTTGGATGGACAGTTCCCCCTCCCCCGCCTTCGGACCGGCCACCCTCCAGCCAGCGAGTTCGCGCTGCTGGTGAGCGGCAGACTTCACCATCCCGTCAACAAGACCACCGGTCTAGCGAAGGTCACGTCGGACCAACCAAAGAACCTGTCAGCACTGGGGCGAGCCATGTCGGAAGCTGTGCCGAGCAAATTCGTGCCGGAAATGTCGGAGGACGAGCTGCAGGAATGGTTCGAGTCGCTGGACGACGTCCTGCACCGCTACGGCAAAGACACGCTGCGACACCTGCTGGTGACGCTGATCGAGCGAGCGTACTCGCGCGGTGTGGGCATTCCGTTTTCAGCCAACACACCGTACATCAACACGATTCCGGCCGACGAGCAGCCGCGGTACCCGGGCAACCGCGACATCGAACGGCGGATCAAG
>CAYSAG010000088.1:4633-17136 GCA_964428935.1 uncultured Planctomycetaceae bacterium | reverse complement strand
GACCGCGGCTCCGACCAACGTCACAACCGCAGCGACCAACAGTCTCTGACTTGTCCTTCGAAGAAACGCCGTCACTGCGCAACACCCTCGGCCCAATGAACCGGTCCACGCGGTGCCGACCGAGCGCCGCGTCGTAGCCGTCGGGCCGACGCAGCCGAAGTCGTTTCGTTCCTTTCCGCGACCGACCGGCCTGCTTTTTGCTCGAACGACCAGCGTCCGACACCGCTCATTGTAGGCCGTTGCGACGCGCAGCGACATTCACACCGGGCGTCCACGGCTGGGGACCGGAAGACCGGCGGACGACGACCCGCACTTCGCAGAGCCCTCTGCTTCCACAGGCCAAGCTCGGCGAACGGCTCTGCCGCCACGAACAGCTCGCGGCCCGACTTCGCCGGACGACCACTTGCCGCACCGACCACCGCCCGCAACAATCGACACGCTGCCTCGACGTCGGGCTCGTCGTGGCTCGGCGGAGCCGGCACCGACCCGCGGCGGGACCAAAGGCGTCGGCGCAGGACTTGGGCGTCCAGGTGAAGTTGCGCTGAGTCGCTCAACGCGGCAAGAACCGCTTCTGCCGACGCAAACCAAAACGCTCCCGCCCTCGCAGCCTCGTCCAGAAAAAACGCGGACGAAAAGGAAAGGAGGACCCCTCCAATGGTGCTGCTCGAATTCAGCATGACCCCGCTGGGCAAAGGCGAAAGCGTCAGTCAGTACGTGGCCAAGTCGCTGGACATCATTGACCGCAGCGGCTTGGACTACCAACTGCACGCCATGGGAACCATTCTGGAGGGCGAATGGGACCAAGTGTTCGACGTGGTGAAGAAGTGCTTCGAGGCCATGAGCCGCGACTGCAACCGAATCACTTGCACCATTAAGGTCGACTACCGGAAGGGAGCCCAGGGCAGACTGACGGCCAAGGTGCGCAGCGTGGAACAGAAGTTGGGCCGGAAGTTGAAGACGGCGGAGTGAACGGCTGCGGGCCGGTGCGTCGAAGCCGAGCGCGGCAGTTGCTAGACTGTCTCACGCACGTTGGTGTTGGGTGCCGTTCGGGCGTTGGTGTTGGGTGGCGTTCGGGCGGTCCGCGCGTCGTGGACGGTGTGGCGTGGTCGGTCGGGCGGCGGGGAGCGGCCGAGGTGGAACGGTCGCTGGGCCACGTCGGTGGCCGGCTCTTGGTCGCTCATTCCGGTGTGGCCCGGCGCCCCAGCGACGAACAGGTCAACTTGTTTCCAGGACCGGAACGGTCATGCCTGTCGGTTCAGACAGCCCAGTTGTTTCGGACGTTCCCGCTCTGCCCCCCGAATTCGTGGACGCGCTGCGCGAGGTCGTTGGGCCGGACGGTCTGCTGACCGATTCGGACGAACGCTTGGTTTACGAGTGCGACGCCTACACGGTGGAGAAGTGTCTGCCGCGGGCTGTCGTCTTTCCCACCTCGACCCAGCAAGTGTCGGCCGTTGTGCGGCTGTGCGACCGGTTTGACATTCCTTTCGTGCCGCGAGGGGCGGGGACGGGCTTGGCCGGCGGAACGCTGCCGCTTGACGGAGCGGTGCTGATTTCGCTGACTCGGCTGCGTCGCATTCTGGAAGTCAACTTGCGAGACCGGTACGCGGTGGTCGAAACGGGCGTCGTCAACGCTCAACTGAACCGCTACCTGAAGGGCAGCGGCTACCACTACGCGCCGGACCCGTCCAGCCAGGGAGCGTGCACGTTGGGAGGCAACGTGGCGGCCAACGCCGGCGGACCTCACACACTGAAGTACGGCGTGACGGCCAACCACGTGCTGGGTTTGGAGGTCGTCTTGCCGGACGGGGCTGTTGTCCAATTGGGCGGCGTGACCGAGCCGCTGGCCGGGTACGACCTGACGGGCCTGTTTGTCGGCAGCGAGGGGACGCTGGGCATTTGCACGAAAGCCATTGTCCGTCTCACTCGCGACCCCGCTGCCTACCGGACCTTGCTGGCCGTTTTCGACACGGTGCGCGACGCCAGTCGGTGCATTAGCAGCATCATTGCCGCCGGCATGATTCCCGCAGCCATGGAAATGATGGACCGCGAATTCATTCGCGTGGTCGAAGCGGCTTACCACTTCGGCTTCCCACCGGAGACAGGAGCGGTGGCGTTGATTGAAGTGGACGGGCTGGAGGCCGGCGTGGACGCCGAAGCGGAACGCATTGAAGCGCTGTGCCACCAGCACGGAGCTCGCGAAGTCCGACGCGCTCGAACGGAAGAGGAACGCCAACTGTTGTGGAAGTGTCGGAAGCAAGCCTTCGGAGCCATTGGCCGGTTCGGCAGTAGCTTTTGCACCCAGGACGGCGTTGTGCCGCGCACCCGGCTGCCGGACATTCTGGAGTTCATTGCCGAATGCAGCCAACGTTACGGCATTCGCATTGTCAACGTCTTTCACGCCGGCGACGGAAACATTCACCCGATTTTGCTGTTCGACGACCGAGACCGGGAGCAGGTCGGGCGAGCGCTGCAGGCCAGCGAAGAGATTCTGGCCAAGTGCGTGGAGTTCGGCGGAACGGTGACCGGGGAGCACGGCATTGGTGTCGAGAAGCTGCGGTTCCTGTCCAGCCTGTTCGACCCGAACGACCTGCAGGTCATGTCGGCCGTTCGGGCCGTGTTCAATCCGCGAGGACTGTGCAACCCGAAGAAGGCCCTTCCAAACTGAAACGGTTAGTGTCTTCGTGCTTCGCTCCAGCCTGGCGCGGCCACAGGTCGGCGCACTCCGAGAACTCAAACAATGACCACGACCAGCCAAGCCGACAACGAGTTTCGGCCCGCGACGGCCAGCGAGTTGGCTCGGTTCGTCCGCGCCAACGCCGACGGACCTCGCCGGCCGCTGACCGCCGTGGGCGGACGGACGGCCCTGCATTTCGGGTTCGAGCGGCCGGAGTCGTCGGTGCTGCTCGACCTCACCTCGCTGGACTCCATTGTCGACTACCCGGTCGAGGACATGACGGTGACGGTGGAGGCCGGGGTTCGGTTCGAACGGCTGGCTGAGGTTTTGCGAGCGAACAACCAGCGCGTGCCGGTCGACGTCGCTCAGCCCCACCGCGCCACAGTGGGCGGAGCCGTGGCCACGAACACCAGCGGACCGCGTCGGTTCGCTCACGGCACCTGGCGGGACTACGTCTTGGGCGTTTCGGCCGTCGACGGTTCGGGTCGCGTTTTCAAAGCCGGCGGCCGGGTGGTGAAGAACGTGGCCGGCTACGACTTGGGCAAGCTGCTGGTCGGGTCGTTGGGCACGTTGGCCGTGTTGACTCAAGTCACGTTGCGGCTGAAGCCGTTGCCCGAGCAAGACGCGTTCGTGTGGTTTGTGTTTGAGCGGTTCGAGCAGGCGGACCGGGCGCTGGAGCTGCTGGTGACGTCGGCCACGCGGCCGGTTGCGCTGGAGCTGCTCAACGGACGAGCGGCGGCCAGCGTGGTGAGCGAGGCCAGGCTGGACCTGCCGACCGACGGGGTCGTATTGGCTGTCGGGTTCGAAGGGCTGAGCGAGGAGTGTCGGTGGCAGGTGCAGAAGGTCCGCGAGGAGCTGGACCACTGTCGGCCGAAAAGCGTGCAGGTGGTGACGGAAAAGGCGACGGCCGCTCTGTGGACGGTCTTGACCGAGTACGCCACGTTTTCCGACGACCCGGCCTCGTTCCAGGCCAGCCTGCGTCCGTCGGCCACGGTGCGGTTTGCGGAGCAGGCGTCGCAGTTGGGAGTGGCCGTGCAAGCTCACGCCGGCAACGGAGTCGTCGTCGGACACTTGCCCGAAGAGACGGTCCGTCCCGAAGACGCCGAACGCATTCTGCGGCCGCTCCGAAAACAGGCCGAAGCCGGCTCCGGTCGACTCATTGTGCTGCAGTGCGACCCGCGGTGGAAACGTCGGCTGCCCGTCTGGGGACCTCCGTCGCCCTCGTGGACCCTCATGAGAAAACTGAAACAAACCTTCGACCCGTACAACGTGCTCAACCCGGGAGTCTTCGTCGACCAACCGGTGAACCAAGACGGCGTTCCGTGCTCGGCCGCCGAAAGCTGACTTGGGCAAAGAGCACGGTCGCTGCCAACGACTTGACGGACGCTTCATGACTGCGGTGGAACGGACAAGTCAAACCGGTGTCCTGGACGGCACGCGTCCCGGAACCGGGCTGGACTACACGTGCTTCCTGCTGTGCGTGCACTGTGGCTTGTGCACGTCGTCGTGCCCGACCTACCTGGAAACGGCCGACGAGAACGACAGCCCACGCGGCCGAATTTACCTCATGCGAGCCATTGCCGACGGTCGGCTGGAGCCCACGGAGAAAGTCCAACGGCACTTGCAGTTGTGTTTGGACTGCCGCGCCTGCGAGACGGCTTGTCCGTCCGGCGTGCAGTACGGACGGCTGTTGGAGCCGTTCCGACTGCAACTGGAAGCGTGGAAGGCCCGACGCGGCGAGCCGAGCCTTTCAGGACTGGAACGGGTGGTGTTGTTCGAGCTGTTTCCGAAGCCGGCCCGGCTGCGCTGGGCTTTGCTGCCGGCTCGCGTGCTCCAACTGCTGCGGCTCGACCGCGTGTTGGAGTGGACGGGAGCGGTCTCGTTGCTGCCCCCGCTGCTGCAGCGAATGTACCGTTTGCTGCCGAGGCTGCGTCGCCAACCGCCTGCGCTGCCGACCGTGCTGCCGGCGGAGGGTCGCCGACGAGCTCGAGTGGCCCTGTTCACCGGCTGCGTCGCCGACGTGCTGTTTCGGCACGTCCACTGGGCGACGGCCCGGGTCTTGCAACGAAACGGGTGCGAGGTGGTGGTGCCCCGAACGCAGGTCTGTTGCGGTGCCATTCATTACCACAACGGCGAAGGGCAGGCGGCCCTGGAATTGGCTCGGCAGAACGCCGAAGCTCTGTTGGCCGAGCAGACGGACGCAGTGGTGGTGAACGTGGCCGGGTGCGGAGCCATGCTGAAAGAGTACCCGCACTTGGCAGTGGACGTCAGCGCCCGGCCGGACGACAGGGACTTGTTGAACCGATTGGCCGAGCGGGTTCGGGACGTCCACGAGTTTCTGGTGGAGCTGGGTTTTGAGCGGCCGGAAGGACCGTTGCCGCTGCGAGTCGTGTACGACGACGCTTGCCACTTGGCTCACGCCCAACGAGTCACCTCACCGCCCCGTCAGTTACTGGCGTCCGTTCCCGAGCTGGAGGTGCTGGACCTGCCCGAGTCGGACGTTTGCTGCGGTGCGGCCGGCAGCTACAATCTGACCGAACCGGAAATGGCCGACCGCTTGGGAAAAAGGAAGGCGGAACAGATTCTCGAGTCGGGGGCTCAAGCGGTCGTCACGGCCAATGCCGGTTGTGCTCTCCAAATTCAAGCCGCGTTGCGTGAAGCCGGCCGGCCTCTGTGGGTCGCTCACCCCGTCGAACTGCTCGACCTCAGCTACAGAAAGCAGCCGCCGCCGGTGCCGAGCGGCTCGAGTTCGTAGACGAGCTGCAACGGGAGCCGCCGCGAAGCCGTTCAGTCTACAGCAGCGTGGTTGCCCGTCGCGGACTGTGCCTCTGGCGCTGGTCGACTCTCACCGGACCACTCCGCCGGCCGAAGCAAACGCAAGCTGTTGAAAATGACCAGCAGCGAAGCGCCCATGTCGGCGGCAATGGCCATCCACAACGTGGCCAGCTTGGCCAAGGCCAAGGCCATGAACACGGCCTTCACGCCCAGAGCGAACGTAATGTTCTGGCGAATGGTTCGCAGGGTTCGAGTCGAGTGTCGAATGAGCCACGGCAGTCGGGCCAAGTCGTCGGTCATGAGGGCCACGTCGGCCGTTTCAATGGCGGCGTCCGAGCCGACGGCACCCATGGCAATTCCCAGCGTGGCAGCGGCCATGGCCGGCGCGTCGTTGACGCCGTCGCCGACCATGGCCACGTAGCGGTACTTGTTGACCAGCTCCTCGACGGCTCGCACCTTGTCCTCCGGCAACAGCTCCGCTCGCACCTCGTCCACACCCACCGCTTTGGCCACGGCCTGAGCCGTGCCTTCGTTGTCGCCGGTGAGCATGACCACGTGTCGGACTCCGGCGTCCTTGAGGGCTCGCACGGCAGCCGGAGCGGCTGGCCGAACGCCGTCGGCCACCGTAATCAGCCCGCAAACGTGTTGGTCGTTTCCAATGGCAACGACCGAATGTCCCTCGTCCTCCAGCTCCAACGTCCGCTCGTGCACGGCCGGCGTTTCCTGTCCCATTTCGTGCATGAGTCGGTGGCTACCAATCCAGAAGGGCCGACCGTCAATCAGTCCTTTGGCCCCTTTCCCCTGAATCGACTGGAACTGCTCGGCCGGCCGCACGCGGACGCCCAGCTCTTCGGCGCGTCGCAAAATGGCTCGCGCCAGCGGGTGGTTGCTGTGCGACTCCAACGCCGCCGCCCGTTCCAGCAGCTCGGTCTCCGTGTGCTCGTTCAGCGGCACGACCGTTTGCACGGTGGGCTGGCCGAAAGTCAGCGTGCCGGTCTTGTCGATTGCCACGGCCCTTAGCCGAGCCGGCGTCTCCAGGTACACGCCGCCCTTGATGAGCACTCCCGCCCGAGCCGCCGACGCAAGTCCCGCCACAATGCTGACCGGAGTCGAAATGACCAACGCACACGGACAAGCAATCACCAGAATGACCAGCCCCTGGTAGAACCAGTCGGTCCACGCGCCGCCGAACCACAAGGGCGGAACCACGGCAATGGCCAGGGCCAAGGCCATCATGGCCGGAGTGTAGCGTCGAGCGAAGCGTTCCACCCACTGCTCACTGGGCGCTCGCCGCGAGTGGGCTTCCTCCACCAAGTGAATGATTCGAGCCAGTGTGGTGTCGCGAGCCGGACGGGTGGTCCGGAACGTGAACGCGCCCTGTTGGTTAATGGTGCCGGCGTAGACCGAGTCGCCCGGTTTCTTGGGCACGGCAGCGGACTCGCCGGTAATGGGAGCCTGGTTGACGGAGGTCGCTCCCTCCACCACCACGCCGTCCAACGGAATTTTCTCCCACGGACGGACGGACACCAGGCTGCCAACCGCCACCTCCTCCACCGGCCGCTCGTGGGTCTGTCCGTCCGAGACGACCCGAGCCACCGGCGGCGACAGGTCCATCAGTGCTCGAATGGCCCGACGCGACCGCTCCACGCTCCACGACTCCAACAGCAGCGCCAGCGAAAACAAGAAGACCACCGTCGCCGCCTCGAACCATTCACCAATGACCACCGCTCCGACCACCGCGACGGTCATGAGCAAGTTCATGTCGGCCCGCAGCCGCCGCGCGGCCGCCCAAGCCTTCGGAACGACGAACCAACCGCCGCACACCGCCGCCAGCAAGTACAACACCACGCTGGTCACCGGGTAGGGTGTGCCGCCGGCCTCACCGCCGGCCAGCGCCGGCAGAACACCGCCTGCCTCGACGGCGTGTACGGCAAACCCGGCGGCCGTGAGCAGACCGCTGGCCACGGTCATGACCAGCCGGCCGTGACGCTGCCAGAAGGTCAAACGCTCGCCGCTTTCTTCCCCAGGCCGCACCAGTTCGGCTTGCAAACCCGCTCGAGCCACCGCCTGGCAAATTGCCTCGGCCGACACACCCTCCGGGCAACGCTCGACGGTCATTCGCCCGTCCAACAAGTCGAAGCTCAGGTTCTGCTCGCCGCCCACCAGCGGCCCCACTTCACGCTTCAGCGCCGCCACCTCTTCGGCGCAGTCCATGCCACGAATTCGAAACTGCAGTCGGTCGGTCGGCTCGCTCATGAAACCGATTCGCCTCTTCAAAGCACTGTCCGGCTGACCAGACTCCCCTTGCAAACCCGTGTCGGGTCCGAAAGCCTCTGTCTTCCCAATCGCTCCAAGCCGGTCGGACTCTTCGACCCCGTCAGCACGAAGGTTACCACGTCGCGGGCCGGACCGTTAGTCTGAGCGGACGACGCGGCGACGGAAAATCCGGAGCGCAGCGGACAGCCTCGTGGGACTCCAGCGCCCGAACCTCAGACACGCCGCCGGCCGGACCCGCCTCTTTCCCCCTCGACCGCCCTCGGCGCACGGCGTCCCTCAAACGTCAGCCTGACCGGCCCGCCGACAGCGTGTGCAGGAACGCCTTGGCCAGCGGAGTCCGAACCCGCTCGGCCGACTGCCGCAGCGACACCCGCTCCACAATTCGCCCGCCGTCTAGCACGGCCAGCTCGTCGCACAGCTCGACCGCCTCGAAACTGTCGTGAGTCACCAGCACCAACGCCCAGCCCAGCTCGGAGCGAAGCCGAGCCACTTGCTGCAGGAGCGACTGCTTGGTCAGCGGGTCCAGTCCGCCGAACGGTTCGTCCAGCAGCAACAGTTTCGGACGAACCGCCAGAGCTCGAGCCAGGGCGACCCGCTGCTGCTGCCCGCCGGACAGCGTGCCGGGTCGGCGGTCGGCCAGCTCGGCAATTTCGCACAAACGCAGTGCCTGGTCGACTCGACGCCGCCTCTCCGCCGCCGACAGCCGCAAACCAGACAGCCCCAGCCGAACGTTCCCCGCCACGGTCAGGTTGGGCCAGAGTGCGAGGTCCTGAAAGAGCAGCGCCAGGCTGCGTCGGTGAGGCGGCACGAGCAGTCGCCCGTCGCGCGTCGCCGGCCGACCCTCGACCAACACCTCCCCCTGCTCGGGCACTTCCAGCCCCGCAACCACTCGCAGCAGCGTCGACTTGCCACAGCCCGACGGCCCGAGCAACGCGACGGCCTCACCGGACTGCAGCTCGAAGTCCAGCCGGTCCAGCACCGTCTGCCCGCCCAGCCGGCAGACCACTCCGCGACACCGAACCAACACGCTCACGAAAGCCTCCTCCCTCCCAGCCGCCCCACTTGCGACAACAGGACCAGCAACGCGACCACCACCAGCAGGTTCAACAAGCACAGCGACGCGACCAGTCCCTCGGGGCTGTTGGCCATGACCGTGAAAATGGCAACGGTCAGCGACTGCGTGCCCGGTGGCTGGAGCAGGTGAGTGGTGGTGACGTCGGCCGCCGACAAGACCGCCACCAGCAGAAAACCCACGGCCAGCGCCGGCGTCAGCAGCGGCAAGACGACGCGAACGAACAACCGCCCGCTGCCGACCCCGTGCACCCGTCCCACCTCCAGCCACGACGGCGACAAGCTGCCCACGCCCCGCAGCAGCGCCACCGTGGCCACGGGCAGGAACCGCAGGCCAAGGACCAGCGCTACGGTCAGTTGACTCCGAGTCAGCCAGTCCCACTCAGGCGGCGCGTACGTAGCCAGTCGAACCACGCCAATGGCTCCCAGCGCCGAAGGCAACGCGAAGGCGGCCAACAGCGTCCCCAGGACGAACGCGCGAAGAGGGCCGTCGTTCCGCACCGCCCAAGCCAAACCGGTCGCCAGCACCACGGCCACCAGTCCCGCTCCGCCCGTGAACACCGCCGTCGGCGCCGCCGTCTCCGCCACCTTCTGCAACGCCCGCGGAAAGTACTCGGGCGCTCGAACCACGGGCAAACACAACCCCAGCGACGGCAGGACCACGTTGGCCAACAGCAGAACCAGCAACAGCGCAGCGGTCAGACGCCCGAGCAACGGGTGAGACCGCGGCCGAACCGCCCGAGTTTGTCGGGCCAGCACGGCCGCAGACAGTCGACGCAGTCCAAAGACCAGCACCGGCGCCGTCAGCACCAGCACGAGCGCGGCCAGGGCCAGACACTGACGCGACGCCAGTCCGTAGTCGAACAGCGCCGCAAAGCTGGTCCGAATTTCGACGGCCACAGAGCGGCAGCTCAGAATGAGCGGCGCACCAGGGTCGGACAAACTGAGAACGCCCGCCAGCAGCCCGGCCAGGACGGCCGCGGGTGCGGCGGCTCGAGCGGCCAGCGCCACGACCAACCGCTCGCCACCGTGCAGCCGAGCCGCGTCCACTTGCGAGGCGGTCAGGTTCTGACAAGCCGCCCACGCCGCAAACAGCGGCAGCGGAACCGCCTGCAGTCCGAGCACCCAGACGCAACCGAGCCAAGCGTCCCAGACAGGAAACCTCGAAAACAGCCCGCTGGCCGCCAGGTTGCTCCAGCCAATGCACGGCAGAAACGAAGGCAGCAGCAACGGCAAAGCTTGCAGCAGAAGGAGCGGTTCGCGGCCGCGGAAGCGGTAGAGTGCCGACAACAGCCCGGCCGGCAAGCCGACCGAAACCGACAGCAGCCAGACGCCGGCGCCCAGCAGCAGCGTGTCTCGGGTCGCCCGGACGAACGCTCTGGTGCAGAGAGGCTGCGTGGCAGGCTCACCCACTGTGGCCACCACCAGCGACAACGCCGGCGCGACGGCCAGCAGCAAGACCAGCACGACAACCAGCCGACGCAACGCCGCCCGAACCGCCAACGCCCTCCTCACAGGTTCTCGTCCACCCACTGCTTCAGGAAACCGCTCGACAGTTGCTCCAGCTTACTGGCCAGCAGTTGGTAATCAACCGGCATGGCTTTCAGCTGCGTCACGGGCGGGAACGGGAACCCCTCGGGCAGTGGGACGTTTGGTCGCAAAGGCATTTGAGCGGCGCTGCAAGCCAGCGCTTGTTCCGTCTCCGGCCGCAGCAAGTAGTCAATGAACTTCTTGGCATTGTCCAGGTGAGGGGCACCGGCAATCAGAACCACGGCGTTCGGCACGACCAGCGTGCCCATTCCCTTTGCGTCCGGAAAAACGAAGCCCACGGGTTTGCCGTCGCGCAGCGCTTCGTTGACGTCGTCCGTGTCGGTCAGCCCGAAGGCGAACTGACCGTTGGCAACCCGCCGACGCACCTCACCGTTCGACGACAAGATTTCGACCCCGTTGGCGGCCAAAGACTGAAAGAACCGGCGAGCCTGCTGGTCGCCCAGCACCTGAAACAAGGCCGCCGCGTGCATGGACGTGGTGCCGAACAGCGGGTTGGCCAAACAGCCCTGGCCACGGAAACGCTGGTCCGCCAAGTCGAACACCGACGTGGGACGCTGGTCCGGCGGAACGAGGTCGGTGTTGTAAATGAGCACGCGGGCTCGAGCCGAAAAGCAGGTCCAGTAGTGCTCGGGGTCGGAGAACTCTTTCGGCAGCCCTTCCGCAGCCGGAGACACGTACGGCGCCGAGACGCCTTTCAACTTCAGCACGGCCGCTCGCACCGGGTCGCCGCTCCAAAACACGTCCGCCCGCGGCCGGTCCTTCTCGGCAATCAGCCGGTTCAGCAAGCCCGTGCTCTTGGTTTCCTCCGTGTCCGGAACCAGCTCCACTTGAATTCCCGTTTCTTTCTCGAACTGTTTACAAATCGGTTCGGCAAACACCTGGTCGACCGACGAGTAGACGACGACCCTTCCGCCAGAAGCCGGGCCGGTTTGAGACGACTGCTCTGACTGCGACGGACGACCAGGCGCCGAACCCGACCCCGAACAGCCCAGTCCCACCGTCACCACCAACGTCACCAGGACCAATGCCGCCCGTCGAGCTGCGGCCGCCCACAGGCGGACCGAGGTTCGGTGCTTGCCCTGTGTCATTGCTCCGCTCACCCTTGCGTCTGAGAAAACTCGTGCGAGGAGCCCGGACGCAGGCGGACCGACTGGAAAAGACGCCCGCAGCGCCGGCCAAAAACAGTCGACGCTGCGGGCCAGCCTGCGCCCGCTCCTCACGGGACTCGCTTCCAGTTCCACACCTCGTTCGGGAGCAGCGGTGGAGGCGGTCCTGCTCCGTCAAGACCGCTCCACCCGAGGCCATTGAAACGCTCCGTGAACCGGCCGCAGTCAGCTTGGCCAGGGCGGGTTGGAGCACAACCGGCTGCTCAATCCTCGGCTTCCTCCTCTTCCACCTCGAACTTGTCGAAGTAGGTCTGAGCGTCGGCCTTGGTCCACAGCCCCACCTTGCCCGCCTTCTTGAAGGTGTTGTCGGTGGCTTCCAGCAACGTCTTGCCGTCCAGCTTGCACCGAATCTTGTTGCCCACACACTTGATTTCCAGCGTGTGCCACTCGCCCGGCCGCACCGTCAGGCCTTCCTTGGTGGCCAACTGAGTGCGCCGGCCGTTGACGACCTTGTAGAATCGGTAGTTGCTTTCGAGCGGGTTCATGCGGGCAATGTAGTAGTTGTTCTCGTCCTGGTACCGCCAGACGACTCCGCCGCCTTGGTCAATCTTTCCGCGAACGGCCTTGAAGCAGACTTCGATTTCGACGTCGCGGTAGTTGGAGTCCTCGACGACGCACAGGTTGAAGACACGGCGAGGGCTCTTGGCCGTTTGAGCCAGCACGTAGCCGGTGCCGGACGGAGCGGTCGGGTCGGCCACGACTTTCCACTCGCTGCCTTTCCCCTTGCCCGTCTTGGCGACCGTCCAACCTTTCGGCGTCTTGCCCAGGTCGGCCTTCGAGAACGTGTAGGTCCGCTCGTTCTCTTCCTCTTCTTCGTGCTCTTCTTTCTCTTCGTGTTCCTCGTGTTCCTCGGCTTCCTCGTGCCCGCGCTTGCGGCCGTGTCGAGCGTGCCGCTTGTGTTCCTCGTGCTCTTCGGCCTCCTCGTGTTCTTCGTGCTCGTGCTCCTCCGCTTCCTCTTCGTGTTCCTCGTGTTCCTCGGCTTCCTCATG
>CAYSAG010000088.1:0-4533 GCA_964428935.1 uncultured Planctomycetaceae bacterium | reverse complement strand
TCGTGCTCCTCCGCTTCCTCGTGTCTCCGCTCGCGGTGACGGCCCGCGTGCTCCTCGTGCTCCTCGTGTTCAGCCGCCTCTTTCTCGTCCTCGTCCAGTGACGCCAGCAGTTGGCCGCTCGCACCACCCTGGCTCACACTCGACTCCGGCAGCGGCTGGTCGCCACCCGCTCGAACCCGGTTGAACGCAACCGCAACTAAGCCCAACAGGACGACGCCGGCACAGGTCCACCAAAACCACTTCAGCCGTCTCATGTTGCCAACCTCCTTTCCTGCGTCCCGGTTTGTCTTTCTGCCGAGCACCCCGACCGAAAGTCGACCCGGCAGCCGACCGACGCTCTCGGTCTTGCCTCCGACACAGGAAGGGTACCAAGCGGTTCATGAAAGGAAGATGAAAGGCCCGGCGGTTTTGGTGGGACGAGTGAAAAAACTGTTCGGCGACGGACGGCTCGCCTTCGCCCTCCCGCCGCGCCGCTGACAGCAGCGGCGCGGCGTCGAGCGCGGCTCTCACAGGACGGTCACTCGGGCAAAGCGACAAGGGCCGGCCGTCGCACGGAACGGGCGGCAGCAGGTGGCAGAAGGCAGAGTTCACTCGGACGGGGTCGGGCCGGCTTCCACGACTCGAACCGGGCAGCCGTCCGGCAGACCGTAGCCCCCCTTGGTCGCCACGACGTCGCCGGGCTTCAGACCGGCCAGCACTTCCACCTCCCCGTCCGCTTCGGCTCCCAGCCGCACTTCCACTTCGAACGCCTTCCCGTCGCGAACCAGGGTCACCACCGACCGGCCGGAGTGGTCGGCCACGGCCGCAACGGGAATGGCCAACACGTTCCGTCGCTCGGGCAGCCACACCGTCACTCGACACGCCATTCCGGGCCGCAACAGGGAGTCGCGGTTCCGAATGCGAACGTAGGCGTCGGTGTGGCCGCTGGCCGGGTCCGCCTGACCGCTCACCCGGTCCACCGTGCCGCGGAAGACTTGGCCCGGCAACGCCGGCAAACGGACGTCGGCCGACTGGCCGGGCTCCAACTGAGCGTACTGTTGGCTGGGCACGTGCACCTTGGCGAACAGCTCCGACACGTCCACCACGGTCGCCACGGGACTGGCCCGCTGCAGGAAGGCGCCGCGGCGAGCCTCCAGCTTGGTCACCAGACCGGCAATGGGAGTGGTGACGGAGCAGAACGCCAAGTTCAGCCTGGCGGCGTCGCGTTCGGCTTCGGCCACGGCCAGGTCGGCCTTTGCCTCCTCGACCTGCTCGGGCCGCGTGCCGGCTTCCAACAGCTTTCTTCTGGCTTCCGCTGCTTCAGCCGCCGCCTCGGCCGCACGCAACTTGGCCAACGCCGCTCGGTACTGGACGGCGGACACTTCGTTTTTCTTGTAGAGCGACTCCAGCGCGGCGAACTCGACCTTCAGACTTTCGAGCGTCTGCCGGGTTTCGCGAGCCCGCTGCCGAGCCTCTTCAATTTCCTGAGGCAGGTAGCCGTGCTTCAGCCGCTCCCACACCGCCCGCTTCTGCTGGACGGTGGCCTCGGCCCGAGCCAGCTCGACCTCCGCCACCCGCGGGTCCAACCGCAACAGCTCCTGACCAGCTCGCACCGACTGGCCCTCGACCACCAACACTTGGTCGACCCAGCCGTCGACCCGCAGCGACACGTCGGCCGTTCGCTCCGGAATGGGCTCCAACGTGCCCACCAATTGTACCGACGGACGCAGCGTCTTCGTCTGCGCCACAGCCACCTGAACCGGCACGGGCCGACCAGGCCGTTCGGCTCCTTCCGACTCTTCCGGTCCCGTGCCGCGACACCCCAGGCCGCACAGCGACACCGCTGCCGCCAGCCAAACCAGCGGCCAACCACACCGTCTGCACGAGAAACCCACCGCGCCGTACACCGCTTCGCCTTCCCGTTCACGGAGCCGTCGGCGACGACTGCCGTCGCGCCACTCCAAGCCACCGAACCAGCGCGTAGTAACAAACCGGCGTTGCCACCAACGACAGCACCAGCGACATGACCAACGCTCCCATGACCGCAATGGCCAGCGGACGAAGCATGTCCGCCCCCGCACCGATTCCGTACGCCAGCGGCAACAGGCCCAGGAACGTCGTCAGGCTGGTCATGAGCACCGGCCGCATTCGCCGACGGCCCGACTGCACCAAAGCCTCGAACAACGTCAAACCACGCTCCCGCAAATGCTCCACGAAGTCCAACATGAGAATGCCGTTCTTGGCCACAATGCCCACGCCAATGATGGCCCCCAGAAACGACACAATGTTCATGGACGTCCCGGTCAGCCACAGTGCCGCCACCACGCCGAACAGGGCCAGGCCCGCGCCCAACACAATGGCCAGCGGCTCCAAGACCGTCCGAAACTCGACCAGCAACACCGTGAAGACCAACACCATGGCCATGACCAGCACCAACGTCAGTTGCCGGAACGACTCTTGCTGCTGCTGGTAGAGCCCGCCGTACTCAATGTGAGCGTCTGGTGGCAACGGCACGGTCTTTTCCAGCTTCCGTTTAATGAGCCGAATGGCGTGGCCCAGGTCGATTCCGGACAACCGGGCCGAAACGGCAATCAGTTGACGTTGGTCTTCGCGGTGCATTTCCAGAATGCCCGGCACGTGCTCGACGTCGGCCACGTCTTGCAGGGTGACCAGAGCCCCTTTCGGCGTTCGCAGCGGCATTTTCAGAATCTGCTCTTCCCGCTCGAACGTTCCGCGCTCGGCCACCACCCGCACTGGGTACGTGCGGTCTCCCTGCAACACGTACGAAGCGACCCGACCGTAGAGTGCGGTTTCGAGAATTCGCCCCACTTGGGCCGAGGTCAGGCCGGTCCGGGCCGCTGCGTCCGGCCGGACGCGAAACCGCATGGTCGGACCGGCCACGACCACGCCGTCGTTGACGTCGACCACGCCCGGAATGGACTCAATGGCCTTCGCCACCTCAGCGGCCTTCCGCTTCAACAGCTCGGTGTCGGTCGAAAAAATCTTGATTTCAATGGGTTGAGGAGCCCAGGTCAGGTCGCCAATCAAGTCGCTCAAGACCATGGGAAACTCAATGGTCAAAGCCGGCTCGGCGCCGTGAATCTTCTCGCGCAGTTCGTCGACCACCTCGAAGGTGGACCGCTGCCGGTCCGGACGAAGCTTGACCAGGAAGTCGCCCGTGTTCGGCTCGGCAATGGCCAAGGCCAGTCGGGCGCCGGTGCGCCGCGAGTAGCTCTCGATTTCCGGCGTTTCAGCCAGAATCTGCTCGACGTGCCGCAACATGCGGTCCGTCTCGGACAGGCTGGTGCCGGGCCGAGTGAAGTAGTCCAACACGAAGCCCCCTTCGTCCTGTTCGGGCAAGAACTCGCTGTCCAGCTGCCGGTACAGCCACACGCCTCCGGCCACGAACAGCACCAGCCCGACGACGAACACCGCCGGAAAGCGAAGCGCTCGCCGCACGACCCACTCGTAGACCGCAATGAGCGCTCGCAGCACCGGCCCGCCCTGCTCCAGTTCGTCGTGCGGCCTTTCCGCTCGCCGACGAATCAACAGAGCCGCCACCACCGGGGTCCAGGTGACGGCCAACAGCAGCGAGCTGAGCACGCCGAAGACCATGGTCAGCGCCAAAGCTCGAAAGAACACACCCGCAATGCCGCTCAAGAACGCCAGCGGCAGGAACACCACGACCGGCGTCAGCGTGCTGCCCACCAGCGGCCAACCGACCTCGTGCAAAGCCAGCTCCACGGCGCGAAAAGCGTCGTGCCCAGCCTCCACCTTCGCGTGAATGGCTTCGACGCTGACAATGGCGTCGTCGATGACCAACCCCACCGCCGCGGCAATTCCGCCCAGGGTCATGATGTTGAAACTCATTCCGCACGCACGCATGCCGACCAACGTCAGCAACACGCTGACGGGAATGACCACCGCCGCGGCCACCGTCACCGACACCCGTTTCAAGAAAACGAACAACACGCCGACCGACAGAATCAGGCCCAGGACCATGGCGTCGCGCACACTGGCCATGCCCTCGCGCACGAACAACGACTGGTCGTAGAAAAAGGCCAGCTTCATGTCCGGCGGCAGTTCTTGGCGGAGCTTCTGCAGTTCTTCTTGCAGCGCGTCGGCAATGCCGACCGTGTTTCCGTCGGGCTGGCTGTAGACGTTCAACAGAACCGCGTCGACCCCGTCCGCCGTCACAATGTTGTACTGGGGTTCTTCGCCGGGCCGCACCGTGGCAATGTCGCGAATCCGGACGGCCGTGTCGCCCGACCACGCCACCACGACGTCCTTCAGTTCGTCGGCTCGGTGAACGCGGTTGTCGACCACCCGCAGGTACAACTGGTAGTCCTCTTCGTGCAGGCCCGCCGGCGTGAACTGGTTCGTTTCCGACAGAGCCTGCACGACCTGGTCGAACGTGAGGTGGTACGACTCCAGCTTCGCCGGGTCGACCACCACGTGGAACTCGGGCCGCCGTCCGCCCACCAGTTTCACCCGAGCCACTCCCGGAATGCGCAGGAACCGCGGACGCAGCTCGTAGCGAGCTACCTCCCACAG
>CAYSAG010000087.1:0-17143 GCA_964428935.1 uncultured Planctomycetaceae bacterium | reverse complement strand
CCTCCTCGCTGTGGCACATGAAACAACTCACCTCGTCCACGGGCATTTGCGAGCCCTTGGGCGGCTGCGCCGCAGCAACAGAGGTCACCGTCACGCACAGCAGCGACGTCAACAGCAGCCGAGCAAGTCTTGTCATTTTTCCAGCCTGTTGCACTGGCTCGCCAGCAAGAAAATTCGACTCCGTCCGGCTGAGCTCCCTGACTCCTCCGAAAACGTTTCGACCCGGGTAGTCCGCCGGCCCGGCCACCGAGCAACCCGGACAGGCTTGCAGAGCACCGTTCGACCGACGGCACCTTCCGCCTCGGCCCCGCCTCGACGAAACGCACGGCCTCCAACCGGCCCGCTGCAGGTCACCGGCCGAACGAGCCCTGCCGGTCCGGACGCAAGCGCCCGAAGTAGCGCAGCCTCCCTCGGGTCCACCCGTCACGGGCCGCTGCGGTCGGGCGTCCGAGCCGTCTCTTGCCAAGGCTCACGGCCATTGTCCGCCGACGGGCGACGAACGGACCGCCACGCCGCAAGTTCACTCGGTGGGCTGTTTCGGCCCGACACTGGCGGACCTTGCGTCGTCTACGCCGAGCTCGCGTGGGCTTCCTTTGTGGCGCCCCATCGGTGCGAGCCCGAAAGCTGCAAAGCCCTGTGTCCGCCTGGCGGCCCTCGCCGCTCCCCACGCCTCGTGCCGACTCGGCGCTCGGGACAAGCCGTGGCGACGGCCGCCCAAGGACGACCGTCGCCCCACCAACGTTCTCCGTTTGCAAGCGGCTTGCGGAAAACCGACTCCGCCAGACACGAGCCGCCGGGGGCACGCCGTCGAAAGTTCGGGACAAGAGCCGGTCGACACAAGCAGGGGCCCCGCGGTCTGTCGCCAGCCACCGGTGTGCCGCGTCCCGCCGACACGCCGCAAACGGTCACGCCAACTCCCGCCGGCACCGGCAGACTCAACGAAGACCGGCGCCAAGCGGCCCGGCGGGCTAACCGGACGGCCGCGGGCGTCCCGTGTCACGCCAGCACAGACGGTCTTCCGCAATTGCCGGCCGTCCAGGATTCTTTACTTCTTGCGAAGTTCCGGTGGGGTCTCCGACGGCTTGTGGGCCTGCACCGTGTGGCACCGCATGCAGACGTTGCCGGGCATGAGCTTCCAAATGGAGTCGCGGGCTGTCTTCTCTTCCTCCTCGGACAACTTCTTCTGCCCGTACTGCTTGCAGATTTCCACGTGCTTGCTGCCCGGGCCGTGGCAGGCTTCACACGTCGTGCCGGCCAGCGAAGGTGTGCTGCTGATGTCTTTGAATCCGGTTGGCTTGCCGTAGCCTGTCGAATGGCATTGCAGACATTTGGCGTCGGTCGCGTAGTTGTCCGGCAGCAGCTTGAACGTGTTGGCGTGGGGGGTCTTCTTCCAGGTGATGTACTGCTTGAAGTGACAGGACGCGCACTCCTTGGCGCCGACGTAAGTCTGGTCGGCCGGCGGCGCGGGCTCGGCTGCCTCTTCCTCGGCCGGTGGTTGAGCGAACGACTGCGTCGCTGGCTGCCCCAGCAAC
Organism: uncultured Planctomycetaceae bacterium; assembly: GCA_964428935.1. GTDB lineage: Bacteria > Planctomycetota > Planctomycetia > Planctomycetales > Planctomycetaceae > JAADHY01. The sequence goes on along the minus strand of CAYSAG010000087.1, from coordinate 15,611 downwards.
ACCAGCACGGCGACCAGAGCGACCCCGGTCAGTACGAACAGCAGCGGAACTCTACGCATCGGTCTACCTCCTTACTGAACCAAACACTGCCAAACACCGCTGTGCCACACAGGTGCAGTCGCCTCAATCGACGCCTGTTGCACAGCGACCACCCGACACAGCCGCGGGCAGGCACCCCAGACAACCAAGTCCTCTCACAAGGGCCCGCTTGAGTCAACGCACACACGCCGTCGGGCTGCCAAGCTGAAGCGGCTTGCACACCCGACGGCGTCCCGACTCGTCGTGGACAGAGCCGTCCGAGCCGGCGCGGCTCGCCGACCCCTCTCTTCCCGTCGCAGCCTGACCCACTCCGCTCAGCTGGGCAACCGCCTGCCTTTCCGACCCAAGTGGTTTCGCACCACCAACAGGGGGCCACAACCATTGGCTCACGCCGGACAGACGCGTCGCGAAAAACAACGACACACCCAGCCAGCCGACCAACTTCCTCACCAAAACCGAAGAAACGGAAGCATCTATATATCGCTTTTCTGACATCCAATCAAGCGTCCGTCAGCGAGCCTGGCAGCCAACCGACGGCAGACATGCTACCACCTCAGCACTCGGCGATGCAAACAACCCACAAGCGGCTGTGGTCAAAAACCCGCATTTCCGACAGGAGCAGCTTGCTGGCTTGACGCGGGAGCGTGGAGCGGCGGACACGTGCTTGTCGAGCGTTGAGTGGTTCGCAGAAGCATGCGCGGTCACGTACGCCGGGTTCGGCCCGACGTGGCGTTGCCGTGCCGGCTTGGCGGGCGTCTGAAAAGCACGGAGCGTCGTACGAGGCTGGAGCAACTCTTTACCCGACCAGCGTGGCAGCCTCCGTTTTACGAGACGGTCGGACAGAGCGGCTCCGCGGCGGACCTTTGCGTCGGCGGCTGCTCACGCTCTGGGCGGTCGGGCTGAGACAGGTAAGCCCACAATCCACAGAGGATTTTCAAATTTTTCGCGCTCTCCGGTCTGTCTGGCGCTTGAATCGGCGACAGAGGTCGATGTACCCTGAGGCTCATCAAGGTGTAGCGATTTCTCGACACCGAGCAGAACCAGCTCTGAACCGCGACAAGACTGCGTGAGACCAAGTTTGGCTTCGAGTGACCGACCACGGCGAAGGCGTTCGCGACTTTGCCGGCTGTAGCGGTTCTGGTCAGTGTGCCAGTTGACACGGCGACGTTCGGCGAGGACCAAGCTCATGAGCTCACAGCTCGATCCGTCTGACCGGACCACAGGGTCCCGAAGGAACTGGCTGCTTCGAAGTCTGCAAGCGGCAATCGCTGCCACGTTGGCCGCCGTTCTCTACCCGGTGCTTCGGTTCCTGCGTCCGCGTCCAGTGGCGGCCTCCGGGCCGGACCAAGCCGTAGCGCCATTCCGCGTCAACCAACTGCCGAACGCTCCCGGCAACCCCTTCAATTTTGGTGGGAAACCGTGCCTGGTCGTCTTGACTCTGGAAGGCATGCGTCGCCTGGCCGCTCGCCAACCGTTGCGGCCGAACGAGGACATCAAGGCCTTCAAAGCGGTGTGCACACACCTGGACTGCACGGTCCAGTACCGTCCGGAGAAGCCGGACATTTTCTGCAATTGCCACAACGGCGTTTACGACCTGAACGGCCGGAACGTCTCCGGGCCGCCCCCGCGGCCTCTGGAACAGTACCATGTGACGTTGCGGGGCAAGCTGGGTGAGGAGGAGATCATTGTCTCACGCCAAGCCTGAATCTGTGACGAATGCGGAGCCGGCACAGTGCCGCTCCCCCGGGTTCTGGACCGAGCGGCTGGGGCTGGACACGCTGGCCAAGCTCGCGGCCAAGAAAACGGTCCCCGTCCACCGGTGTACCTGGTTTTACTTCTTGGGCGGAATGGCCCTGTTCCTTTTCCTCATTCAAATCGTCAGCGGGACGCTGCTCTCGCTTTACTACAAGCCTTCGCCGGACCAAGCTTTCGAAAGCGTCCGGTACATCATGACCGAAGTGGACTTCGGCTGGCTGATCCGCTCGGTCCATTCCTGGAGCGCCAACCTGCTGATCGGTGTTCTGTTCCTTCACTTGCTGACGGCCTACATGATGCGGGCGTACCGTCGTCCGCGCGAATTGACGTGGGTAACGGGCACGTTGCTGCTGGCCGTGTTCATGACCTTCGGTTTCAGCGGTTACCTGCTTCCGTGGAACCAGTTGGCGTTTTTCGCGACACGAGTGGGCACGGCCATTGCCGGCTCGGTGCCGTTCATCGGCCACCACTTGCTGCTGTTGGCCCGCGGCGGTGAAGACGTAACGGGCGACACGTTGGCCCGCTTCTACGCGATTCACGTGGTCGTCTTGCCGTTGGCCGCGTACTTGATTTTGTCGCTGCACTTGTTCCTGGTGCAGAAGCACGGAATGAGTGTTCCGGAGCGGGAGCTGCAGCGGTTCGGTGGTGAGCAGAACGTGCCGGTCATGCCGTTCGTGCCGGACTTTCTTTTGCGAGACTTGGTCGGCTGGTACTTGATGCTGGCGTTGCTGGCCGCATTGGCGGCCCTGTTCCCCTGGGAGCTGGGAGAGAAGGCCGACCCGTTCGGGTCGGCACCGGCGGGCATCAAGCCCGAGTGGTATTTCCTGTTCATGTTCCAGGCCTTGAAGCTCTTACCCTCGCACATCTTGGGGTTCGAGGGCGAGAAAGTGGGCGTGGTCTTCTTCGGGATCTGCGGACTGGCCGTGCTGGTGGTGCCGTTCTTGGACCGCGGACCGCGAGCCCGTCGGGTGTTGAACGGTGTGGCCGTGGTGGCCGTGGCCTTCTTCATTGTCATGACTCCGTGGGGACGGTTCGGCAGCGAAGGCAACGTGGTTGCTGCGTTGTTCCTCGGGACGCTCTTGACGGCCATTGTTTTGACCTTGAGCTTGCCGTTTCTGGAGCCGGGAAGTCAGCAGCGTCGAGCCGTCTGGGGCTTGTTGGCACTGTCCCTGGTGACCCTGGCGGCGACGGGCGTTTGGGAGCTGGTTCGATGAGGTGGTGGTGGACCCTGTTCTGTGGCGGCTGTCTGTTCGCGCTGTTGCCAACGGCCGGCATGGCCGGAGAGCCTGACGACAGCTCGTCTGCGCAGCCGGCCTTGCCCGACGACTACTCGTGCGTCGCCTGCCACACGCGCCAGGGGGACTTCTGGTCCGAAGGCATCCCCGTTGTCAACCTGAAAGACCTGACGAAAGACGTCCACTGGCAGCGAGGCCTTCTGTGCCACGACTGCCACGGCGGACACGCCAAGCTGGAGGAGCACGTCGACCATCGGAAGGACGACACCTTCCGCGCCGTCCGCTCGCCCGCCGACGTCCCGGACTTCTGCGGACGGTGCCATTCAAACCTGGAGTACATGCGGCGGTTCGACCCGTCCGCTCGCACCGACCAGGTCGCCGAGTACTGGACGAGCGGGCATGGCAAGAGGCTGAAGGCGTCGGCCGAGAAGGGGAAAGTCGACGAGCAGGTGGCGACGTGCGTCAGTTGCCACGGCCACCACGGCATTTTGCCCGTCGACGACGCTTCGTCGCCGGTCTACCCGACGCACGTCGCGGACACGTGCGCTCGCTGCCACAGCGACCCGAAAGTCATGGGCGGTCGCACGTACCGCGGGAAGCCGTTGCCCACGGACCAGTACGAGAAGTGGAAACGAAGCGTGCATGGCCGAGCGTTGCTGGAGCAAGGCGACCTGAGCGCCCCCACGTGCAACGACTGCCATGGGAACCACGGCGCGGTGCCGCCCGGTGTCTCCAGCGTGGCAAACGCCTGCGGCACCTGTCACGGCAAAGTGGCCGGTTTGTTCGCCGAAACGCGAATGCGACACAAGTTCGAAGAAATCGGACTGCCGGGATGCGCCACGTGCCACGGGAGCCACGAAATTCGACGTCCGACCGACCAGTTTCTGGGGTTGAGCGGCCAGGCGGTGTGTTCGAAGTGCCACAACCCGCAGCGTCCCGAGTACGGAGCGCCGCTGGCTGGAGCCGACGTGGCCAAGGAACTGCGTGAGGCCCTGGAGAAATTGAAGGCGCAAATCGCGGTGGCCGACGCGAAAATCCAGCAGGCCGAGCGGCTGGGCATGGAGGTGAGCGGACCTCGGTTCGACCTGCGACAGGCTCAAGACGCCCTCACCAACGCCCGCACTCTCATTCACAGTTTCTCGGCCAAGAAGGTCCGCGAAGCCGTGGACGCTGGGCTGAAAGTCACGAACGAAGTCATCGCGCGAGCCGAAGAAGCGCTGCGGGAACACACGGCCCGCCGCATTTGGCTGGCGGCGTCGTTGGTTCCCATTTTCGTCGTCATTGCGTTGTTGCTGCTCTACATTCGCACCTTGCCTCCGCCCAAACCGCCGTCCGACCAGGCAGCCGAGTAGACTCGACCGAGCGCAATCCGCTCGGCGGGTCGGCAGCGTGAGCTGGCTTGCGGAGCGAGAGCAGGTCGCGTCCGCAGCTCGACCGTTGGCGACCACCTCTGGCTGCTGCCAACGTAGCATCGAGCCGCTCGCGTCCGCCGTGCGTCCGTTTGCGTTCCGGCCGCAGCGACTCGGCGAAGCGGTAGCCAGACGTCGAGACGGCCGAACGTACCAAACGCTTCCACGTTCCCTCACCGGGCGTAGTCGACCACTTTCAGCTCGCGCAGCACGGTCACTTTGACCTCGCCCGGGTAAGTCAGCGTCTGTTCGATCGCCGTGGCGATGTCACGGCACAGCTTCGCGGCTTCGCGGTCGTTGACTTGCTCGGCGTTCACAATCACACGGACTTCTCGGCCCGCCTGCACCGCGTAGGCCTGCTCCACCCCCGGGAACCCGCACGCAACCGCCTCCAGCTCCTCCAACCGCTTCAAGTACCGCTCCAGCGTCTCGCGTCGCGCTCCCGGCCGAGACGCCGAAATGGCGTCGGCTGCCGCGACCAGCACGGTGTAAATGCAATCGGCGCGAATGTCGTCGTGGTGGCCGGCTGCCGCGTGAACGACCTCCGTGGGCTCGCCGAAGCGTCGCAGCAGCTCGGCGCCGATGGTCGGGTGCCCGCCCTCCATTTCATGGTCGGCCGCTTTTCCGATGTCGTGCAAGAAGCCGCAACGTCGAGCGAGCTGGCCGTCCAGTCCGAGCTCCTCAGCAATCATTCCCGTCAGGAAAGCGACCTCCACGGAGTGCCGGAGCACGTTCTGGCTGTAACTGGTGCGGAAGTGCAACCGGCCGACCAGCTCGACCAGCTTCTCGTGCAAGCCGACCACACCGACTTCCTGGCAGGCTTCCTGCCCAAGCCGCCGAATGTAGTCTTCCATTTCCTGCTGGGTTTGGCGGACGACTTCCTCGATCCGGGACGGGTGAATGCGGCCGTCCTGGATCAGTTTGATCAGGGAGAGGCGAGCGACTTCGCGGCGAATCTTGTCGAACGAGGAGACGATCACGACGCCGGGCGTGTCGTCGACGATGACGTCGACGCCCGTCGCCTTTTCGAACGCCCGAATGTTGCGTCCCTCACGGCCGATGATCCGCCCTTTCATCTCGTCGTTGGGAATGTCGACCGACGAGACGGTCATTTCGGCCGTGTGGTTGGAGGCACAGCGCTGGATGGCCATGCCAATGATTTCCTGGGCCATTTGCTGGCACTTCTCGCGCAGCTCGTTGCGGTACTTCAGGACCAGCGCGCCGGTTTCCTCCTTTAACCGACGCTCCAGCCGGTCCAGCAGCATGTCTTTGGCCGACTGTTCGTCCAGCCCGCTGATTCGGTAAAGCTGCTCCTGTTCTTCCTGCAGCAGCCGGTCCAGTTCCCGCTCCCGGGCGTCCAGCACTTTGGCGCGGTCCGCTAGCTTTTTCTGGGTCAGCTCGAGCATTCGCTCGCGTTTCGTGAAGTCACTCTCGCGCTGCTCGATCTCGGCCTGTCGTCGGTCGAGAGCTCGCTCTTGGGCACGCAGCTCTTCTCGGCAGCGGCGAGCTTCCGCCTCCAACTGCTCGCGGCGTCTCAGCAGTTCTTCCTTTGCCGCCAGTTCCTGAGACCGACGGATGTTCTCGGCTTCTTTCTCCGCCTGCCGAATGATCTCGTCCCGCCGCTGGAAGGCCGCTCCCAAGCGAAGCCGGTCGACCACGTACCCGACGAAGGCCCCAACGCCCAGCGCGACGATGGCGACAACGGCCGTTGTTCCGTCAAACATGGTTGGGGGTCTCTCTGCGCTGTTGGGCGGCCGCAGCGGAGACCGTCCCAACGCCGGCCCTCGGTGCCCCAAGCCAGGCGGTCAGGCCAGTCCGGCGTCAGTCGGTTCGCGCTGTCAAGCGTTTCGCGCAGAGCACCGGCCGTCAGAAGCGCTGAATGGGGCCAGCAGACGAGTGAGAAGCGGTGAGTCGTGGTCAAGACGAAGCCAGACCCCGGCAGCCCCAGCGCAGCCGTGGTCCCGCAAGACCCGCCACGACTCGGAAGGAGCCGGAGAGAGTCTTTCTGCGAAGTTTTCCGGCACGGAATCAGGCGGCAGACGGCCACCTGCGCCAGGAAAACCTGCAATCGCGAGTCCCTCCGGCGACGCCGCTCCGCCCACCACAGACGACCACACGCGAACGGGACGCCAAAGCCCGTCCGCCCGTTGGTGGCTCGAAAGCAGCACGGGAACGGCCACAAGCGCTGTCAAAACAAAAAACAGGAGGGACCCGTCGAGCAATTCAAACATTGCTTCGCGCACTCGAGCTCGTCACCGACAAAGCAAGAGTCAAATCTGTCGCTGCCCGTCGTCCAGGCAATCCCAATGCTTCTGATCCGGTGGTCTCTGTCGCGGTACCGCCCGACAACCCGTGCGATCCGCCCTTTGAAACCACTGCTTTTCCCGGCGACGCCGACAGTCGCGGCGACGGACATCGCCCGCCGTCCGGTCCGTCGGTCGCCGAAACTTCGTCTGAAACAACGACTGTATACTAACAAAGCCACTTCGGCCACTCAACGGGTAAAATGCTCGGGCTCTGCTCGCCACGGACCGGCCGTTCACTCGAGCCGAGCGAATCCACTCGGCGGCAAGTCGGGGCTTGGGCGCGTGTGGAGGGCGAGCAAGCCAGGCCCTGTTCCCTCGCCGTGCTCCCGAACGCCCGAACCCGAAGTGGAGCGGCCGTCAAGTTCCGCGCGACCGACGTCGGGTCCGAACCGCGCTGCAGAAGCCTTCCGGGCGCAAAGGAAAAGCCCGGCCACAAGATTCGGCCGGGCAACTCAGGAAGGTCGACCGTGCGCTACCCTTCCGCTGCTTCCCTCTTCAACTTGCTTTCGACCAACGAAAGCAGGTGCCGGTCGTCAACCGGTTTTTGCAGGACGCCGGCCAGTCCCAACGCAGAATAGTCCGTGGTCATGTGGAGATTGTCTCCGACCGAGCTGAGCAGGTAGATCGGCGCCGTATTGCCAAGCATTTTCAGCTCCTTGACGAAGTCGGTTCCGGCGTCGATTGTTTCCATCATCAGGTCCAGGATGATCAGGTCCGGCGGAGTTTTCTTGAACTCGCGCACCCCCTCCTCCGCGCTCTTGGCCGTCACCACGACGTACCCTTTCGATTCAAGCACGGTTTTCAGGAATAGCAGCACGTCCTCGTCGTCGTCGACACACAGGATCACGTACTTGCCGTCTTGCATAACTGTCCTCCTGCCGGTCTACCGTCTTCGTCCCGGTCAGCGTTTCGTTCTTGAATCTCGCCGTCGACCAAAGCGGACCGCAAGTAGACGGCGGCCGCTTGCAGATTTGCTCGAGCCTGGGCACTCAGTCCGCAACGAAGCCGGTCGAACTCATAGCCGCGAATCCCGAGCAAGTAGCCTTCTGGCTCCACACCGAACAGGTCTCTCGCCAGAGCCAACACCCCTTCCGGCTGTACTCCATGACTTGTGAACCCGACTCGTTCGGGAGAGGCTTCAAGCCGCCGCACCCAAAACGGCTCCGGTCCGCTCAGTGCCGCGTCGACGAAAACCACCACGTCGTGCCGCGCCGCCTCGGCCGCGTCTTCCACCGTCAGCTGGTAGTCCGCATCGACCGAGACGTCCGGCAGGTCGAGTTTACCAATCAGCTCGGCCAGCGCCGGCCCCAGACCGTCGTCGCCCCGGCCCGGGTTCCCAAATCCCAAAACGAAGAAAGTCCGCCGCCGTTTGATCATGGTCGTTGCCTCACGTCCAATGTTCCGCCGTCCGGCCCGACCAATCGGACCTCCAAAGGCATCTGCCCGTAGGCGTGCGTGGCACACGACAGGCACGGGTCGTACGCTCGAATGGCCACTTCGATGTGGTTCAGTAGTCCCTCCGTGATCTCCGGTCGCCCCGACAAGTACTCTTCCGCCACCTTTTGCACAGCCCGGTTCATCGGCTCGTTGTTGCTGGTGGTCGACACGATCAGGTTGGCCATGACCACCTGGTCGTTCCGGTTGATGCGGTAGTGGTGGAAAAGGGTGCCCCGAGGAGCTTCAATGATCGCGATGCCCTCTTCTCGCCGCTCGCCCCTCACGACCAAGTCGTCGCCCTGCAGGTCGGCGTCGTTCAGCAGCTCGCGAATCTTTTCCGCTGCGTGAAGCACCTCAATCATGCGGGCCCAGTGGTACGCGAGCGTTGAGTTGACCGGTTTCCCGTCGGCCAGTTGCAAGAAATCTTTTCGCGCGGCGTCGGCTTCCGGTGTGTCGATGAACCGGCAGGTGTTCATGCGAGCCAGCGGCCCGACGCGGTACCAGCCGTTTTCCGGCCCCAGGCTCTTGATGAACGGGAACTTCATGTACGACCACGACCGCACTTCCTCGGCGATCACCCGCAGGTAGTCCTTCGGAGCCACTCCTTCGAAAATCACATTCCCTTCTGCGTCGACCGCCTTCAGATCGCCGTCGTACAGGTCCAAACTGCCGTCGGAACGAACAATCGACAGATGGTTGGACTCGAACGAGCCGAACGAAGCGGCCAACTCCAAATGCTCCAACACGTAGTCGCAGGCGATTTGGACGGCGTCGCGCGACCACTGGAGCATTTGGTCGATGTCTTTCAGCAGCCGGTCCCGGTCCTCGATCGAAAGGTTCTTGTTGATGCCGCCCGGAATGGCGCCGGTTCCGTGAATTCGCTTCCCGGCCGTGGCCTTGATGATCTCCTGCCCGTACTTTCGCATCAGCACTCCTTGCCTGGCCAGGTCCGGGTACTGAGCGGCCACGCCGATCACGTTCCGAACGCGCGGGTCGGCGTCGAAGCCGAAGAGCAGGTCCGGCGAAGCGAGGTAGAAAAAGTGCAACGCGTGCGACTGGAAGACTTGGCCGTAATGCATCAACCGACGCATTTTCTCGGCCGTCGGCGTCAACTGGTCGGCACCGACCAGCATGTCGGTCGCTTTCGCCGCGCACAGGTGGTGGCTGACGGGGCAAATGCCGCACAGCCGCTGCACCAACACAGGCACTTCCCAGTAGGGTCGCCCTTGGATGAACCGCTCGAACCCGCGAAACTCGACAATGTGCAGCCGAGCCTCCTTCACCCGGCGGTTCTCATCCAGCAAAATGGTGACCTTGCCATGCCCCTCGACACGGGTGACTGGCTCAATCACGATTCGACGTGAAGCTGAGGCGACCACAGTCTCTCTCCTCGAAAGCCTTCGCTGTGCTACGGGTTCGGTTTGAAGTTCCAAGCCTGCTGGCTGCCGCCGTTTCGACGCTCTTTTCGAAGCACCTTGACGCGTGAGCGGCCGAGAGGCGGTCGACCGTCTGCCTTGGCGGCCGGCCCGCACACAGCTCGACCGCAGCTCCGGAAGGCCGCGGACAAGTACGCCGCCCTGCGTCAGTCGTATTTAATCAGCTCGTACGGCAACTCCAGCGGTTCGTCGTTCAGCAAAGCCACCAACGTCTGCCAAATGCTGTCGGCCGACGGAGGACAGCCGGGCAAGTGGTAGTCGATATTCACGACCTCGTGGCACGGGTAGACCCGGTCGAGCAGCAGTGGAACTTCGGGGTTGTTGGGCAACGTGCCCGACGGGTTGTAGACCGTCGGCCCTTTGCGGTAAGCCTCTTCGAGACATTCCTCCAGCGGAACCAAGTTCCGCATGGCCGGAATCCCGCCCATGGTCGCGCAATCGCCGATGGAAACGAGGACGCGACAGTGCTTGCGGAACTCGCGCAACACCTTCACGTTCTCTTCGTTGCAGCACCCGCCCTCGATCAATCCAATGTCCACCGGGCCGGTGAACTCTTTCAGGTCGTCGATTGGCGACTTGTCGAACTGGACCAGCTCGGCCAGCTCCAGAATCCGCTCGTCGATGTCCAAAATCGACATATGGCACCCGAAGCAGCCGGCCAGCGAGGTGGTTGCAATTTTCGGCTTGCTCATTTCGTTTCGCCCCTGCTACTTGGAAGCAGCCTTTTGCTCAATGTCACTGCCAATCGGTTTGTGGTCGTACAGTCGTTGCCCAATGGGAACCTGGAACCCCGTCCGCTTCTCTAGCAAAGCCCCCACCGGGCAGACCTCCAGAGCACGGTCTTCAGCCGAGACCGCCGTCTCGGCCAAGCCGTTCTCGGCGTCGACGGCCAATGTCTTCTGCGGTCCGCGGTGGACGAAGCCGAACACGTTTTTGCCGTCCACGTCGCGTGACGCTCGCACGCACCGAGCACACAGCACGCACCGGTTTCGGTCGAGGAAGACGTCCGGGTGTGAGGCGTCGACATCGCGGTGCGGCCAGAGGTACGGGAACTTGGGAGCGGCAATGCCCAGACGGTACGCCAGTGCCTGCAGCTCGCAGTTGCCGCTCTTCTCGCAAAACATGCAGAAGTGGTTTCCCTCCACCAGCAGCATTTCGATCAAGTCACGCCGCAGTTCGTTGACCCGGTCGCTGTTGCTCTCGACCACCATTCCTTCGGCAATCGGGTACGTGCACGACGCTTGAAACCGTCCGTTCACAACCACCGTGCACACCCGACAGCTTCCGAAAGGAACGAGGCCTTTCAGGTGACACAGGCGCGGAATGTAGACGCCCGCCTCCTCGGCCGCCTCCAGAATCGTTTGTCCCGGCCGGCCGCTGACCTCGACGCCGTCAATCGTGAACGTAACCTTTTTCTCGTTGCCTCGTGTCATCGTCTGGCACCGTTTTGTTGTCCAACCTACTTCCAGTTGTAGACCGACTCGCGTCCCACAATCCGCTCCGCTTCCCGCAGCGACTCTTGAATGTCGAAGCTGGGCAGCAGGCCGTTGTTGACCGGCTGCTTGAAACGAGCGGTGTAGTGGTCGCGGAAAGTCTGCAGAGAACAGAGCACAGGGTTGGGTGAGGTCTGGCCCAGTCCGCACCGACTGGTCAGCTTGACGGTCCGAGCCAGCCGCTCCAGGTAGTCCAGGTCTTCCTCCATGCCCTTGCCCTGCCGGATCCGGTCGACCCGCTCCTTCAACAGCACGTTTCCCACCCGGCACGGCGTGCAGTACCCGCAGCTCTCGTGAATGAAGAACTCCAGGTAGCGTGAGACCACGTGCAGAATGTCTCGACTTGAATCGAACACGACGACGGCCCCGCCCGTGGCCAAGTGGTCGAAGCAGATCGGCTTGTCCAACTGGTCCGGGCCGACCAACTTGCCGCTGGGACCGCCCACTTGGACCGCCGCCACGTCGCTCGCTCCGCACATTTCCAGCACTTCGGCCAGCTTAATGCCGAACGGAACCTCGTAGACGCCCGGCTTGGTGCAGTCACCGGAAATGCTGAGCAGCTTGGTTCCCTTCGAGTTGGCGCTGCCGAACCCGGAGAACCATCCGGGCCCCATTTCCAGAATTCGCGCCACGTTGCACAACGTCTCGACGTTGTTGACGCACGTCGGGTGTCCGAGGTAGCCCTTTTGAGCCGGAAACGGCGGTCGGTTCTTCGGGTCGCCCCGAAGCCCTTCGCAGCTGCTAATCAGAGCCGTCTCTTCGCCGCACACGTACGCTCCCGCACCGAGCTGGACTCGAATGTCGAAGTGAAACCCGTCGACGCCCAGAATGTTCCGGCCCAGCAAGCCTCGCTGGCGTCGTTGTTCCAGCACGTGCTCCAGAAACGCCCTCAGGTACGCGTACTCGGCTCGCAGGTAGACGATTCCGTGCTCGGCCCCGATCGCGTAGCCGGCAATCGTCATGCCCTCGAAGACCATGTCGGGCAGCTCGGTGAGTAGGACGCGGTCTTTGAACGTACCCGGCTCGCCTTCGTCGGCGTTGCAGATGACGTACTTGGGTTTTCCTTCGGCTGCTCGGGTGAATTCCCATTTCATTCCGGTTGGGAAGCCGGCCCCGCCGCGGCCGCGGAGCCGAGCGGTCTTGACGTCTTCAATGACTTCGGCCGGACTCATGGCCACCGCCTTCTCCAAGCCGGCGCCGTCCTCCATTCCAGCCAGGACCACTTCCCCCTTCAGCCGAATGTTGTTGCGGACCATGGCCCGCACCAACTCGTGAGCGTTGTTCCCGTCACCGAGCTCGGTGACGAGTTTCTTGGGGTCTGGGTCTTGTCGGAGCTGTCGGACAATGCGCCGAGCGTCGTCCGGGCCGAGCGAGGTCACGACCACGTCGTTGACCAAAGCCGCTGGAGCCTGGTCGCACATGCCAATGCACGGCGTCTCGGTCAACGTAATCAGACCGTCGGAGGTCGTTTGGCCCGGCTGAATTCCCAGCTCTTCGCAGAAGGCCCGTTCGACCTCGCGCATGCCGTGCATTTCGTCCACGACGTCGTTGCACAACCGAATGACGATTCGGCCCTGCGGCTGATCGGAGTAGAAAGCGTAGAACGTGACCACGCTCTCGACGTCCACATGGTGCCGTCCCGTCCGTTCGCCGATTCGTTCCATGGCCCGGCCCGGCACGCACCCCAACCGCTCCTGCACCTCCCGCACAATGTCCATCATTCGAGTCGGGTCGTTTCCGTAGCGGCCACAGACCTCGTCGACGACGGCCTGAATGTCTTTCTCGTCTGCCATTGCCTTGCCTTGTCAGCCCAGGTTTTCCGCTGGTTGCGCGCAGACAGCCCCCAGCGTCGACACGAGGAAAACAGCACGCCGGGGACCTCCGCGTGCAGACTGGTCGAAAGCTAAAAGGGGACCGACTATTGCGGCGCGATTCCGAAAACGGTTTGTCCAAGCCAGTGCTTGCGTCGGTTCCGACACTCGGCGGCCAGCCCCTTTCGGCTCAGCACCTGCCAAAACCGTCGGCAAGCACGACCAACGCTCCCCACCCCCTTCAGGACAGCCGGACTTCTGCCAGCCGTCCCCCGCTGACCGTCGCGCCGCCCACTCGGTCTCAGGACGACCTGTGGTGGGTCGTGCGGAAGAACGACTCGCAGTCCGGCTCGCTTTCTTTGCAATTGCCGTGCCACAAGCCGGACCGGTCCGGCTTTGCGCTCGTCAGCGAGCCGGCGTGCAGCAACCGCCCCAACCGCCCACCCGCCTTTCCTGTCCGACGAGTCAACACCGTTTGCTCGTCGCAAGACGTTCCGCTCCTCCCCTCCAGCCGACGCCCACCGAAAACACCAGACGCTCCTCACCGCACCACCCCTTCGAAAAAAGCGGCAAGGACCTTGTGGCGAGCGGTGAGCGTGCTGTTGGGGGAGCCGCCGCTTCCTTGCTCGTGCCACGCCGCGTTCCAGCCCGCACAACGCGCGCAGCACGACCGCCTGCGAGGAACGGAAACAATTCGCCAGAAAACCGCTGGAGTTACTCACCGAGGGCTTCGGACGTGCGTTCCCGGCTGCCGGTCGTGCGGAACTGCGCGCGCGGCGCACCTACGACAGCTTCTCGAAGGGCCACATTTCAATGCCGCCGTCCAGGACGCGGACGTCGCGGAAACCGTGAGCGCGAAGGACCAGCGACGCCTCGTACGCTCGCAACGACAAGCTCGAGAAAACCACGACCAGCTTGTCCCGCGGCAGCTCCCGCAGTCGCCCGCGCAAAGCGCCCAGCGGAATGAGCCGAGCTCCCGGCAGACGAACCCGGTCGTACTCGGCCGGCGTTCGGACGTCCAAGAACACGAAGTCCTCCCGCCGTTCCAGCAGCTCGTACACCTGGCGGGGGTGAATGCCCACCAAGTGGCCGTCCAGTTTGTTGGCCACGACGTTGGCGGCCGTAATGAGGTTGTCGAGAGCTGGCGAGTACGGCGGCGCGTAGCCCAGGTCGGCCGTCGAGAGCTGTTCGACGGTCATGCCCGCCGTAATGGCGACGGCCGCCACGTCCACCCGTTTGTCGGCCGCACCGGTTCCGGTTGCTTGCACGCCCAGCACACGGCGGGTCTTTCGGTCGGCGACGATTTTGAGCAGGAGCATGCCGGCGTCCGGAACGAAATGCTCGCGGTCCGGTCCCGGCACCAAAGCGTACTCACAGTCGAAGCCGGCGGCCCGCGCCTCGGCCTCGCTCAGTCCGGTCCGAGCCACGCAGTAGTCGAACACGCGGCAGACCGTGGTCGCCAACACACCGGGAAAGACGGCCTGCCCGCCGCAAATGTTAATGGCGGCGACGCGCCCCTGCTTGTTGGCCACCGAGCCCAGTGGCATGTAGCACGGCTGTCCGGTCAGCAGGTGTCGCGTTTCGACACAGTCGCCAGCCGCGTAAATGTTCGGGTCGGACGTCCGCAAATGCTCGTCGACCCGAATGGCACCGGTCGGCCCCAGTTCCAGGCCCGCCTCCTGCGCCAGCTCGACGTTCGGCCGCACTCCCGTCGCCAGAATGACAATGTCTGCGGGCAGCTCGTCGTCCCCTTCCGTCACCACGTGCGTCACCCGCTCGTCGCCGGCGAACGCCTTCACGCGCGTGCCGGTCAGCACGCGCACGCCGTGCGACTCCATGTGCCGCTCGACCAGCTTGGCCATTTCCCAGTCGAGCATTCCCAGAATTTGCGGCCGCATTTCGACGACCGTGACCCGGCACCCAATCTTCACCAGCCATTCGGTAATTTCCACGCCAATCAGTCCGCCGCCCACAATGACCACGTCGCGGGCACGTGGACTGGCCAGAGCCGCCCGCAGGCCTTCTGCGTCGCGAACGCCGTGCAGCGTGAAAATGTTTTTCAAGTCTTTGCCCGGCACGTCCGGAACGGCGGCCCGAGCTCCCGTGGCCAGCAGCAGCCGGTCGTAGTCCAGCCAGACCTCTTGGCCGGTCAGCAGGTCCCGGACCTTCACTCGCCGGTTCTCTCGGTCGATTTCCACCGCCTCGGCGTTGTTGAAGGCCCGCACGTTCTTGACGCGTTGGAAAAAGACAGCGTCGCGAACAATGCCGGCCGGCGTCGACATGAGCTCTTTCTGGTCACGAATGACCCCCGAGACGTAGTACGGCAGCCCACAGCCGGCGTACGACAACAACATGCCCCGCTCGACCACCGTCACTTCCGCGTCGGGCTTCAGTCGAATGATTTTCGACGCGGCTTTCGGTCCGGCCGCCACGCCCCCGACAATGACGACGCGCAGACTGGGAGCCGCCTGCTGTTGCCGAGCTTGCTCCAAGCGGTGCGGCTCCGCCCGCTTCACCTCGACCACGAACCGGGCCCCACCCAAGTCCGAGTCCTCCACCCGGACCCGCCCGCCGCACGACTCCACCACCGCTCGCACAAAAGCCAACCCCAAGCCGGTTCCGGTTTGAGCGGACTGCTGACTGACGGACGTCCGGTAAAACGGCTGAAACACCCGCTCCCGCTCTTCTTC
>CAYSAG010000086.1:15095-17222 GCA_964428935.1 uncultured Planctomycetaceae bacterium | reverse complement strand
CAGACCGTGTCGTCGGCGGCCACCGAGCGCGGCTCGACCGTTCAGCGAAGCCCTTTCCCCCGCGTGCTCCGGTTGGTCGTCGAGGCGTGTTGCTGGCTGGTGGCCACGGCCGCTTGGGCTCCGTCTGTCGTTGCGG
Source organism: uncultured Planctomycetaceae bacterium (assembly GCA_964428935.1). Classification (GTDB taxonomy): domain Bacteria; phylum Planctomycetota; class Planctomycetia; order Planctomycetales; family Planctomycetaceae; genus JAADHY01. Next base: position 17,086 of record CAYSAG010000086.1, on the reverse strand, counting down.
CCGACTACCTCGGCCCCAGCGACGTGACCGTCACCCCCGACGGGCGACGTCTTTTCGTGGCCTGTCGGGACGCCCAGCAGGTGCTCGAGCTGGACACCGGCTCCGGCCGGGTCGTGCGACGACTTCGCTTCTCCGCTCCGCCGACGGGCCTGGCTCTCAGCCCCTCCGGCCAACTCTTGGTCGTCACGTGTGCCGGGCCCGTCAGCGAGCTGGCCGTGGTTCGCCTGGACCGGCGGCGTGTGGAGCGGCGAATTCGTGTGGGTCACACGGCCCTCAGTCCGGTCTTTTCGCCCGACGGCCGGTTGTTCGTTTGCAACCGCTTCGACAACGACGTTTCGGTGGTCGACGTTCGAGCGGGCCGGCAGGTCCGTCGCGTTCGCGTCGTGCGCGAGCCGGTGGCCGCCGCCGTGACACCCGACGGCCGCAAGCTGTTCGTCGCCAACCACTTGCCGAACCAGCGGTCGAACGTGACGCTGACCGAGGAAGTCTGCCCGGTGGTCAGCGTCGTGGACCTGAGGACGTTCCGCGTTTCGGCCATTCGACTGCCCAACGGCAGCCACTCGCTGCGTGGCCTGACCGTCTCGCCCGACGGCCGCTGGGTGTTCGTCACGCACCTGGAAGGCAACTTCCAGGAATTGCCCTTCCGAGTGGACATGGGGTGGATTAACACCAACGTGGTCAGCGTCATTGACGTCGAGGCGGAGCAGGTGGTGGCGACAATCGGGCTGGACGAAATGGACCGCGGTGCGGGAAACCCCTGGGGCGTGGCCTGCTCGCTGGACGGACGGTTCGTCTGCGTAGCCGTGTCGGGAACACACGAGCTGGCCGTCATTGAGCTGGAACAACTGGTCGGGGACGAGGCCCGCCGAACCATGCAACCCATGATGGGTGTCTGGCCGATTTACCTGAGCCTGGGCAGCACGCTGTGGCGACGGGTCCCTTTGCCGGGCCGCGGGCCGCGCGCGGTGACGGTCGGGCGCGGGACGGCGTTCGTCGCGGAGTACTTCAGCGACAGCGTGGCTGTGGTGGACTTGCAGGCCGTGTGGCACGCGGCCGACCCGGCTCCACGGTGGCAGAGCGAAGCGGACGGGGCCGGCGGGCGAGCAGACGTCCGTCCGGGCCGGTCGACAGCGTCGAGCACTCGAGTGGTCGCGGCGTCGAACGACGAGGCCGAACGCCGGTCGACCCACCCCGCGCGGCGGCTCTCTCCCGTCCGACGTTGGCCGCTCGGTCCGTCGCCCACGCTCAGCCCGGCACGCCGCGGCCAGCTGCTGTTCAACGACGCCACGCTCTGCTTCCAGCATTGGCAAAGCTGCGCCAGTTGCCACCCGGACGGCCGCTCCGACGCCCTCAACTGGGACCTGCTCAACGACGGCGCCGGCAACCCGAAGAACACCAAAAGCCTGCTGCTGGCTCACCGAACGCCGCCAGCCATGGCCACGGGAGTTCGGCCGTCGGCCGAAGCGGCCGTGCGGGCCGGGCTGGTCCACATTCTTTTTGCCGAGCGACCGGAACGGGACGCGGCGGCCATTGACGCCTACCTGCGGTCGCTCAAGCCGGTGCCCAGCCCACGCCTGGTCGCCGGACGGCTCAGCCCGGCAGCCGAACGCGGCAAACGACTGTTCTTCAGCCCTCGGGTGGGCTGCTTCCGCTGCCACCCACCACCGCTCTACACCGACCTGCGACAGCACCGCCTGGGCACGCCGTCGCGAGGCGACCAGAACCAGGCCTTCGACACACCGACACTGATTGAAGTCTGGCGCACTGCTCCGTACTGGCACGACGGCCGCTACGCCACTGTGGAAGAACTGCTCCGGGTCGGACGTCACGGGTTGCCGAGAGGGCCGCGGGAACTGTCGGAGCAGCAAGTCCGGGACTTGGCCGAGTTTGTCGAGTCGCTGTGAGCCGGGTTCGTCCAGTCGGTGCGAGCCAGGTCTGTCGAGTCGCTGTAAGCCAGGCCGGCAGCCACCGACGACCGGTCCGGCTGGCGC
>CAYSAG010000086.1:0-14995 GCA_964428935.1 uncultured Planctomycetaceae bacterium | reverse complement strand
TGTCGAGTCGCTGTAAGCCAGGCCGGCAGCCACCGACGACCGGTCCGGCTGGCGCGGCGACGGTCGACAGAACGGCCTCACGTGACGCGGGTTTCCCGACCGCCCCCACAAGCCGGGTGGGCAGCCAGCAGCGTGCACTGTTCGCACCCTCAGAAGCCCCTGGCGGCCGTTCGGCAAGCGGGGTCTGAGCGGCTCGCGGCTCGAGCCAGTTGCTTGCACCGGACGGTCTGTCAATAATGCCGCATTGGTTGCGTCGGCCGGCGGCGTCCGGTCGGCCACGGAAGCGGCGGCGAGTCGCGCACCAGCCGTCTTTCTTCGACAAAGCGTGAACGGGCAGCCAAGACGTGAACCCAAACGGTCCGACAACGCGTGCGAGCGAACCAGCCGGTGGAACGGAACCGTCGCTCCAGCCCGCCACGGCTCAGCCGAAGGCTGGGGAAGCGGCCGGGGCGCAGGGGCGGTTTCAGCGAGCCCCGGTCGAGCCGCTCGACCCACAACTGGTGGACATTCAGCCGGGCGGCGGGGTGGTCAAGGAATTGGAGCTGGTGTGGGGAGCCGTCCGCCGCTGGTACTTGCGGACTTTTCGCAAAAGGTACGTCGAGCGAATGCGCTCGCTTCGTCGGGGCGACCAAAACCGTTGCCCTCACGAGGTGCTCGACCCACGCGACCTCAAGTACTACCGCAACCAGGGCGGCTTTTGGTGGGACGAGCGGGACGACCCGTTCCGGTGGCGGGACCGCTTGCCGTTCGCCCGAGTCGGCTTGGCCGAGCTGGTGATTTGGGGCGGCGGGGCACTGGCTCTGGCGGCCGCCAGCGCCTGGGCAGCGACGCACCTCGCCGGCCCGTGGTCGGGCGTCTGGTGGGTCGTGAGCGGCGCTTTGGCCGTGGTGGGACTGCTGGTCGTGTGGTTCTTCCGCGACCCGCCTCGCAAAATTCCTCAAGACGCAGGCGTCGTGGTCGCTCCGGCCGACGGCAAAGTGGTTTCGATTGAACGGTTGGACGAGCCGGACTTTGTGGGCGGTCCTGCCGTCCAAATCGGCATTTTTCTGTCAATCTTTGACGTGCACCTGAACCGCGTGCCGGTGGACTGCCGGGTGGTGGGACTGCGTTACCGACGCGGAAAATTTCTCAACGCGCTGCGTCCCGAGTCGGCTCGGGAAAACGAGCAGCTGACGGTGCGTCTGGAAGAGACGCGGCCGCCGCACCGGCGAATGGTCGTGCGGCAGATTGCCGGTGCCATTGCCCGTCGCATTGTGTGCTGGGTGCGACCGGGAGAGGAGCTGCCGCGAGGCGCTCGGTTCGGAATGATCAAGCTGGGGTCGCGGACCGAGTTGGTCCTGCCCGACGAGCCGGGGCTGGAAATTCTGGTCCGAGTCGGGCAGTCGGTGAAAGCAGGCAGTTCCGTGGTGGCCCGGTACGCGGCAGTCCGGTACGCGGACGAGTCCGCGCCGTCAGACAAAACGGGGGTCGGTCCGCCTGCCCGTTAGCACGGTGCTGGGCGAGCCGAAAAGCGGCCGCACGCTCGGAAAAGGACCAGGCCCATGAGTCGCCGACAAAAGCTGTTCGCCGTGCTGCCGACGTTGCTCACCCTGGGCAACGTGGCGTCTGGCTTCGGGTGCATTACTTTCGCGGCGAAGGTGGGTCCGGAACCGACGGCCGGAGTCGACCCGCTGCTGGTGGCGTCGTTGCTGATTTTTCTGGCCATGCTGTTCGACGCTCTGGACGGCAGTGCGGCCCGGTGGACCCGACACACGTCGGACTTCGGTGCTGAGCTGGACAGTCTGTGCGACGCGGTCAGCTTTGGCGTGGCCCCGGCGTTTCTCATGCTGCAGTTCTGCTACGACTTCCACGGCCGTCTGCTGTTCGTCATTGGGTCGCTGTACGTCACCTGTGCCGTCCTGCGTTTGGCCCGGTTCAACGTGGAGACGGACGAGGAGGACACGCATGAGTTTTTCAGCGGCCTGCCGTCTCCGGCAGCCGCCGGCACGATTGCCTCGTTCCCCATTGCCCGGCACGGGCTGGAGAAACTGGCCGAGGCTGGAATCGACCCGCGAGCGTACCAGTTGACCACATGGGTGCTGCCGGCTCTGAAAGTCGTGCTGCCCTTTTTTACGCTGGCCGTCGCCTGCCTCATGGTGTCGCGAATTCGCTACCCGCACATTTTCAACCAGCTTTTCCGAGGCCAGCGAAGCCGGCAACACCTGATTCAGCTGGTTTTCGCAGCCGCCGGCGTGTACATCATTCGCGAAATGGCCGTGCCGGTGATTTTCGCTTGGTACTCGTTTGCCTCGCCCGTCCGAGCTTTGTGGGGAAAGGCGGTTGCCTGGCGGCTTCACAAGGCGCACCCGATTTGACAAACTGTTGGGCTTCGCGTCGGACGCACCAAGCGGTGTGCGTCGGGTACAGACGGCGAGCCAGCGGGAAGTCGAAACCGTGACGGGCTGTCCGGCGACGGATCCGGACCGCTCGACCGTCTGGCCGCTCGACGGAACCTGACCGGGCCGGCAGACAGCCTGACCGCTCGCGCCAATTGCTCGAGACGAGAGCTCCTTTCGCGACGACTGCCCAGCAGGTGGTCGCAGTCCACATGAAAGAAGCCGTTCGCCAAACTCGGTCCTACCTCATTAGCCTGTTTGAGCGGCACGGGTTCCACCCGCGCACCGACCTGGGCCAAAACTTTCTGATCGACTTGAACCTGGTGGAGTACATTGTCCGGCAGGCGGAGCTGGGGCCGAACGACGTGGTGTTGGAAGTCGGTTCGGGCACCGGCAGCCTGACCGGCTTCATGGCCGAGAAGGCCGCCGTGGTTATTTCGGTCGAGGTGGACCGGCACATGTTTCAGCTGGCGCAGGAGGCAGTCGCTGAGTTTCCGAACGTGGTTCTGATCAACCGCGACGCTTTGAAAAACAAGAACGCGCTGGCTCCCGAGCTGTTGGAACTGGTGCAGTACGAGCTGGGCAAGTCGCCCGAGCGCCGCTTCAAACTGGTGTCGAATTTGCCGTACAACATCGCCACGCCGGTCATTTCGAACTTGATCGGAACCGACCTGCCGTGGGAACGAATGGTCGTGACGATTCAGTGGGAGCTGGCCGAGAAAATCACCGCCAAGCCGGGGACGTCGCAGTACGGTGCGTTGTCGGTTTGGGTCCAGTCTCAATCCCAGCCCAAGATCATGAAACGCATGCCGCCGCAGGTGTTCTGGCCCCGTCCCAAGGTTCACTCTGCCATTTTGCGAATTTTCCCAGCCCCGGAAAAACGGCGGCTGATTGAGGACCGTGAGTTTTTCCACGACTTTTTGCGGCGACTGTTTCACCAGCGGCGCAAGTTCCTGCGGCGGGTCGTGGTCGGCATGTACCGCAAGCAGCTGGAGAAGCCTGACGTGGACGCGGTGCTGGAGGGCTTGGGACTGGACCGCACGACGCGAGCCGAGGACCTTCCGGTGGAGACGCTGGTCGAGCTATCGAACCGTCTGCGGCGAGCCATCCAACAGCGGGCGCAAGTGGGGGACGGGGCCGCAACGGAGTGACCCCAGGGGCGAACTTCGTCAGCTCGGCAACGAAAACAATCGACAAGCTCTAGCCAGGGAGTAGCCAGTCATGCAAGACCGAATCGTGTACCAGGGCCTGACGTTCGACGACGTGTTGCTGGAGCCGGCGTACAGCGACGTCATGCCCAGCGAAGTCGACGTGAGTACGCTGCTGACCCGCGTCATTCCCCTGAACATTCCCATTGTCAGCAGCCCCATGGACACGGTGACCGAGAGCGAAATGGCCATCGCGCTGGCTCAAGAGGGCGGCATCGGCATCATTCACAAGAACATGTCCATTGAACAGCAGGCTTTGGAAGTCGAGCGGGTGAAACGGAGCGAACACGGGGTGATTGTCGACCCGGTCACGCTGCCTCCGACGGCCACGGTGGGTGAGGCCAAGCGAATCATGGACGAACGGAACATCGGCGGCGTTCCGATTACGGAAAATGGGAAACTGAGGGGAATTTTGACGCGGCGAGACCTGCGGTTCCTCGAATCGATGGACTTGCCGGTCGAGCAAGTCATGACCAAGGACAACCTGGTGACCGCCCCGGAGAACACGGACCTGCAGCAAGCACAGCGGATTTTGCTGGAAAATAAGGTCGAGAAACTTTTACTCGTTGACGAAGAATACAGTCTGAAGGGATTAATCACGATAAAAGACATAGACAAGAATTTGCGCTTCCCGAAGGCCTCGAAGGACTCGCGAGGCCGGCTGCGCGTGGGAGCGGCGGTGGGCGTCTACGACTTCGAGCGAGTCGAGCGGCTGATCGAGAAGGGCGTAGACGTCATCGTCGTCGACAGCGCCCACGGGCACTCGAAAAACGTGCTCGAAACCGTCCGGCAGATCAAGAGGCAGTGGCCGGAGCTGCAGCTGATTGCCGGTAACGTGGCGACGGCCGACGGAGCCAGGGACCTGGCGGACGCGGGAGCCGACGCGGTCAAGGTCGGCATTGGTCCTGGCTCAATCTGCACGACCCGAGTCATCTCGGGCGTCGGCGTGCCGCAACTGACGGCGATCGCCAGCGCGGCCAAAGCCCTGGAAGGCCGTGGCATTCCGGTCATTGCCGACGGCGGAATCCGTTACAGCGGCGACGTGACCAAGGCGCTGGCGGCTGGCGCTCACACGGTCATGCTGGGTGGTCTGCTGGCCGGTCTGGAAGAAAGCCCGGGTGAGCTGATCCTGTACCAGGGACGCAGCTTCAAACGGTACCGCGGCATGGGGTCACTGGGAGCCATGGTCAAGGGAAGCAGCGAGCGGTACCGTCAGGGGCGTCCGGGTGAGGACGGCCGCGGCGCGGCGCAAAAATTGGTGCCGGAGGGGGTCGAAGGCCGAGTTCCCTACAAAGGCCCGCTGCACAACTTCATGTACCAGTTGATCGGTGGTCTGCGGGCCGGAATGGGCTACTTGGGCGTTCGGACGATTGAGGAGTTGCGCACCAAACCCCGCTTCATTCGAATCACGCCCGCAACGGTTAGGGAGAACCATCCTCATGACATCGCCATTACCCAGGAGGCACCGAACTACACCACCGAGTACGCTCCGGTCGAAACGGTCTAGCTTGGGCGTGTCTGTGCTGGCGGTCGGCCTGTGGCTGGGTGTGGGGTGGACCGCCGTGTCCGCCGAAGACCTGTCTGTTCCGCCGGCTCCCGAGCGGCCAGTTGCTTCGACGCGCAGCACGGCTCCGACCGGGCAAGCCGGTCGGTCGGAGCAACGGGCCGAGTCGGACGGCCGTCTGTCGCCGCTGGAGCGTTTGAAACGCCGGTCGCCGGAAAAGAGGTGGGCCGAGCGAGCCAAGGAGTGGCTGCCGACGGCCACGGAGCGCCGGCATGCCAAGAAACAACGCCGCACGGCTCGCAAAACCGAAGTCACGGCCCAAGCCGCTTCAGGCTCGAGCCCGTCGGCCGCCGCACCGCCTTTCCCCGACGAGTCGGTCAAGTTGTTGCCGGCGTCGGCCGTGGAGAAACGCTGGTCGGAGTACGTGTCGTTCCGCCAGCCCCAGCCGCCGCAGCAGTACCCTGAACCGGCTCGTGACCCGAAGCAGTTGAAAAAAATCACCGAAATTCTGCCGTACGAAGACTACGAACCGGACCCGGAAACGCGTCGCAACAACCCTTGCGCGAACTTGTGTCCACGCCCGAAAGACCCGCGCTGTCAGGCGAAGTCGGACCAGACGGCGCTGGTGTGCCCGGAGGAGATCCGGTTCGCTCGCGAGCCGTTCAAGGGTCGGACGTTCCAGGAGCGGCTCTTTCCGTGGGTCGCGTCGAACATTCACTACAACCCGTTGTACTTCGAGGACGTCCCGTTGGAGCGTTACGGCCACTCGCACGGCGACCTCATTCAGCCGTTCGTCTCGGTCGCCAAGTTCGGCGTCCAGTTGGTCGGACTTCCGTACCAAATGACCATTGACCCGGTGCGGAAGAAAATCTACCCGCTGGGCTACTACCGTCCCGGCGACTGCGCTCCGAAGAAGTACTACCAGATTCCGTTCAACCTGGAGGCCGCTTTGCGCGAGGCGGGTGTGTGGACGGCGCTCGTGTTCATTTTCCCGTAGTGGTCCACCTTCGCCGACCGACGGCGCGGCGTGGTGTTGAGACGCGACCGGACACGTCGCGGACGTTGCTCGCGGCCTCGAGAACAACCGCGCGGAGCCTTCCTTCCGCCTCGGCCCACCTCCGTCGGCCTCGCCGGCCTTCGTCTCGAGCCACCTGTCCGACGCCGGACGCCCCGCCTCGACGCGCCCGTCCCGCCCGACGTCGGCAATCAATCGACAGCGTCCGCGTTCACCCGGACCGTGCGCGCCGACGTGCGGGCTCTGCGGCTCAGCCACTCGCCCGCCCAAGCACGCCTTCGCCGCTGCTTCGTTGCCGCGTCGGCCGAGCAGCGGTACTCTGGTCGAAGGAACCGATCTCTGTCGGCAAGCGGAGGAGGCGGCTCGAAAACAGGACCGAGCTCAGGGCCAGTGTCCGAGCCGCTAGGAGGTCTGGTCCAATGGCCGCCTGAACTGCGGCGAGAAAGCGAGGAAGTAAAAGGGGGAGCGACATGTCTGAGCAACAGCGAACTGTTCACGGCGCGGTTCCGGACGCTCGAGCCACCGGTCGGCTGACGCGACGTCAGTTCTCGCGGCGCGTAGCGGCCGCCACGGCCGCCTGCTGGGTGCCGTACGTTTGGAGCAGCCATCGGACGCGAGCCGAGTCGCCCAACGACCGGCTTCGCATTGCAGCCATCGGCGTGGGCGGACGGGGAATGGCCGACACCAAACAGGCCGCTCGTTTCGGCGACGTCGTGGCCGTCTGTGACGCCGACCTGCGTCACGCCGAGCGAGCGCGTCAGGCCTTCGGCGGAAAGCCCACGGTGTACCAGGACTACCGAGAGCTGCTCGAGAAGGAAGACATCGACGTCGTCGTCAACGCCACTCCCGACCACTGGCACACGCTCATTAACATTGCTGCGCTCAAGGCTGGCAAGGACGTTTACACCGAGAAGCCGCTCACGCTCACCATTGACGAAGGCAAGCTGCTTCGCCGCGTGGTTGAAGAGACGGGGCGAGTCGTTCAGGTGGGCACGCAGCAGCGCAGCGCGAAGCAGTTCCAGACGGCGGTGGAACTGGTCCGGAACGGACGCATTGGCAAGCTGAAACAGGTCTGGGTGGCTCTGCCGTACTTCAGCACCAAAGGAGGTCCCTTCCCGCCCGAGCCGGTGCCGAAAGAACTCGACTGGGACCTCTACCAGGGCCAAGCCCCCGAACGCCCCTACTGCCGTCAGCGGACCCACAAGAATTTCCGCTGGTGGTACGAGTACGCCGGAGGAATCATTACCGACTGGGGCAACCACCACATGGACATCGCTCACTGGGGCATGGACTGCGAATTGACTGGCCCGGTTCTTGTTGAAGCGCGTGCCTTGTTCCCCAACCACGGACGGCCTCAGTGCTACAACACGCCGGACCGGTTCTTTGCCCGAATGGAGTACCCGAACGGGGTCGAGCTGCTTTACTTCGCGGCCTTGAACGACCGTCGGTTCTACGGGACGGTCGAGAAACACGAAGAGACGACGCCCGAGCAGATTGAATGGCTGTTTGGACGCGACGTGCCCGAGGAAATCAAGACGTTCGGCCGCAACGGCATCATGTTCATCGGCGAGAAGGGACGAATTTTCGTCAACCGTGGTGGCGTGTACGGGAAGGCGGCCGAGGAGCTGCAGAAGAACCCGCTGCCGCCGGACGCTTGGCGAGTCCGACCCAGCAGCGACCACATGGCCGATTTCTTCCAATGCGTGCGGGAAAGAAAGGAGCCGGTTTCGCCGGTCCGGATTCAGCACCGCACGGTCACGGCTTGCCACTTGACGAACATTTCACTGAGACTGGAACGGCCAATCCGGTGGGACCCTGCAAAAGAGCAAATCGTTGGCGACGAAGAAGCCAACCGCATGCTCAGTCGGCCGCAGCGGGAACCGTACGTCATTCGGGCCTGACCAGAAGGAGGTTCCGGAAATGAAGGCGGAGTCGGGCGAAGCAGTCGGTGCGAGCACGAAGACGCGGCGTCAGTTTCTTCGGTCGTTGGTGGCCGTGTCGGTCGGAGCAGTCGGCGTCGGCTCCCGGTCGTCGGCTCAGCAGCTCCTGCCGCTGGAACAATTCGGAGCCGTGACGCGTTTGACCGACCACGTGCTCGTCTTCCACGGTCCGGTCAACGTGGGCATTGTTCGCGACGGCGACCGAGCCCTTCTCATTGACTGCAGCGACTCGCCGTTGGACCGCCGTCTGCCTCGAATCGGCGTCCGGCAGGTCGCCCAAGTGGTCTTCACGCACCACCACCGAGACCAAACGTGCGGCGTGGAGCGGTGGGTGGAGCGAGGGGCTCGGGTGGCCGTGCCGGAAGCGGAACGGTCGCTGTTCGAAAACCCGGCCCAGTACTGGGCCGACGACCGGAATGTGTGGAACGTCTACCGCAGCTTTCGTCCGGACCACTTGACCCGCACGGAGCCGTTGCCCGTCCAGCAGACGCTTCGGGACGGCGACCAGTTCACTTTCGGTCCGGCTCGGATTCGCGTCCTGGCGACGCCGGGGCACACCGACGGCTCGGTCACGTACATCGTCGAGTCGGACGGGGTGCGGGTCGCTTTCTGCGGCGACGCCCTGGCCGGTCCCGGCCAGCTCTGGGACTTCTACTCCCTGCAAAAAGGCTTCACCAAAGGGGGACGCACAATCGGCGCGTACCACGGTTTCCTCGGCGACCGCTGGCGTTTAGTCGAGGGACTGCGGCGAGTGCAACAGGTGCGGCCGGACGTGCTGGTTCCGTCACACGGCCGGCTTTCGTTTCAATCGGCTCAGGCCATCGACCAATTGGCCCAGCGGCTGGAAGAGTGCTACGAGAACTACGTGTCGATTAGTGCCTTGCGGCATTACTTTCCCGAGCTGTTCACGGAGTACGCCGGCCGTCCGGGCCAGATGCCCATTCGTCCCGGGTTCGCCCCGCCCGACTGCCTGCTCCACGTGGCGACCAGCTGGATTCTGGTTTCCAAGTCGGGCGCGGCCTTCGTCATGGACGTCGGGTCACGACGCGTCGTCGACCAACTGAAGCGGTGGTTGAAAGAGGGCCGAATCAAGAGCGTCGAGGGACTGTGGGTCACGCACTACCACTCCGACCACACAGCCGGCATTCCCGCTTTCCAGAAAGAGTTCGACTGTCCGTGCTACGCCGAGGAACACTTGGCCGCCGTTCTGACCAACCCGAAAGCCTGGCGACTGCCCGTGCTCATGCCCACGCCGGTCCGGGTCGACCGCCCGCTGCGGGACGGGAGCTCGTGGCAGTGGCACGAGTTCAAGCTGACGGCTTTCTACTACCCCGGACAAACGCTGTACCACGACGCCCTGCTGGTCGAACGCGACGAGCTGCGAATGCTCTTCGTCGGCGACTCGCACACCATGGCCGGCAACGACGACTACTGCACCTACAACCGCAACTGGTTGGGCCGTGGAGTGGGCTTCGACTACTGCCTGTCGTTGATTGAACGCCTCCAGCCGACTCACCTGTTCAACTGCCACGTCAACGAAGCTTTCACGTTCACCGCCGAAGAAATTGCATTCATGCGGCGGACGCTCCAGGAGCGGGAACGGCTGTTCGCGCAAGTGCTGCCGTGGGAGCACCCGAACTACGGCACCGACCCGTGGTGGGTGCGGTGCACTCCGTACTGGCAAGCGGTCCGGCGCGGACGGACCGCCCGCTTCCGCGTCGTGGTCACGAACCACTCGGCCACCGAGCAGCTCACGGCGTGCCGAGCCGTTCTGCCCAAGGCCTTCGGCGGCCGGCCGTCTCCGTGGCGACAGACCCACGTGCCGGCCAAGGCCGAACGCGAGGTGGAGCTGGACGTGGCCGTGCCGCCGAACGTGGAGCCCGGTCGGTACGTCGTGACGGTCGACGTCCGGCACGGCTCTCGTCTTCTGCCGCAATTCGCCGAAGCGTTGCTCGACGTAACCTGACGTCGTGAAGCGCCGCGTCGCCTCCCCACGAGCCGCCTTCTCGCAAACACGGAAAGGCACGGAGCGGTCCAGCGGCCGCGGCCTCGAACACGGCCGGCGCTTCTGCGGCGGGCTTGGCTCAACGTGCAGTCGGTGGGTAGAATTCCCGGCCCAGAAGTCCGAGCACACACGGCTTGGCACCGCCGGCGGACCCTCGTAGCAAAGCCTCACGCTTTCTACGCCACTCCACGTGTGCCGGCGACTGGCGGTGTCGAGCGGCTCGGTGGCGACCCGGAAGGTCCGTCTGCAACCGTCACTGTCTCACACCAACCACGCGAACGCCAAGAGAATAAAAGGGGGAGTGCGAACAATGTTCTGGTTCGATCCGCTCTACTTCCTCATGATTGCTCCGGCCCTGCTGCTGATGCTGTGGGCTCAAGCCCGGGTGAAAATGGCTTTCAGCCGAGGAATGCGAGTGCCGGCACCGCTGTCGGGAGCAGCCGCCGCTCGCTACATTCTGGACCAAGCCGGTTGCACGGGCGTCGGCATTGAGGAGACTCACGGTTGGCTGTCGGACCACTACGACCCTCGGGCTCGAGTCCTGCGGCTCAGTCCCGACGTCTACCACTCCCGCACCGCCGCTGCCGTGGGCATTGCCGCTCACGAAGCCGGACACGCCATTCAGCACGCCACGCACTACGCTCCCTTGGTCGTCCGAAACGCAGCCGTGCCGGCCGCCACGGTCGGCCCGACCCTTTCGATCGTCCTGTTGATTTTGGGAGTTCTTTTCAGCAGCCCACCCTTGATTCTGTTCGGGCTGGTCGCGTTCGCGGCCATTGTGGTTTTCCAGGTCGTGAACTTGCCCGTCGAAATCAACGCCAGCAACCGAGCCAAACAATTGCTGTCGGGGTTGAACATTGTGGACGAGGAAGGGGCCGTCGCCGTTCGGGACGTCTTGAACGCGGCGGCGTGGACCTACGTGGCAGCCACCCTGCAGTCGATTCTGACGCTGCTGTACCTCATTCTGCGGTTCGGCGGCTACATGAGCCGCGACGAGTGAGAACGGAGTTTCCGCTTCGACGCCGGTGCGTGACGGTGCGCTCCAGCCCAGCTTGTCTCGAGGCGTCGAAGAAAGAGGCGACCGGGGTCACGTCGCTGCCGGCCGCGCGTTGAGCCGCTCCGGGCGTAACCAGCTGCAGAGCCCAACGGAGGCGGACGGGAACGGCAGCCGAAACAGACGGGTGGTCGAAGGGCCGGCGGCAGTCCAGCCAGCGCTGCCGGAGGTCTGTTGGCGGCGAGTCGCTGCGGTGCGGAAGGCCGGCGCGCTGGCGGGCCGACGCGGTCGAGCCTGCGTCGGGTCGGCTCACACCTTGGTCCGCTCCAACCACTCATTTTTCGACGAGGCCAAACCATGAGGTCGTCGACGCCGGTGTTGCTGCTTTGTTGCGTGCTGGTTGCGCCGGACGGACTGGCCGCCGTTCGGGCCGAGGCCGCTCAACCGGTTGCCGCCGCGGAGTCGCCGGTGGACGAGTCGGCTCGGCTGGTCCGAGCCATTCGCGAACGCATTCCGGACGACGGGGCCGAATGGCTGCGGCAAGCCACCCGCAAGCAACTTCAAGGCTGTCGCATTCAGGGTGTCGGCGGCGTCTGGCTTTACACTCCGGACGGCGTCGGCAACTACCGCGCCCTGTGGACGCGCGACTTCGCCTACATGGTCCAGTACGCCGGTGACTTGTTGGACCCAAGCGAGGTGAAGGCCAACATTCGGTACTTGCTGCAAGGTCAGCGTCGGGACGGTTGCATGCCCGACCGCGTGACGGCGACCGGCCGAGCGGTTTACAGCCCGGGCAGCGAACAGCGACCGCTGGCCGACCACGCTTTGGACAACGGTGCGTTCATGGCCTTGCTGGTGTGCGCGTACTGTGACCGCCGCGCCGACTGGTCGTTCTTTCGCGACGTGGAGCCCGCCCTGCGACGCGGGCTGGACCACACGCGCCGGGCGGCCAACGGGCTGGTCTACAACCCGCCGGAAGCTCCACAGTGCCCTTACGGCTTCACCGACACCGTGGCCAAGACCGGGCACTTGCTGTTCTGCTCGGTGCTGTACTACGACGCCTGCCGTCGAATGGCGGAGGCGTGTCGTCGAGCCGAGTGTGGAGACCCGGACGAGTACCAGCGGCGAGCGGCTTGGATTCGAAAGAGCTTGCCCTTGCTCTGGAACGACAAGGTCGGCATGTTTTGGGCGGCTGACCAAGACTGCAAGCAAGTCGACGTTTGGGGCAGCGCGTTGGCGGTGCACGTGGGCTGCGCGAGCGCGGAGCAAGCTCAGCGAGTGGCCGACTACCTGGTGCGGCACTACGACCAGCTCGTCCAGCGCGGCCAAGTGCGTCACCTGCCGGCCGGAGAAACCTGGCAGCGGCTGCTCACGCCAATTCGTCCCGGCACGTACCAGAACGGAGCTTACTGGGCGACGCCCGTCGCCTGGGTCGCTCCCACCATTGCCCGCCGAGACCTCGACTTGGCCGTTCGCATGGTCCGCGACGTGCTCACCGACTTCCGCCGTCGGGGCATTGCCGAGTGCGTGAACGGCCGCCACCAACGCGTGCTCAACTACGTGGCCAGCGCGACGAACGTCTACTTCCTCGTGAAACGCGAACGCTAACAGTCCGGCCGCGACCAGACTCGCCTGAAGGCCGCTTGACCGGCCGAGCGTAAACGTCTCGCAAGAACGGGCGTCGGCCCACGACTTGGCGAACAAACGCGTCTGTCTGTCGTGCTTTGTCCGGTCGAAAAGCTGAGGCAGCGCTGGCCAAGGTGCAGAATTTCCGCGGTCTGGCGGCTGTCCAAGAACTTCGCCTGACAGAGCCGGAGCCCCTTTCCGTTTGAGGTTTGTGCCTCGGCTGCGCCCGAACCGCGTGTCTGGGTCGGCCCCGTTCGCGCGGTTTACGACAACAACAGCTCCAAGTCTTCCGCTGTCAGGTTCCGCAACAGGCTGCCGTCTTCGTGCAGCAATGCCTTGGCCAGGTTTTTCTTTCGCTCCTGCAGTTCTTCGATTTTCTCCTCGACCGTGTCGCGGCAAATCAGCCGGTACGCGAACACTTTCTTGGTTTGTCCGATTCGGTGCGTTCGGTCAATGGCCTGACTCTCGACGGCCGGATTCCACCACGGGTCGAACAAGAAGACGTAGTCGGCCGCCGTCAAGTTCAAGCCGAAGCCGCCGGCTTTCAGACTAATCAGGAAGACCGGGCAGTCGGAGTCGGACTGGAAACGGTCGACCACTTCGTCCCGTTTGCGTGTGCTGCCGTCCAAGTAAGCGTACTCGATTCCGCGTCGGTCCAGGTGACGTCGTAGAATGCCGAGCATGGTCGTGAACTGCGAGAACACCAGTGCCTTGTGCCCCTCGTCAATGACCTGCTCCAACGACTGACACAAGACCTCCAGCTTGGCGCTGGGCTCGTCCTGGCGAGCGGGGTCGAGCAGTCCGGGGTGACAAGCCGCCTGGCGAAGCCGCAGCAACGCCTCCAGCACGTGCATGGTCGACCGGGCCAAGCCTTGTTGGCGGACGAGGCTGAGCAGTGACGAGCGGTAGTGGTCTCGCATTTCCTCGTACAGCCGTCGCTGCTCGTCGTCCATTTCGCAGTACACCGTTTGTTCGAACTTCTCGGGTAAGTAGCTGGCTACCTGGTCTTTGGTGCGTCGGAGAATGAACGGTTTGAGTCCACGCCGCAGCAGTTCCAGCGCCGAAGCGTCCTCTTCCAAACTGCCGGCCAGCCGCAGAATGGAGCTGTGTCCGAGCATGCCTGGGTTGAGGAACTCGAAAATCGACCACAGGTCGGTAATGTGGTTCTCAATGGGCGTGCCGCTCAGCGCCAGCCGGTGTTCGGCCTTCAGCAACCGCACGGCCTTCGCAATTTGAGCTCGCGGGTTCTTAATGGTTTGAGCTTCGTCCAGCACGACGTAGTCGAACTCGACGTCTTTCAGTTCCAGTACGTCGCGCCGGAGCGTGCCGTAGGTGGTGAGCACGACGTCGTAGTCGCGGAATTTTTTCCGAAGCGAGCGGCGGTCCAGGCCCGTGTACTCCAACACTTTCAGCTCCGGCGTGAACCGAGCCGCTTCGCGACGCCAGTTGAACAGCAGCGACTTCGGCACGACCACCAGCGACGGCCGGCGCTTGCGCTTGACCGTGTTCTTCCGGTCCTGCAGGACGGCCAGGACCTGAATGGTCTTGCCCAGACCCATGTCGTCGGCCAGGCAGCCGCCGAAGTGAAATTCTTGGAGAAACTTGAGCCAGCCCAGCCCCTCCTTCTGGTAGTCGCGCAGCTTCCCGACGAACCCCTCCGGCTCGTCCTGCGGACGAATGCCTTCGAACGAGCGGACTTTTTCGCGCAGCTGTTTGAACCGAGCGTCGTAGTCGACGTCCTCGGCCGCCGCCAGCAGCACGTCCAGCAGTCCGACCTGGTCGGTGCGGAACCGCAAGTGGTCGCCCTCGACCACCCCCAACTCGGCCAGCAGCGAGTAGTCCCGTCGCCACTCGTCCGGCAAGACGGCCAGCGAGCCGTCGTCCAGTTTGACGGCCGTCTCGCCACGAGCCAGCGCCGACAGCAGCTCGGGAAACGGAACCCGAGCGCCACCAAAGTCCGCCTCACCGTGCAGCTCGAACCAGTCGATTCCCGACCGAACACGCAGACGCATGGAACCGGGCTGTCGGACCTGACAGCCGTCGGCTTCGACCGACCAGCCCTTGTCCAACAAAGTGCGAACTGCTCGTCCGACGTCGGCAATGGCCAGCTCCACACAGACGTCCGGCCGTGGGTAGCCGCGAGTCGTCTGGAACCCCGCCTGGTAAAGCTCCTGGAACCGTCGCTGTTCCTGTTCCGCGTTCCGTCGAATCAGCAGCTGGTTGGGCCGGTCGACCATGGCGCCCCGCGGACTGAGCGCGCTGACCGAGTGCCCCGCGTAGTCGAAGTAGACACTGCCCAGTAGCCGCTGCGGCCGCCACGACAGGTGC
>CAYSAG010000085.1:0-17288 GCA_964428935.1 uncultured Planctomycetaceae bacterium | reverse complement strand
GACAAGCAAACCAACCTGAACCCACAGGAAATCGGTGACGACGTCCAGCGGGCCGCTCAGTGGAAGCGGTACGCCCGCAACCCGGTCTTCGACGAAGAGGAAGTCGAACGAATGGTCAAGAAGGGCGTGCAAGCTCTGACCGAAATGCAGTTGTCCGACGGTGGGTGGGGGTGGTTCTCCGGTTACGGCGAGCGGTCGTACCCGCACACGACGGCGTTGGTCGTCCACGGACTTCAGTTGGCTCGCCAGAACCACGTCGCGCTGGTGCCGGGCGTGTTGGAACGGGGCGTCCAGTGGCTGAAACGCTACCAGGCCGAGCAGGTCCGTCGACTGAAGAACGCCCAAACGAAGACACGTCCGTACAAGACGCACGCGGACAACTTGGACGCGCTGGTGTTCCAGGTCTTGGTCGACGCCGACGTGGTGGACCAGGACATGCTCGAGTTTCTCTACCGCGACCGCAAGCACCTGTCCGTCTACGCTCTGGCCCTCTACGGCCTGGCCCTGCACCGAGTGGGTGAACAAGACAAACTGGGCATGGTTTTGCGAAACATTGAGCAGTACCTGGTCGAAGACCCCGAGAACCAAACGGCCTACCTGCGGCTGCCCAACCAGGGCTACTGGTGGTTCTGGTACGGCAACGAAATCGAAGCCGACGCGTACTACCTGAAGCTGCTGTCGCGGGTCGAGCCGAACAGCCGAAAGGCGGCCGGACTGGTCAAGTACCTGTTGAACAACAGGAAACACGCCACCTACTGGAACAGCACACGCGACACGGCGATTTGCATTGAGGCTTTGGCCGAGTACCTGTTGGCCAGCGGCGAGGCTCAGCCCGACCTGACCGTCGAAGTCTGGGTCGACGGCAAGAAGGTCAAGCAGGTCCACGTGGACCGCTCCAACCTGTTCCACTTCGACAACAAAGTGGTGCTCGAAGGAGCGCGGTTGGCGGCTGGGGAGCACACGGTCGAGCTGCGCAAGACCGGCTCCGGCCCGCTCTACTACAACGCGTACCTGACGAACTTCACCAAGGAAGACCTCATTACCCGCGCCGGCTTGGAAATCAAAGTCAACCGGAAGTACTACCGCCTGGTGCCTGTCGACAAGAGGACGCCGGTTGCTGGCGGGCGGGGCCAGGTGGTGGAGCAGCGCGTGGAAAAGTTCCGCCGGGTCGAACTGAAGAACTTGTCGGAGCTGAAGAGCGGCGAGCTGGTGGAAATCGAACTGGAAATCGACAGCAAGAACGACTACGAGTACCTGGTGTTCGAGGACCGTAAGGCGGCCGGGCTGGAGCCGGTGGAGCTGCGAAGCGGGTACGTGTGGAGCGGCTTGCCGGCGTACGTGGAGTACCGGGACGAAAAGGTCGTGTTCTTCGTCCGCTGGCTGCCACGCGGCAAACACAGCCTCAGTTACCGAATGCGAGCGGAAATTCCCGGACGGTTCAGCGCTCTTCCCACGCTCGGCTACGCCATGTACGCTCCCGAACTGAAGGCCAATTCGGACGAAATCAAACTGGTTGTCGAAGATTGAGGCTGAGACGCCTCCCGCGAGACTGCGAGAGGTCGCCGGCACGACAGCCGGAGCGGCGACGTGCGAACGCTGAACAGAAAAGTCTGGCGCGAGCTGCGTGAGAACGCGGTCTCGGTGGCCGTCATTGTCTTAATCATTGCCATTGGTGTGGCCGCGTTCGTCGGCTTTGGAGCCACCCAGCGAATTCTGAAAGCCAGTCAGCACGCCTACTACCGCCGCTACCGATTCGCCGACTTCTGGGTGCCGGTGAAGAAGGCCCCACTGAGCGTCCTGCGTCGCATTGAGCGGTTTCCAGAAATTCAGGAGCTGCGAGCTCGGGTGGTTTTCGACGTCGTGGTCGACGTGCCCGGCGAGGTCGAGCCCTTGACCGGACGGCTCATTTCAACTCCCGTCACCGGCTTCGACCGGACGCTCAACGGCATTTGCCTGACGCGCGGCAGCGGCTTCTCGGACCACTCGGACCAGGAGGTCATTCTCAGCGAGTCCTTCGCTCGCGTGCACGGCCTGGAGCCCGGCCGCCGCATTCATGTCGTGCTGAACCGCAAATGGCAAACGTTTCGGGTGGTGGGTTGGGCCATTAGCCCCGAGTACGTGTACGCAGTCCGAGGACCGGGCGACATTCTGCCGGACCCGAAGCACTTCGCCGTTTTGTACGTGAAGGAGGACTACGCTCGGCAAGTGCTCGGCTTTCAGGACGCCTTCAACGAACTGGTGGGACGGCTAGTGCCTAGTCGAGCGGGCAGCGTCGACGAGGTGCTCGCGAAAATCGAACGGGTTCTGCAACCCTACGGTGTGTTGGACAAGATTCCGCGACGCCGCCAGCCGTCGCACCGGTTTCTTTCCGACGAAATCGAAGGGCTGGGCATTACGGCCACGGTCATGCCGGCCATTTTTTTGGGTGTGGCCGCCCTGGTCCTCAACATTGTCCTGCTTCGGCTGTGCCAACGGCAGCGAACGATTATTGGCACGCTCAAAGCCCTGGGCTACACGAACCGCGAAGTCACGGCCCACTACTTGCTGTTCGGCCTTGTGGTGGGTGCCGTTGGAGGACTGGTGGGGTGCGTTCTGGGAGCCGCCACGACGCACGGCATGATTGTGGTCTACCACAGCTTCTTTCAATTCCCCGAGTTTCTGGAGCGGCCGTACCCGCTTCTCATGTTGGCGGGCCTTTTGGTCAGCTTGACTTTCGCGTTGCTTGGTTCGCTGCACGGGGTGTCGAAGGTGTTGCGGCTGCAGCCGGCCGAAGCCATGCGGCCTCGACCGCCGGAGTGGGCCGCGCCGGCCTTGTTGCAGCGTCTGGCTTGCGTCTGGCACTTGTTGGCCTTTCGGACTCGCTGGGCCATTCGCAACCTTTTGCGAAACCCGCTGCGAACAACGACGTCCATTGTGGCGACCGCGCTGTCCATTTCAATCATTTTCATGGCACTGGTCATGTACGACTCGTTCTTCTTTCTGTTGGACTTCCAGTTCGAGCGGGTCTTGCACGCCGACGTTGATTTGACCTTACAGGACGAAATGCCCGCGTCGGCTCTTTACGAAGTCGAGCGGCTGCCAGGCGTGGACTACGCCGAGCCGCTGTTCGCAATGGCCTGTGACTTGCGGAACGGCCGCTTCAGCCGACGCCTTGCCGTCGTCGGACTGCCTCGGCGTCACCGGTTGACGACCCCCGTGCAAGAGGACGGCCGGCCCGTCCGCATTCCGCGGCAGGGGTTGGTCCTGTCGCGAAAACTGGCGGAGCTGCTCCACGTTCGACCGGGCCAGACGCTCGAGCTGACACCGGTGCGAGGACGCCAACGCACCGTTCGCGCCCGGGTGGCGGCTGTGGTCGAAACCTACCTGGGAATGGACTGCTACGCCGACCGCCGCTACCTGTGCTCGTTGGTCGGCGAGTACGCAGCGCTCAACTCGGCGCAACTGCTGGTCGACTACTCGGAGTTGCCGAGCTTCTACAAGTACGTCAAAAAGCTGCCCGGCGTGCGCGGACTGTCTGTCCGTGCCGAAGCGCGACGCAACATTGAGCAAATGCTGGTCGAGACCACCGTCATTTCCATTGGACTGATGGTCCTGTTTGCCGGAGCCATTGGGTTCGGAAGCACGGTGAACTGGGCGCTGATTGAGATTAGCGACCGAATGCGAGAAATCTCGACGCTTCGGCTGCTAGGCTACCAGCCGTGGGAAATTTCGGCCATGTTGTTCCACCAGACGCTCGTCACGTTCGTTTTCGGCACGCTGTTGTCTTTTCCGCTGGGACTGTTCTCCGTGCACGCCATTGCCCAGGCGTACGATTCGGAGCTTTACCGCATGCCGGTTGTCGTCCGACTGCCGGTCGTGGGAGTGACGGTCGTGCTGGCGTTCGTTTTCGTCCTACTGGCTCAGTGGGTCATTCACCGGCAGGTCCAGAGGCTGGACTGGCTGGAGGGGGTGAAGGTCAAGGAGTGAGCGGGACGGAAGGTGGCGTTTCGGGCTGGCCCGAGCAGGCCTCTTCAGCCGGACCCTCGGGCTGGCCTTTCGGTTGCACCGTCGGACGTGACTGTCTGGCTCCGACCACGCCCTCCGGTTCTTCCTTCAGCAGCTCGGCCAACGCCCGCTCGGGCTGGTTCCAAACGTCGA
Organism: uncultured Planctomycetaceae bacterium; assembly: GCA_964428935.1. Lineage (GTDB taxonomy): Bacteria > Planctomycetota > Planctomycetia > Planctomycetales > Planctomycetaceae > JAADHY01. The sequence goes on along the minus strand of CAYSAG010000085.1, from coordinate 13,151 downwards.
GCACCGCTTCGCCTTCCAGCAACGACAGGAAGGCCTCGCCGCGACGAAAAGCGTCCAGCAGTTCGGCGTCTCGCGAATGGACCAGCGTGAAACGTCGGCGGGGACGAAACAGACAGCCGCGGTCCAGCAGGTCGCGCAGCAGTTCCGGTTGTAGCCGCCCCAGCACGGCCACGGCTCCGCGTCGGCGAGCGTCTTCAAACAAGTGGTCCAGCACCGGGCCGGTCCAGTGACTTTGCGCGACGACCTGAGCCACCCGGGCCACTCCGCCGCGTCGAGCCTGGTAAACGTACCAGCCGACCAGCCGGCCGCGGGCGTCGCGCAGAGCGACCGAACGGCTGGGACCGGCGTCCCGCCACAAGAAGTCCAGGCGTTTCCAAAGCCAGCGAGCCGCCCGGGCGTCGTAGTCGGGACGCAGCGGGTGCCGCGACGTCAGACGCGAGAAATGCTCGGCGAAAAGCTCGGCCGTCAAAGGCTCACAGCAGAGCTCCACCGCCCCGCCGCGTCCCCCGCCCGGTCGGCCGGCCGAAGGCGCGGTGCGGCCCCGGCTCGCGGCTACGACCTTCCTCACCCCGACAACGCCGTCGACCATTTTGGCCACTGGTCGAGCCACGCAAGCGACGGCTCGGCGAACCGGCGTCGTCGAAGCGGCTTCCAGAAGAAACTGAGCTGGCTGAAGCGGGTAGAGCCAATTCAGGTCGTACAGAGGAGCGGTCGTGCCTCCCAGACGTTCCCAAATGGCCCGCGACGCGTCGTTGGCAATGTCCGCCAGCGACACGTCCTGTGGACCGCGCAGAAAAGCCCTGAGCAACTGCACGCCCACCATTCGCGGACGGCTTTCCCGTTCCACGTACAGCTCGCTGCACACAGCCACCGTGACTGGCCGGCCGCGGAAACGAAACGGTCGGCCCACCACACCAATCATTCCGTTAATGCGGCCGTCGCCGTCTTCGCTGACCAGACTGCTCACGCGACTGTCTCGCCACGGGTTGTCGAAGTAAAGCCTTCGGAAAAGCCGGACCAACGCGACTTCCGCCCGTCGAAGCCGTTCGGGTCGCGTCTCGCCCTCCGCGTGCAAAGCCGGAAGCAGCGGCAGGTCGTCCAAAGTCATTGGCCGAATCATGAGTGCGTCCCTCGGTGGAGCGTGACTTTCCCGTGGCAGGGGCAAAAGCGGCACCGCCGAGCTGGCTCAAGCCGAAGGCGCTCCGCCCCATCTCCAACACTGGACCACGTTCGCTCCGCGGTCAAACGGCGCCGACGGCGACGACGGCGTTTCCCGGACGAGGTGCAGCGTTCGCGGCAATTGTCGCGGCTCTGCCGTTTCTTTGCCGCCCCGTCTTGGCACGTTCTTGCAGACGTGCGTGGTCCGTGCGTCGCTGGGCGGCCGCCGCTGCGTCGACCGCTGACTGGCGAGGGCCGCGCGGATTTGGCAAGCTGAGAGACCCGGTCGCGGAGAAAAGACCGTGGGTCGGGCCACGTCGGACAGCTCCTCAAAGCTTCGTCCCGCGGCAAAGTCCCCGGGGCTCGACCGCTTGAGCGAACATTTCGGTTCTCTTTTCGGAGTGTGCGACCAATGACGACCTGTCTCTTCTGCGCACGTCGCTTGACTAGGTGTGTCGTCGTGTCAGCGGCTTTTCTTGTGGGGACATTCCTGCAGCCTTCTCCGGCGTGGCCGGAGAGCAAGCTGCCGCGTGTACCGGAGGGGTTTGTGGTGGAGGTGGCGGCCGAGCCGCCGCTGGTCCGCTACCCAATGATGGCTTGTTTCGACGACCGCGGACGGCTGTACGTCGGCGAGAGCGCCGGTTTGAACTTGAAGGCCGACGAGCTGCTGCGGCGGTTGCCCAATTCGATTCTGCGGCTGGAAGACACGGACGGCGACGGACGCTTCGACCGCAGGACGGTCTTCGCAGACCGAATGACTTTTCCCATGGGAGGCGTGTGGTACCGCGGAGCGCTGTACGTGGCCAGCCCACCTTACATTTGGCGGTTGCAAGACACGGACGACGACGGCGTGGCCGACCGCCGCGAGGTCCTGGTCGGCAGTTTTGGCTTTTCGGGGAACGCCGCCAGTGTTCACGGCTGCTTCTTGGGGCCGTGCGGACGAATTTACTGGTGCGACGGCCGGCACGGACACCGGTTCGCGGAAGACGGCCGAACCTGGAGCGAGGGCCTGGCCGCTCGAATTTTTTCCTGCCGCCCCGACGGGACCGACGTGGAAGTCTTCTGCGGTGGCGGCCTGGACAACCCCGTCGAGGTCGACTTCACGCCCGAAGGGGAAATGGTCGGTTGCGCGAACATTTTCCTGAGCAACCCGCGCGTCGACTGCCTGGTGCACTGGGTCGACGGCGGCGCCTACCCACGCTTCGACCAGCCGTGCGTCGCGGAATTCAAACGCACGGGTGACCTGCTGCCGCCGCTGGCTCGACTGGGCCACGTGGCCGTCTCGGGCATGACCCTGTACCGGTCGACGGTGTTCGGCCCGGAGTTCCAAAACAACGTGTTCACAACCGAGTTCAACATTCACAAGGTGGTGCGGTCGGTGTTGGTTCGGAGCGGAGCGACGTTTCGCTCGCAGGAGCACGACTTTCTCGTTTCCGACGACCCAGACTTTCACGCCACCGACGTCCTGGAAGACGCCGACGGCAGCCTGCTGGTCATTGACACGGGCGGTTGGTTCCGAATCGGTTGTCCGTACTCGCAAGTGGCGAAACCGGAGGTGTTGGGAGCCATTTACCGCGTGCGCCGAGTGGACGCTCGGCCGCCCGAAGACCCACGCGGTCTGCGGCTGCGGCTGGAGCAGCGGGCGGCGGCCGAGCTGGTTCGCTTCTTGGACGACCCGCGTCCGGTGGTCCGCGAGCGAGCGGTGGACTTGTTGGCTTTGCAGGGAGCCGACGCGGTGCCCGTCTTGCAAAGCGTGCTGGAAAGCCGCGCGGCGGACGTGGCGTCTGAGTCCACGGACGTGGAGAACTCTCCGGCGAAGACCGCAGGCGGCTTTTCGGTCGAAGCTCGACGCAACGCCGTCTGGGCTCTGGCTCGAATGCAGCCTCCCGAGCTGGGACTGGCGGCGTTGCGGCTGGCGCTGGACGACCCGGCCGAGAGCGTCCGGCTGGCGGCCGCTCGAGCCGTCGGCACCAACCGACTGCGAGGCGTCGAGGACCGGCTTTGTCGAATGGTGGTCGAAGACACGCCACCCGTTCGACGTCAAGCCGCGACAGCGTTGGGGCGAATCCTCGAGGCGGGCTACCGGCCGCGAGCCAGCCGGTTCCGGCAGCGAGTCCGAGAGGACGAGCTGCGTCGGAAGACGACGGCTGCCCCGGTGTCGGCGTCGAAGGCTGGCCGGCCGCTCCGCGGCAAAGACAACCGTGACGCTCAGACCGTCCACGCGGCCGTGCAAAGCCTGTTCGAAAGCGTACGCAAGGGCGTCACCGACCGGTTCCTCGAACACGCTTTGGTCTACGCGTTGATTCGAATGGCCGACCGCGACGCCACGGTCCCGTTCCTCCGCGACTCGAACCCCGACGTGCGACGGGCGGCCTTGGTGGCTTTGGACCAAATGGACGGCGGAAACCTCACGCGCGAAATGGTCGCTCCCCTGCTCGACACCGACGACCAGCAGCTACAAAAGCAGGCCTTGAAAATCATTGCCGCGCGTCCGGGTTGGGCCGGCGAAACGCTTCAACTGCTCAGCCAGTGGCTGAGACAGTCCGAGCTGAGCGAGGAGCAGGCCGTTGTGTTGCGTGGCTTCATTGCCGCCCAAGCCGGCGACCCGAAAATTCAACGACTGGTGGCCGACGCGCTCAAACGCAAAGACCTTCCCACGGCGACCCGCGTGTTGCTGCTGGAGGCCATTGGTCGGGCGTCGGTGCGACCGCTTCCAAAGGCGTGGCTGGACGCCCTGCGCGACAGCTTGGCTTACCCGGACCGAGCCGTCCGGCTGCAGGCCGTTCGAAACATTCGCGACCGACAACTGAGCCAGTTCGACCAACAGTTGCTGACGCTGGCTCGAAGCGAGGTTCAGCCGGAAGAGCTGCGAGTGCAGGCGCTGGCCGCCGTGGTGAAACGGTTGGAGCGGCTGGCGGACAATGACTTCCAGTTCCTCCTGCTGCGAGCGACCACCTTCGACCAACCGCTGCTGCAACTAGCGGCTGCTCGGACGCTGGCGGCCGCTCCGCTGACGGAAAGGCAACTGCTGACACTGGCCGACTCGCTGAACGTTGCCGGGCCGGTCGTCGCGCCGGTTCTTTTGCGAGCCTTCTCACCCGACGGGCTGTCGGGTGGTTCGTCGAACGGACGGGCGACGCCGGCTCCGCCAGCTCCCTACTCGCAGAAGGTCGGACTGGCTTTGCTGGAGGCCTTGAAACAGTCGGCCGTTCCGTACGTTTCGGGCGACGAATTGGAGCGGCTGCTGCAAGTCTACCCGGAGTCGGTGCGTCGAGCGGCCGGGCCGCTGCTGAAACAGCTCGGCTCCGACACAACCCAACGAACGGCCCGGTTGCAGCAACTGCTGCCGTTGCTGAAAGGTGGCGACCCGGACCGGGGAGAAGAAGTGTTCTTTTCGACCAAAGCCGCCTGCTCCAAGTGCCACTCCGTCGCCGGACAGGGCGCGGCCGTCGGGCCGGACTTGACCACCATTGGAGCCGTTCGCACAGGCCAAGACTTGCTCGAGTCGGTCGTCTTCCCCAGTGCCACGTTCGCTCGGGGCTACCGACCTTACACCGTCGTGACAATCGACGGACGCGTCGTCTCTGGACTGATTACCCGCGAGACCGGCGATGCCTTGTACCTGCGAACGTCGGAGCTGGACGAAATTCGCATTTCCAAAAGCGACGTCGAAATTGTCAAGGAGTCGAACACGTCCATCATGCCAAAAGGGCTGGACCAGCTTCTGACGCCGGACGAGTTGCGCGACCTGCTGGCCTACTTGCAGTCGCTGCGTTGACCTTCGGCCGGACGCGTCGAAGCGGGCGACGGCGGCGAGCCACGCCGGTCCACGGTGTGAAGCCGGTGGCCGTGTGGGAGCCTCGGTCGGAGCTGCGTCGCGACGCAGCAGCCGGTTGCTGCTCCCGACGTCTGAAGCACCAGCCCGTCCGTCCTGTCGTTGGTTCGAACCAAACAGAGGAGTCTAGCAATGCCCGTCAAAGAAGGAGCCAAAGCACCGGCCTTCACGTTGAAAGACGCCAACGGTCGCAAAGTCTCGTTGAAGGACTTTGCCGGCAAGCACGTCATTCTCTACTTCTACCCAAAGGACAACACACCGGGGTGCACGAAGGAAGCCCAAAGCTTTCGGGACTTGCACAAGGAGTTCGAAAAGCTGAACGCGGTGGTGGTTGGCGTTTCGCCCGACGGGCCGGAGTCGCACGAGAAATTCGCCTGTCAGCACGACTTGCCGTTCGTCTTGCTGTCGGACCCGGAGAAGAAAGTGCTGACGAAGTACGAGGCCTACGGCGAGAAGGTGGTGTGCGGACGAAAGACCGTGGGCGTCATTCGGTCGACCGTCTGGATTGGTCCGGACGGAAAAGTCCGTCGGCACTGGAAACGCGTGACAAAAGCCGCCGACCACCCCGCCCAGGTGCTCGAGGCTTTGAGGCAGGAGGCGGCCGGCTGAGCGCGCGTGGTCAAGTCGCCCCGGGGCCCAGGCGAAGACACCGGCGACCTCGCAAGCTCCTTTCGCCGCTCCGCGACAGCGGGAACCGCGAACGGTGGCGTGAGCAACTGCCGGGTTTCGGCTGAGAGAGGGACTTGGGGAATTGGGCGGCCGTCCTTCGTCGTGGCCGCGTCGGCAGGTGTGTTTCGTGACGCGGGTCATTGGGCGCCGCGACAACGTCTAGACCGGCGAGTGCCGAAGAAAATGCAGACGAAGTCCCGGGCCACGCAAGCGAGCCGACAGGTGCCAACTCGTCGGCTCGAGCCGGCATTTCCACAAAAAAGGGTGGCAAACTCTCTCTGACCGACTTATTCTTTCGCTCGGCAGACAGGGGGACCGACGCTGGAGGTCGGCCGCCGATCGGCTGGTGGAGGCCATTGCTCCGGGAGCGGAATCGGTGTGGACGGCATTTGCCAGGTCGGTTTCCTTCGTTTTTCCCGTCCGGCTGTGCCTTTGGGCAGCGGTGCCGTGCGGGCGAAAAGGAATTTCGCGGAAGAAGGAACGCAACGGACGAAAAGCAGGAGGAACGCAATGGGCAAGAAGCGAGAACGCTCAAAGGGTCGGAAAACAGCAGGGAAGCAGGCCAGCCGGCCGGCCTCTGCGAACCAGTCCTCTCGGACTCACTCAAGTCCCGGTGACATTCTCTCTGCAATCGAACGCCGTCCACCGTGCGACCTGCTCTTGACGGACGCAGCGGCTGAGAACCTAGGCCCCAGGCTTCCGGAAGCTGGTGCCGAAACTGGTGCGCGGTTTCTGACCGAACACCTTTCAACCGCGAGTGCCTCCAGCAGTGCCGGTTCCGACCACGACTACACGGTCCTGGGCGGAAAGGTTCCGTCGTGGGAGGCTGCTTTGGAAGCCTGCAGGGTGTTGGTCGAGGCGACTCGGGAAGCAATCGGCGACGACTTCGAGCGTCTGGTGGGTCGGTTCGGCGACACCAAAGACACCGAGTTGTACTTGGTGGTGTTTCTGTCCTTGGCGACGGCGTTGGGCTGTTCGGGACGCACAGTAGAAGCCATCGACGCTTGCCGTGAGGCCCTCCGTTTGGACCAATCCGACCGGTTCAACGCCCGGTTCCTGCTGGCCGCCTTCTTGCTGCGTGAGAAGCGGCACGAGGAATTGAAGGAATTGCTGGAGGCTTACCGGGACGAGCGGGACGTCCATTGGCTCTACCACCGAGCGTTTCTCGCGTTCTTGGAAGACGGTGACTGCGAGCGGTCTCGGGCCCTGCTGGACGAAGCCCTCGACTTCGAACCGTCTGTGGCCGAGCTGCTTCTGGACCCGCCGGCCGACCTTGGAGACGTCGGCGAGAATCTGGTCTCCAGGCGTGAAGTACGCGCCCGCATGTACGTTCTGTTGAACCTGGCGGCGTGGCAGGCGAATGAAGACGCGTTGAGCTGGCTGCGTGAGCGTGTTGAAGAACGAAGCGGATCGGACGCTGGCGAAAAACAGACAGAGCCGCGCTCGCTCGAAGGGAAGCCGCCCGTTCTGCTTCAACGCGAGGTCGTCTGGGAAGTCGGCGTCCGGCTGGGTCGGCCGTTTTGGTCGGACGAGGTGGACGACGAGGAAGTGTGGCAGGTTTTCGTGTGTGACGGCCAGACTGGCTTTCCTTGTCACTTCGAAGCGTTTCCCGAAAAGCCTGACCCGGAAGACGTGTGGAGCGTTCTTCAGGAGGCAGCTGAAGGGCCTGCTGCCCAGGGTCCCGCGTGCTGGCCGGCCGAAGTGTGTGTGGCCGACCCAGAACTGCACCGCGTTCTGGACGCCAAACTGCACAGCGTTGGTGTCGAATGCCAACTGGTCGACTCTTTGCCAGCAGTCGACCGAGTGGCCGAAAAAACGGAGCGCCTTGCCCAATTGAAGGGCACGGTCGGCGACCCGAAGGAGGCACTGGAGCGAGTCGCCTCGTTGCCGCAAAGTGAATCCGAAGAGTGGGTCGTGGCCGAGTTTCCCGCCCCGGGCTGGGTCGAAGACGAAGAGGGCAACAAGATTCGACCTCCCATGGTCGCCGTCTTACGACAACGCTCCAGGCAGCCGGTCCACTCGCGGGTCGCGCCGACCAAAACGGACGACAACTACGTGCTTCGGGCGCTTCTGGAAGCCATGTTGCTTCCCAAAACGGGCAAGCCGCGCCGTCCCCGGCGGGTGGTGGTCTCGGACAGAAAAACTCGAAAGCAAGTCGTCGCGGATTTGAGGCGGGTCGGCGTCGAGTGTGTGGTTGACCAACGGCCCCTCGTGGAGCGGTTCCGGCGGAAAATTTTGAGTGACGCAGACCGACAGCTCGGGCTGACCACGAGCGTGACGTCCATTCGCGGCGTTGACCCGGACCTGCTGGAGCAGTTTTTCTGCGCCGCCGCTGACTACTACAGCGCGGCGCCGTGGAGAGCGGTGCCCGACGAAGTGCTCATTCGAGTCGATTTCGAAGGGCAGGCCGAGCCGTGGTACGCAACGATTCTGGGCGGCGGAGGAATCATCGTGGGCGTGCATTTTTGGCACAACCTCGAAAACGCCCTCGCCTTTCTGGAAGCAGCAGGCTCGCCCGACTCATTTGATTTGGTCGTGGGGACCTCCTTGTACTACTGTGAAGCCTGCGACATTCCCTTCGTCGACCTGGACGCCATTGAAACGCACCGCTGGCCGATCGCTGGGCCAGCCGCGTATCCGTCGGTGTTCCGCTGCAAGGGTTTTGAGAGAAAGCCGCTTGCCAGCGAGTCCGCTCTTCGTCGCATTACGGCGTTCCTGATGTGCTTTCCCGAATTCGCCTTCTCGGACCTCATTGAATGCGAGTACGTCTGGAGACAGAAAGGCCCGGAACGGTCCAAATGGCCGCGGTTCAAGTTGACCTGGTGCGACGACCCTTCGGACCTGCAGCGCAAGTAGGGCGCGTGCCGGCGCTGGACGGACTGAAGGCTCGGAGAAACAGACAAACCGACTGCTCGCGTTCGCTGGAGCCTCAGGACTGCCGGGCTCCAGCGACGCGCCCACAAACGGCAAGAAGACCAAGCGGTCTTTTCTTACGACCCGCGGTCTCCTCGGCTGACTCTCTACGGCACAACGGTCACCCGACCGCACGGCCCGAACTTCGAGAGCAGTCGGTCCAGCGGTGTGGGCGGGCGGGTGGCTCGCAGCGTCAGCTGGTCGACCTGCCGAACGCGAACGGCACAGTCCGCCGAGTCCGACACCTGCACTGACAGCCCCGAAATTTCGGCCTGACGGACGTCGTCCAACACCAGCGGCGGGCGAGCATCCTCCTTGGCCAGTCGCAGCTGCAGGTCTCGCAGCGTCAGCCCCTCAACGTGCCGACAGTAGAACCCGTAGGCCGGAAGCCGACCGAACATGCGACACTCGGGGTAAGCGTCTTCCCGTTCGGGCACGTCCAACCGTTTCGCCTCTTCGGCTGTACCGCCGCCCACGAACTGCATGCGAACGTTCCTCAACGTCACGTTCCGGACCGGGTGTCCCGGAATGCCGGTAATGGAGCAGCCGTACGGACCGATGTCCGTCGCCTGCACGTTGGAAATCAGAATGTTCTGCAGAGAACCCATTCCGGGCCGCGGCGGTTCGTCTTCGGGCTTGTCCCCCGGCCGCGGCACCCACCACGGTCGGGCTCGGTTCCCCAACCGAATGAAAATGGCTGCGCTGCGAACCTTTCGCATGACCACGTTCGAAATGCTGACTTGGTCGAACACGCCGCCGTCGACCAGCTCCAACGCCAGCCCGCAAAACCCGGTGTCGTAAATGACCGTGTTGCTCAACACCACGTTCTGAAAACCGCCCACCGACTCGGTCCCCAATTTGAAGGCGTTGGCCCGGCTGCTGAGCACGCAGTTGGTGATGGTGACGTTCCGACACGGACGCGGCGAGGTGCTTTTCAACACAATGGCGTCGTCCTGCGTCCGGACCAGGCAGTTGGCGATTCGCACGTTCCAGCAACTGTCGACGTCGATTCCGTCGTTGTTGCGGTTGATGGGTGGGACGGTCTGAATGCGCAGCCCGTCGACGACGACGTCTTCGCACGCCAACAAGTGCAACGTCCACATGGGGGACCACTGTAGCGTGACGTCGCGCAGCGTCACGTTGCGGCACTCAATCAGACGAATCAAGTACGGCCGGCGCTTGAACGGCCCCGAAAACGCCGTGCCCTGTCCGTCAATGGTGCCTCGGCCGACAATGGCAATGTTCTCTGCCCCCTCTGCGTAGAGCAACGACTTGCACGTGTAGTTGTCGGTGTAGGACCGGTAGGCGGGTACGTGGTCCGGGTAGTCCGACAGGTCGGTGCTGCCCAGCAGGACGGCGCCGGAGTCGAGCCGCAGTGTGACGTGAGACCGCAGAACCAACGTGCCGGTCCGGTAGCGTCCGGCAGGGAAGTAAAGCGTTCCTCCGCCGGAAGCGGCCAAGCGGTCAATGGCCTTTTGCAGAGATTCGGTGTTGACCGTCTCGCCGTCCGGGACGGCACCGGCCTGGACGGCGTTGACCCAGCTGGTTCGCGCAGACTCGGCACAGCGACCGTCCGAAACGCAAACCAAGCCGGCAACCGCGACTGCTGTCAACGCCACGGCCAACGGGCGTCCGTTTGGCCAAGGAAAGGCTGAACGTTGCATGGCGGAATCCTCCCCAACTGCGGTGTTCCGTGTTCGGTTGGTTGTCACTGCTGGCCGGAAAGACTGAGGCGGAAGACCAGCGGCGTGGTCGGCCGCCCGTCGCAGTCGACGGCGACTCGAAACGACACGGCTCCCTCTCGGCCCGCTTTCAGCAGTCGGCGGACGTCGACCGTCCACGCGACCCCGGCTGAACTGTTCGGTGGCAACGAGCAGCTTTGACGGCGCTGGCCCTCCACCAGCGTCACGTCCGCCGGCAGCGTCAGGGTCAGTCGGTGCGGGCGGTCGTCCAGGTTGAAGGCCTGCACGGGCAACCGGAGACGCGAAACGGCCTCGGCAGCAACCTGGTAGCCGTGCGAGTTTGGCCGCAGGGACTGACCGTCGAAGTCCAGACGAAGCACCACTTGCCGGGCTGGCGCGGCGTGGTCGGTGGACGTCGGTCGTCGCGCCGGCTGGCCGGACGAGCGGGACCGTCCCAACCGCCAAAGCCGCTTGGCGTTGGTGTCGGTGCGCAGGTGGCCGGTCAGTCGTCGACGGTCCAACCAGACGTAGGTCAGACCGTCTGGAACGGGAACAGCGCCGGAAGCGTTGACCGTCAGCGCCCGACCGTCTGCTCCTTCCGCTCGCAACGGCTGAACCGGCAGCGCAACCTGGCCGTTCGGCGCCACTCGGCCCGTGTAAAGAACGGCGACTGCCTGCGAGCCGCTGGCGAACACGCGAGCCCGTTGCACGGCCGAGGTCGGAAGGACCAGGTCGCCCAGGTACTCGGTGTGGGCGAGGACGCGGACGGCTTGAGCGTAGGCGGCCATGGACCGGAGCGGTGTGGCCTGCCGACCCATGAGCCCGAAGTTGTTCTCTCTTTCTTCGTAAAACGGGTAAACGAACGGAAAGTGCCGCTCGACCCCGCACGCTCGCGCCTCGACCACCTTCGCCACAATGTCCAGCGCGCTGGCGGCGTCTTGGTCGACCGGCGGCCGGTCCGGTCCCCGTTTCCACGGTCGACCGCACTCGGTAATCCAAAGGGGCTTGTTGGGGTGTCCGTGAGCGACCAGCCAGTCGCGGTACCGAGCGACCAGCCCTTCCACCTGAGGTGCGTGCGCGTACGTGTGGAAACTGACGACGTCGACCAGTTCCAGCAGCCCGTTGTTCGCGGCTGTTTCAAGGTAGGTCGGGTCGTAGTGGGCGAACACGCCTCCGACAATGGGCGTCTTGGGGCTGGCGCGGCGAGCCCCGGCCGCAACGGCTCGGACCACGGCCACGTACTGGTCGGCGGGCAAGTTGCCGCCGAAGAAAATGTCCGGCTCGTTCCAAACTTCCAGGGCTCCCCACAAGTGGCTCCAGCGTCGAGCAATTTGCTGCCACTGCCGAGCGGTTCGAACCAAGTCGGACGGGTAGCGAGCGGTCAGGCCGAGCCACGGCGGCGCGTCGTGGAACATTTCGAGCACAGCGACGTCGTGCGCGGCGTACGTCCGTCGCAGCCGCTCGTTTCGGTGAGCGGCGTCCCAGTGCCAGACGCCCGGGCTCGGGCTGATTTCCGCCCACCGCAGCCTTTCGCGGGCCATTCCAATGCCGCAGCGTCGCAGGTTCGCGGCCAACGCTTCGCGAACCCGGTCGTCTTTGACGAGCCACGACGAGGCGGCGTCCACGGCGAAGAACGGGTCACGACGGCCCTCAAAGCGAGGCAGCGACGCCACACCGAACCGCTGACCCACCGACGAAAAGTCCAGGTCGTAGTACCCAACCGGCAACCGCAGACGCACCTCGGCCGTTCCGTCGTCCGTCCAGGCCGCTTCGCCCGCGTCCGTCTGGCGGCCGGTGTAGTCTCGGACGACGTAGCGAAGACCGTCGCTCGGACGCCCGCCCCGCACACGGAACCGCAGCACAGCGACCTTCCCCGGCTCGACAAAAAACGAGGCCGGGTCCTCCGGTTGCAATTCCGTCTCCGCCCAAGCCGGCCCGCAGAACCAAAGGGCCACTGCCAGACACACCGCTCCGCTCAGCCACGCTCTTGCAACACCGAACGGCCGACGCCGCCCGGCGAGAAGAGTCTGCAGCGGGCTGCCCCACACGAAGCTCTCGACGAACGACCCACGTCGTACGGTGCGTCTCATTCGCGGCTCCTCCCATTCTCGGAGCGAACGTTCGGGACCGACCGAGTGCGTCGAGGCAGGTTCGTCCGGCGTCGCCGGCTCGGTTCGGGCTGAATTGGCGAAGGCTCTCGACCGCCGGCCCGGCTTTCGGCCGCGCCGTTCCAGTGCGGCGGGCGAGCACCTAACCATTCTGCGAAGAGCAGCCCGCGCTTGCCAGCCGGTGGCCGTTTTCCGCTCTGCCGTGAGCGGTTGGCGGGTCTGCTGCCGCAGTTGTTGGAAGCGTGCGTGTCGACGCTTCAGGGTGAACTTCTCACGTGCTCGGCGGTGCGGCGCTCCGCGGAGGCCGTCGTCTCGTTCGACGGGCGTCCGTCCCGTTTGGTCGGCGGCACGGCACGGTCCACGCCGAGGGCTGGACGGCAGACGGACAAAAAGAAACACCCGAGTCGCCGGAAGGAGAGAACGACTCGGGTGTTCCTGCTCCCCGCCTCGGCTCGAACCGTCCGTGGCTCAGCCGCGAGCGGGAAACGGGTCGGTGTCCAGAGCTGCGTTTACTCGGAGTAGAACTTCGTCAGCTCGTCGACAACCAGCGGTGCCTCGACGCTGTCGCTGGAAATCTGTGCTCGCAACCGGTGCGTGCCAGCCGCCGTGCCTCGCACTTGCAAGCGGAACAAGGCGGTCTTGCCGGGCGGCAAGGCCGGGAGCGGCTGAAACTGGACGGTGCGTTCTTGCAACTTGTACGGCGTCGCGCCTTTCGCACCGACCAGCTCCACCCCTTCCGGCAGTTCGCACGCCAGGGCCACGTTCGTGGCTTCCTTTGTTCCGTCG
>CAYSAG010000084.1:0-17320 GCA_964428935.1 uncultured Planctomycetaceae bacterium | reverse complement strand
GCCAATGTTGCCGAGCCCTAAGACGGCCGAGCCGTCCGAAACGACCGCCACCGTGTTGCGGCGAATGGTCAGGTTGAACGAAGCGTCAGGATCCGCGTGGATGGCACGGCAAACTCGAGCCACACCTGGCGTGTAGGCCATCGACAAGTCGTCCCGCGTCTTGACCGGCACCTTCGAAGTGACCTCGATCTTGCCGCCCAAATGCATCAGGAAGGTTCGGTCCGAAACCTTGACGACCTCGACCCCCTCCAGTTGCCGCAGCCGCTCCACGATCCGCTCGGAGTGCTCTTCGTTCGCCGCGTAAACAGTGATGTCACGCATAATCGTGTCTCGGCGAACGTCGACGATGTCCACCGCGCCGATCGATCCTTCGACCTCCCCGATCGCCGACGTGATGATCCCCAACTGCCCCGGCCGGTCCGGGTACCGCAACCGAATGGTAATGCTGTAAGACGGGCTCTGGTGCAACATGGCCTCCTCTCCTCAACCAAAGCGGCTAGCGAGATAGAAAAGAAGTTGCTCAGCCGTCGCCCCCACGCCTAGATCGGATCGAGACGACGCGTGCACACGCATTGTACCAACGGCCGTGTTGCGGTGACTGCTCAGACGCTAAACTACCTCCCCGCGGCCGAGCCGGAACGCTCGAGCCGACGGACTGGAAGCGACCGCTTCGGATGGTCTCGACGCGGCCTTGCCGCGTCGGCGGGTTAGTCAGCCGACCGTACCGTAGCCCGACAGGAGATGGCCGGACAGAGATCGGTCAACCGCCGTGAGCCCCCGGCTGGCGCTGGCCGAAGTCTTGCAGGGCGCGAGCGGAGCGGGCACGCCGCGAGTGCGATCGATCGAGCCGGGCCCGTTCGGACGCTGACTCCATCGTGTTCTCCTCGGCGTGCCGCCGCCGAATCACACGTTCGCGGCAACGAGCACTTCAAACACACAAAGGTGCCGCTGGAAGGATGACAGGGGGACGGATCGAACGCGTCTTCCTCGACATGGACGGCGTGCTGACGGATTTCGTGGGGGCGATGTTGAGGCTGCTGGGCCGCGAAGAGGCTTTGCAGTCGTGGCCGCCCGGCGTTTGGGACATGCCGCAGGCACTGCGAATGGAGCCGGCCGAGCTTTGGGGCCGAATCGCTCGGGAAGGCGAACGGTTTTGGGCCGAGCTGGAGGCTTATCCGTGGGTGGACGAACTGCTCGGTCTCGTCGCGCAATTCGCACCATTTACGATTCTCTCATCGCCATCGAGTCAGCCCGAATCGCTCAGCGGCAAGCTTCGCTGGTTGCAGAAAAGGTTTGGCCCAGCCTTCCGCGACTACCTGATCGGGCCGCCCAAGCACTTGTGTGCCCGTCCAGACGTGGTGCTCATCGACGACTCGGACGAAAACGTCAGCCGCTTCCGCCTGAACGGTGGCCACGCAATTCTGTTTCCCCAGCCGTGGAACAGCAACCATGGTTTGGTGGAACGGCGGCTGGACTACGTGCGCGATGAACTGACGCGACTGAGCGGCGGAACTTGACCGTCTTTTTAGGGCTGAGCTTGACGGGGCCTCGTGCCCGGAGGTCCAGACGCTGCTGAAAAGCTCTCGCCCACATTCGCTCAATGCGCCGTGTCTCGCTCGCCCGTCCGAATCTTGACCGTTTCGACAATGTCGATCACAAAGATTCGACCGTCGCCGGGGTTGCCGGTGTGAGCGTGCCGCCGAATGGCCTCGACCACCGGCTCCACGAGCTCGTCCGGAACCATGATCTCCAGCTTCGTTTTCACTCGCGGCTCGTACTCCGGGTGAACTACGCTAAAGCCTCGAACCTCGGAAACCGTGGCCGCCGGCAGCCCGTCGATCTCTTGCAGTCCCCGCAAGACTTCGGCCAGGCGAAACGGCTGAAAAATGGCCTTCACTTCTTTCATGACAAGTCCTCCCACTCCTCCGCGCACCTCACGACCATGTTCCGGATCGACGGTCCGACCGACAGACTCGGCAGAATTCCAGGCGTGCCCGCCCGTCTCGCGCCGACGAACGCGGCCAGCACGTCCATTCGCTGTGTTGGCAGGCCGTCTGCCCGCGCGCACCCTCCGCACTCCCCGGTTCCTCCAGACCCGCCGCCTCCCGTCCGCTCGAAGCCGTCCCCCCAACTGACCACCCTTTTACCGACAACCCACAGCCCGTGCGACCGAGCACCACCCAGCGCTCGTTCGCCGCTCCGAGGCCGCCGCCTCTGGCGATTCCAGCATCGCGTCGCGTTACACTTCCACCTCCACCATCTTCGGCTCGAACCAACGATACACCGCCGGCAGAACAACCAACGTCAGAAGCGTGGACGTGATTAGCCCGCCAATCACCACGGTAGCCAACGGACGCTGGACCTCTGCCCCGGCCGTCTCCGAGACAGCCATCGGGAAGAAACCGAGGCTGGCCACCAGCGCCGTCATCAACACCGGTCTCATTCGCAGCAACGCACCTTCAAACGCCGCTTGATTCGTCGGCATACCTGCCCGACGCAGCTCCAAGATGTATTCAACCAGGACCAGCCCATTCAAGACCGCAACGCCGAACAACGCGATGAACCCGACGCCCGCGGAGATCGAAAACGGCATCCCACGCAGCCAGAGTGCCAGAATTCCGCCTGTCGCGGCCATCGGTACGTTCAAGTAGATGAGCAGGGCTGGTCGGAGCGAATTGAACGTCGTATAGAGCAGAGCGAAAATCAGGAACAGCGAAATCGGGACAGCAATCGCCAGACGCTGCGTCGCCTCTTGCAGGTTCTTGAACTGGCCGCCCCAGGTCAGGTAGTAGCCGGGCGGCAGATGCACTTTCTCCTTCACGGCCCGCTGGGCGTCGAACACGAAGCTCGCGATGTCTCGCCCACGGACGTTCGCTTCGATCAACAGCCGTCTCGCAATGTCTTTTCGTGTAATCAACGCCGGTCCCCGCTCCACCGAGATGTCGACCAACTGGTCCAAGGGAATCTGGCGCCCCATCGGGTCCGAGATTTTCAGATACTTCAATTTCTCGACGCTGTCTCGCCATTCCGGGGCGAATCGCACCTGCACAAAATACCTCGGCTGGCCCTCCAGCACTTGACCGACCACGGCGCCCTTCAAAGCTCGGATCGCATCCAGCACGTCAGACACATTGATTCCGTATCGGGCAATAGCTTGACGGTTGATTTTGATCCGCACGTTCGGCAATCCAGCGATTTCCTGCGGCCGCACCTCCGACGCTCCCGGCACTTGTCGGATAACCTCTGCAATACGGTCGCCGTATTCCTTCAACACGTTCAGATCCGGTCCATAAAGGCTGATCCCAATGTCGCTTCGGACACCAGCGATCAGCTCTTGGAAACGGAGCTCGATTGGTTGCGTAAAGCTGTAGGTGTTGGCCGGGACGTACTCGGTGAGCAGTTGGTTCATGACGTAAATGAGCTGGTCTTTTTCGAAGGTCAGATTGTTTTCTTCGAACCCCTTGTAGATTTCTTCGGCTCGTTTACGGAGTCGGGCTTTCACGGACTCCGGCAACGGATCCTGGCCGGTCATCACGGAGTGGACTTTGACCAGAACCTTGTAAATGTTCTCGGGACTGTTGTTAGTTGGCCACTTGTCTTCGGGCCAACGGATCAGGCCCAGCCAAGCCAACGGCCACTCCAGGGGCGACAGGTGCTCCTGCTCTTCCAGAATCACGTAGGTGTCACTGATTTCGACACCGTGGGGATCGGTAGCCAGCTCTGCGCGGCCAGACCGCGACACGACCGTCTTGACTTCGGGGAACTGGGTAAGCACTTTCTCGATCTGCGTGTTGCTTTCGACCGCCTGGTCGACGGAGCAGCTGGGAACACGCCACGCTTGCAAGGCAATGTCACCCTCGTCGAGCTTCGGGATGAACGTCGCTCCCAGCCCCGTGGCCAGCCAAACGCTGACGGCAAAGAGGGCGACGGCGCTGCCAAAGGTGAAAGCGGGGTGGCTCATCGCCTTATCGAGAATTGGTCGGTACAGCCGTTTGGCCCACCGTACCAGGAACGTTTCGCGCTCGCTCACTCCGGACCGCAGGGCGATCGAGCCGAGCACCGGCATGAGCGTAAGAGCAAGGATGAGCGAGGTCACCAAGGCGCAGACCACGGTGAATGCCATAGGACGGAACATCTTTCCTTCGACTCCGCCCAAAGCAAAGATGGGAAGGTAGACCACAATGATGATGCCGACACCGAAAACCACGGGGCGTCCGACCTGCTTGCAGGCTTCCGCAACAAGGCTCATCGGCGCTTTCGTCCCGTGCTGTTTCTGGTGCTCGGCCACCCGGCGGACCAGGTTTTCGATCATCACGACCGAGCCGTCGACGATCAGCCCGAAGTCGATCGCCCCCAAGCTCATCAGGTTCCCCGCGTAGCCAGCGTAAAGCATGCCCACGAACGCGCCGAGCATGGATATGGGAATCGCCAGGGCGACGATCAAGCCACCACGGAGGCTGCCCAGGAGCAACAGCAGCACCAAGATGACCAGGATACCGCCCTCGGTCAGGTTCTTGATGACGGTCTGAATGGTTCGCCGCACGATATGCGTCCGGTCGTAAAAAGGTTTGATGACGACTCCGGGCGGCAGAGACTCCTGGATTTCTTTGATCTTCTCTCGGACCCGCTGGACCACGGCTCGGCCGTTTTCGCCCCAGAGCATCAACGTCAGACCGATCACGGTCTCGCCCTTCGCGTCTGCCGTGACGGCCCCTTGGCGAATCATGGGAGCCAGTCGGACGTCGGCGACGTCTTTGACATAGATGGGCGTCCCGTCCTCTCTGTTGTCCACAACGATGTTTCGGATGTCCTCGAGCACTTCCTCCGGTGGACCGTCGCCGCCGCCAAGCAGCCCCTCACCGCGGATAATCCACTGCTCCCCCTGGTGCAGTATGTAGCCTCCTCCCGTACTCGCGTTGTTCTCTCGCAAAGCCTCGAACAACCGGTTAATGGAGATGCCATAATTGAGGAGTTTGTCGGGGTCTACAGCCACCTCGTACGTCTTGAGCAACCCACCCCAGGTGTTTACCTCCACGATCCCCGGCACGCTGCGCAGCCGGAAGCCGACCTCCCAGTCCAAAATGGAACGCAGCTCCATCAGGCTGTATTCTGGTGTGTTGGGATCGTCATCGTTGACCAATTGAAACTGGAACACCTGTCCGAGCCCGGTCGAGATCGGTCCCATTTCCGGCTCACCAAAACCGGGCGGAATAGCCGCTCGCGCCGCTGGCAGTCGCTCTAGCACGCGTGAACGCGCCCAGTAAATGTCCGTGCCCTCTTCAAAGTAGATGGTCACGGCCGACAGCCCGAAGCGCGTCACTGACCGGATCTCCTTGACCCGTGGCAAACCACTCATGGCCGCTTCCACGGGAAACGTGACAAACTGCTCCACCTCCTCCGGAGCCAACCCAGGCGCGTTGGTGAGGATCTGTACCTGTACGGGCGTAATGTCCGGCACAGCACCGATGGGCAAGACGGTCAGCGACCGCAGCCCAACCGCGACCAGCAATACCACCAGAACAAGCACAAGGAACCGATTGCGCAGCGCCGCATCAATAATTCGCCCGATCATATTTCCGTCTCACTTGTAGAGCCAGAAGGAACTCGCTTTGTGTCTTCTGCGAACTCGCGTCAACCCGCCTGCCTTTCTTGCTGCATACGGTCCGCCCAGGCCCTAGTGAGCGTGCACATGCGCCACCTCGCCCTGAGCCGCCGTCTTCAGCGCGAAGAGCCCCGCCACGGCCACGAGCTCACCTGGTTTCAGCCCCTCTCGAATCTCAACCCGATCGCTGGCAAAGCGTCCCACGCGAACAGTCCGCCGCTCAAACTCCTCTTTTCCGGTCTGGACAAAGACGTACCACTGGCCTTGCTCCTCCGACAACGCCGCTCGGGGCACCTGCACGACGCCCGGAAGGACCTCAACGGGTAGTTCGATGTCGACAAACATCCCTGGCCGTAGCAGACCGTCCGGATTTTGAGCGATGGCCCGCATGTCGATTGTGCGCGTCTGGGAGTCAACCATGCGGCCCGTGTAGAAGACAGTCGCCTCGAACTGCTTGTCCGGGTACCCGGATGCCCGGAAGCGGATTTTCTTTCCGGACAGTCCTTGCAGAATCGGAAGGTATTTCTCGTAAACGTCTGCACGAAGCCATACCGTCGAGAAATCGGCCACCGAAAACATCTGCGTTTCTGGGTCTACGTGGTCCAGCAACACCACGTCTTTGCTAATGATCACTCCGTCAAACGGCGCTTTCACTTCATAGTGAGAGATCGCCTCCCCCTGAACAGCAGGATCAATGTCCTCAGTAGAAAGCTGATGGTACCCGAGAATCGCCAGCAGTTCACGGCTGACCGCCTCGGCAGTCTTCGCCTTTTCCAACTCCTGCCTTGCCGACAGTTCATCACGTCGCACCTGAAATCTGATCTGCTCCACGGCGGCCCAAAAAGCAGCTTCCGCCGATTCCAAAGCAGCCTCCGCTTCGATCAGCGCTTTGCCCGCCGTGATGCCCTTCTCGGACAACGCCTTCAGACGGTTGTAGTCTGCTCGTGCTTTGTACAGCTGAGAGTAGGCAGAGAGCAAGCGGTCGCGATAATTGCCCATCGGTTTGTTACGAAACCGCTTCTGGACTTCGGTGATGGGGACCCCCTTCGACAGGTCTTCAATCAGAGTCTGCGTGTTCACCGAAATTTCGTGCTGCCAGTTGTAGTTCACTTCGGCCAAGCGAGTCTCAAGCATCTTTTGGTATAAGTCCAATTTCGCACGGCCGACCTCCTGACTGTCGACGATGGCCAGCACCTGATTGGCTTTAACCCGGTCGCCGAACTTGACGCGTACTTCGTGGACGCGGCCGGAGACCAACGGATGGATGTGCGTAACCCGATCCTCATTGATAGCTACCTTGCCAGTGACGCGCACACTGACGACTAAATCTCCCTGCTCGACGGGAGCCACACGCACGCCGGCCGCTTTCCATTGCTCTTCTGGCATTCGAACTCGGTTTTCCTTTTCGTGGCCGTGCTCGTCTTCGGCATGTTCGCCTTCCCCGGCGTGCTCTTCCTGCGGAGAGTGGCCTTGGACTTCCGAATGCGAGTCAGACTCCTCGCCTTCCTGCGCACCCGCTTTCGCCGACGGCTCGCCGCGGTGCCATTGCGAGACCACCGCGTAAGCTCCGGCCGCCCCTAAACCGGCGGCCACGATCCCGTAGGCCAACAGCAGCACCATTCGCAAGCGTTTTGGCTGCGTCTGCGAACTCTCACCCATCATCGTCTCTCCTTTTCGGAATCGGTTTCCCCCGGGCCGCTAGCCGTCTAGACGGCACCGGCTCCACCCGTCGTTGCGGCCGCCGTGTCGTCGAGCCTGACGGCAAGGCGCTTTCTCCCTTCCCGGCCATTCCGCACGGCGCTACTTTCAGACCCCACCTGCCTGTGCTTGCGGAGACGTCTAATTCCCCCGCTAGTCGGGACTGTCTGCGGCGTGTCTCCCATAAGCCCCAAACACTCGTCTCCCCTGAGAATCGAGAACCTCGACGGTCACGAGCGCGGATGGTTCTTTCTCGCGGGCGCGTCATACGTTCGCCCGCGGAATGGCCTTGGCTTTGGCTCCATTGTTGCCCTTCCGAAAACAGCGCCGCACGGCGCTGCGATTGGCGCCGAACGCTGTGGGCAGACCGTGCCCACTCGTCGCGAATGACCGCTGTCCGTTCAGTCGTCGTCAAACAAGCCAAGGTTGGTCGACAGAGCCTAGGACACCGCCAAGCCGGTCCCAACAAAGTCAGCGACGCAGTACCAGCCGCGCGCAGCGGCAGCCGCGACTCGCGCAAAGCGGCTCAAGAGCGGCAGATCAGAGCAGCCAGACTTGAGTCAGCGATCGAAGGCGGCTGGAAGGTTCGAGAAGACCGTGGCCAGTCTGCGGTAGCAAGCCAAGCGTTCGCTGGCTCCAAAAGCTCGGTCCAGGCAGCGCCGCACCGATCTTCGCCAGCGAAAAGATTTTCGGAACGCTGGAGCGACTCTTTTGAGACTCGTCGAGGAACCAGCAGTGATCAAGTACGCCCGTCAGTGGTCGGCGTCGGTGCTGGCGGGTCTGCCACGAACAGCCCGGCGAGCGTCCCGAAGCCGACGGCGTCGCCGTGTGCAACCTCCCGTCGGCAACGCCGACTTCGGCAACCAGTCCGCCGGCCTGACCGGTGACAGAGCAGGCGGCTTCGGCATCGAACCAGCACAGCACGTCCTGGTGCGCGCCGCACCCGACCGCCAAATGGAGCATCGTGGCCAGAAAAACCGAAGTTGCCACGAATCGTTCACGCATCGCCCTGCTACAACCGGCCTAGGGGTGGTGGAACGGGCCTTTGACTGGCCTTCTTGTCTGACCTCAGTCCCGGACTAGCCACGCGGGGCGCCCGACACGTCGCTCACGCACTTCCTCCGGGAAACCCTTGCGTGTCACGGGCCTGCCCGCCTTCAACCGGACGCCCGCTGGCAAGCCCAACAAGCGTAGCCAAATGTCGAAGAAGCTTATCGGAAGACTGCTACTAAGTATTGCTCTTCGCACCTAGTTCTGCAACCCCTCGGGCCGAGCCAGTCCGTCCGAAAGCAGGAAGCCGTCGATTTGCAACCGGGCTTTCCACCAGTTTCGCAAAGTCTGCAGGTAAGCCAAATTCGTCTCGAAATAGGTGCGTTGGGCAGTCAGCAGGTCGAGGTAGCCGAACTCGCCCTGCCGGTAACCTTCTGTGATCAAGCGAAGTGTTTCCTTGGCGTCCGGCAGGATTTGCTCCGAGTACCGTCGAACCTGCGCTTCGGCCGTCACGTAGTCCTGCAGGACGGGAGCCAAGCGGTTTTGCAATTCCAAGCGCAGCCGTTCGACCTCACGCTGAGCGGCGATCAGTCGCGACTCGGCAGACAGAATGTTCCCTTGGTTTAGGTCGAAGATCGGCAGCGCGACGCCCACCTGAACGCTGGCGATCGAGTACTTCGAAGCGGCATCGTAAGCCACCCCCACTTGCGTCTGGATGTTGGGAATCGGTTCGCGGCGAGCCCGCTCCAGGGCCGCCCGGGCCTGCAGCACCGCCCGTTCCGCCGCCATCAGTTCGGGACTGGCAGCCAAGAGCTGCTCACGCACCTGAGCGAGGTCGAGCTTCTTGAGCGGTGGCGCGAGGTCGCCGGAAAGAGGCGTTGGAGGGAGGTCGGGCAAGCCGACGACAGCCGCCAGCCGCTGCCACGCCGCCTTCTCCTGGGCACGAGCAGCGGCCAGGAAGTTCTGGGCTCGATTGGCCTCGATGCGGGCTCGGAGCAGGTCGGGTCGGGCGGCTTGCTGGGCTCGCACCATGGCCTCGGCCGCCTCGACCGCCTCCTGGCTGATCTTGGCCAACTCTTCCGCCAACCGGACGGTGCGTTGAGCGACCAGGGCTTCGTAGAAGTTGATGCGGACCGCCGTGAGCACGCGGTAGCGTTGGGCTTCCAGCAGCTCTTGCAACCGTTCCACTTCGTGGGCGGCCGCATGTTGGCTCCACTCCAGCTTTCCCGCTGTCACGATTTCCTGACTGAGGAACGCGCCTTGTTGCCCGGAGCGTCCTTCGTCACCGATTTCGTCGGCGGAGTACCCGACGCTTGGGTTCGGGTACAACCCTGCTTGGACGTACTGTCCGGTGGCCGCGTCGACGGCTGCTTGAGCCTGGGCAATGGTCGGGTTGTTCTGCAACGCCATGGATTCCAGGTCCGACAGCGTGAGCGCACCGGCGGGAGTTTCGCCTCCTTCCGCCGGCTGCTGCAGAGACGCCGCGAGAACCGTGTCACTGCTGCTCCCTTTCCGCTCCCGAACCCCGGCGTGTGTCTCCCCGCTCCCCATGCCCGCGGACGCCGCACGGTCCGTCGGCTGACCACTCACGGCAGGCTGAAGGTTCACCAGACACATCGCACCGAAAACAAGCACGCAGCCGCTCACGCCCAACCGTCGCATCGTCTCACAACTCCCTTCCTTTGTCCGTCGAAGTTGGTCCCACGCCGGCGCTGGGTCTGTCCGTCCGAACACGAAACCTCGCAACTTCCGCGCTGGGACGACGTAGCCTCTTTCAGCTCCGTTCCGACGGACTTCGCCAGGTCGGCCCCGCTCGTTGCAAGTTCCTCGCTCCCCCAACCGTCGTGCCGGCGACCGATGGCAAAGGACGCGGAGCCGCTGAACCGACGCGTCCAAGTCTCGAGGTCGAGCAACGATCTGCCGACTCCCTCACCAGCATTTCGCGCCTCCCCCCGGCTGCAGACGGACACGCGCAGCGCGGCGCACGGCAATTGGCCACCGATACCACTGGTCTTATCGGCACAGCCACTCCGTCACCTTCAACCAGAAAAACCCCACCGACCGACACGCTGCCCGCAGCTTAAGGCAAGCGAACGCGGCTGGGTAGCCCCCTGAGCCTCTGCAGCCCCGGACGCGCAACCGTACGGCGTACGGCGGCCGAGCCTTTCGGCGCGACTTTGACCCGCTCGGAGTGGCTGGCACGCGACCCGAGACGTCGTCCCAGGCGCCGGTCTGCTAAACACTCGCCTCCCCCGCTGCCGCCAGTGCGTTGCCAATCAGAGCTTGCGTCCGGTTCCAACGGGCGGTACATTCCAGACCAGAAAGTCGAGCCAACCTTTTCGAGCCTCAGTTTGCGGTTCGTCGTGGCAGATGCGTCGCGTGCTTTGTTCCCTTTGGATTGCGTCCGGCGTTCTGGTGTGCCCACTGGTATGTCTGAACGAAAGTTTGGTCTGCGCAGCGAACGAGAATGGGCACGCCAGCGCCAGCCGTTCCCCGCTCTCCGCGCCTTCCACGCCGCGTCACCACTCTTGCGTTTGCCAAACCCTGACGGGGGCATCTGCGCGGTGGGCTTGCGAGCAACTCAAGAATTGGCTTGCCGTCCGGCCGTTTTGCGCGTGTCGCGACTGGCTGCCGGCGGAAGTCTGGTACTCCTCCTCGCCCGCCGTTTGCCGCCACCGTTTGCCCGTTCTGCGGCTGTATTGGGGAGCGGCGTTACGTCATCTGCTGTCTTCACTCTTGCTCTGATTGCCGGCTCTTGTCGCCTTTCCAGCCGACGGCTTCCCGGCTGCGGGTCGCCAACTGGTCTTGGCGACCGGTTCGTGCTGGCAGCCCGAACCGCCGAGGGCGTAAGACCGAGCTCGTCCACCGGCCGTGGAGGCGTCCGGCTCGTGACGTGACCTCGGCAACTGGCGGGGAAGTCCAGCAGCGGCCGTCGACGTGCATTCGACCAAAAGCCGCCCGAGTCGTCGAATCGTGCCGACTTCGGGCCGCGCGACCACGAAGTCCTGAACGTCCCGACGGCCTCCGCTCGACGGCTCGACGCGCAACGCTCGCCCTCTTCCGCGACCGTTGCCCGCGGCTGGCATCGTGAGCGTCGTCTGGTTGTCTGTCTTTCTCGTTTCCGGCTCACCCTTCCCGCCTCGAAGGAAAGTACCAGGCATGCCTGCACAACTCGAAAACATGCCCGGTCAGGGCCGCTTGGCGCGTCGACTTCTGAAGCTGGCTGTTCCCACCATTGCCGTGGTGGTGGCCGCCTTGCTGGCGGCGCACGTGAAAGGGTGGCTCGTCTTCCCACCAGGCGAGCCGTCGCGGTCAGTAGCGACGTTGCTTCGTTTGTGCGAAGAGCACGGTGTGCCCGAGGCGCTGTGTGTGATTTGCCACCCCGAACTAAAAGATCGCCTGGAGTGGTGCGGAGAACATAGGCTGCCCGAGGCGCTGTGCACGCGATGCAACTCGAGACCGCGCGCGACGCTCGCCACCTGCGCGGAGCACGGACTGCCACCCGCTTTCTGTCCCGAGTGCCAGCGGACGAAAGCAAATCCGCGCGAGGATCTGTCCGGCAAAACGACTTCGAAGACATTGGACCTCGGCCCGGCAACGCCGCCGAGTCTGGACGGTTCATCGTCGGAGGAGCCAGTCGAACTGTGCAAGGACGCGCTGCCGATGGTCAAGCTGGCGTCGCCTCAGACGGTGCGCAACGCGGGTTTGCAGGTCGTTACGGTCGGCGTGCGTCTTCTCGATCCTCACGTGACTTGCAACGGGCGGGCGGAGTTCCAACAAAACCGATTCGCCTTCGTCCGGCCGCGGGTCGAGGGCGTGGTGACTGAGGTGCGCGTGGATGTCGGCGATTCGGTTACACAGGGCGAGGTGATGGCCGTCGTGGATTCGGCTGAGCTCGGTGAGGCGAAAGCCGATTTTCTGGCCGCGCTGGCTTTGCTCGATCTGGCTCAACAGAACTACGACCGGCTGAAACGGCTGGCAGACAAACGAATCGTCGCGGGCAAGGTGATGATCGAGGCCGAGACGCGGCTCCGCGAGGCTCAGATCAGCGTCAATCGGGCCCGCCAACGGCTGCTCAACTTGCGGATCAGCGACGGCGAGATCGACCGATTCGCTCGCGAGGGCGACATCTCGTCGCTATTGCCCATTACCGCTCCACGCGACGGCGTTGTCGTTCGCCGGTCGGTGGCGGTCGGCGAGGCGGTCGTGCCGACCTCCGAGCTGTTTGCCGTGGCCGACCTGACCACCATGTGGGTCTACCTGGACCTTTACGAGCAAGATTCGCGTTTGGTCCGCGTCGGCCAGCCGGTCCGCTTTCGAGTCGATAGCCTGCCCGGCTTGAGCTTCGATGGGGAAGTCACGTGGGTCAGCCCGGAGGTGAACCCACAGACCCGGACGATTCGTGTTCGCGCAGAGGTGCAGAACCGCGACGGACTGCTGCGGGCGGGCATGTACGGCGTCGGCGTGATTCAAACCGACGCCCCGTCGCAAGCTTTGGTCGTGCCCAAAACGGCCGTGCAATGGCACGAGCGCCAGCCGGTGGTGTTCGTGAAAAAAGGCGAGACGTTGTTCGAGCCGCGTCGCATCGTACTCGGCCGCAAAGCCGGCCCGTTCTGGGAGGTCGTCGAAGGCCTGCGACCCGGCGAGCCGGTCGTCACCACCGGCAGCTTTCTGCTGAAAACGGAACTGATGAAAGGATCGATCGGAGCGGGATGCTGTGAGTGAGGGGGAGCGGAGAGCAGAGAGCCAGATTGGGGCTGGCGGGACGTTGGTCTTAGTATTCTGGGTGGGCAATGTCGAGACCGGGTTCGACAGCCTTCAAGGCTCGATCAGCGAGCGGCCCCACGCAAGCGGACGAGCGTTACCACCAAAAGCTCTCCGCTCTCCGCTCTCCGCTGCTCCGCTGGAGACAAATCATGATCAACCGCCTCATCTCCTTCAGCCTCGAAAACCGTTTTCTCGTTCTGCTGCTGACGGGTTTGTTGGTCGCGGCGGGGATTCTCTCGTTGCAGCATTTGCCCATCGACGCTTTTCCCGACACGACGCCGGTCATGGTCCAGATCAACACGGTGGCGCCGGCGCTGAACCCGGAAGAGGTCGAAGCGCAGATCACCTTTCCAATCGAACAGGCCATCGGTGGATTGCCCGGTCTGAAACAGGTCCGGTCCATCTCGAAATTCGGCCTCTCGCAGGTGACCGTGTTGTTCGACGACCGCATGGACATCCTGCGGGCTCGCCAGTTGGTCAGCGAGCGGTTGGGGACAGTCGAGCTGCCCGAGATGCCCGGCGTCGGCCGGCCGGAACTGGGGCCGATCGCGACCGGGCTGGGCGAAGTCTATCACTACATCCTCACCAGCGACCGGCACAGCTTGACCGAACTGCGAACCATCCATGACTGGATCGTCAAAGTCCAACTGCGTACCGTGCCCGGCGTCGCCGAGGTCAACAGTTGGGGCGGGTTCGAAAAGCAGTACCACGTGCTGGTCGATCCGGCGCTGCTGGTCAAGTACGGCCTGACGCTGGGCGACGTGATCCGTGCTCTTCGAGCCAACAACGCCAACGTTGGCGGCGGGAACATCGAACAGGGCGGCGAGATTCATTTGCTTCAAGGCGTCGGGCTGGTTACGAACGAGGACCAGATCGCGGACATCGTCATCAAAGCCCACGAGGGCGTGCCCGTGCGCATTCGCGACGTCGCTCAGGTGCGCATCGGACACGAAATCCGTCGCGGCGGCGTCACGGCCTTTGGACGCGGTGAGGCGGTACTCGGACTCGGCTTCATGCTCATGGGCGAGAACAGCCGCGAGGTGACCGAACGGCTCCGGGCCAAAATGGAAGAGATCAAGCTGACGCTGCCCGAAGGCGTCCAGGTGCATGAGGTCTACGCGCGCACGGACCTGGTCGATGCGGTGCTCGATACGGCTCGGCACAACCTGTTCTACGGAGCGATCCTGGTCGTGGCCGCTCTGTTTGTGCTCGGCGGTGGCCTGCGTGCGGGACTGATCGTAGCCGCGGCCGTGCCGCTCTCGTTCCTCTTTGCCGGCAACTTGATGGTCGCCGCCGGAATCGCCGGCAGCTTGATGAGCCTGGGAGCCATCGACTTCGGAATCCTCGTCGATAGCTCGGTCATCATGGTCGAGAACTCTGTGCGGCACTTGGCCCGGAACCGTGAGGGCCGGTCTGTGATCGACGTGGTGCGCGAAGCGAGCATCGAAGTTCGCAAGCCGACCATGTTCGGCGAGGCCATCATCATGATTGTCTACCTGCCCATCCTGACGCTGACAGGCATCGAAGGCAAGCTGTTCCGGCCGATGGCGCTGGTCGTCCTGTTCGCGCTGCTCGGTTCGCTGATCCTGTCGCTGACGTTGATGCCGGTGCTGGCCAGCCTGCTGCTGCCACGCCGGCCGCGCGAGCGGGACCCGTGGATCGTACGGTTCGGCCAGGCCCTTTACCGGCCTCTCTTGGAGTGGGCTTTGCACAACCGCGCGGCCGTGCTGACCATCGCCGTCTCGGTCCTGGGGCTGGCTGGCGTGATGGCGACTGAATTGGGTACGGAGTTCATTCCGCGGCTGAGCGAGCAGTCGATCGTGGTCAATACGGTGCGGCTGGCGAGCGTGTCGCTGGACGAGTCGCTGCGATACGCGACGCAGATGGAACGCATCCTGCTGCGCGAGTTCCCCGACGAGATCGCACACATCTGGTCGCGGACGGGCACGGCCGAGATCGCGACCGACCCGATGGGGCTGGAACTGACCGATATCTTCATCACCCTGAAACCGCGCGAGCAGTGGCGGCGGGCCACGACGCAGGAAGAATTGGTCCGGCAGATGCAAGCCGCCTTGCGCGACTTGCCCGGCACGCGCGTGCTGTTCACTCAGCCGATCGAAATGCGCATGAACGAGATGATCGCCGGCATCCGCGCGGACGTGGGGGTTAAGATTTTCGGCGATGAGTTCGACAAGCTGGTCGAGTTTTCCGAGCAGGTGGCCGATGTGCTGCGGGACATTCCCGGTGCGGCCGACGTCTCGCCAGACCAGATCACCGGCCTGCCGACCCTGCGAATCACCATCGATCAGCAGGCGATTTCGCGCCACGGCGTACCGCGTCAGGCGGTGCTCGAGGCGATCCAAGCGATCGGGACGCTGAAAGTTGGCGAGATTCGTCAGGGCCAGATGCGGTTTCCGCTGGTCGTGCGCTTGACCGAAGAGTATCGCGACGATCCGGACTCGGTCGGCCGCATCCTGATCCCGACCGTCGACGGCCGGCAGCTCTTGCTGTCGCAGTTGGCCAAGATCGAGCGAGTCGAGGGGCCGTCGACGATTTATCGGGAATGGGCCAAGCGGCGAGTGCTGGTGCAATGCAATGTACGTGGTCGCGATGTCGGATCGTTCGTCGCCGAGGCGCAGCGGCGGATCGACGAGCTGGTGCAGTCGTGGCCGCCGGGCTATTACGTCACCTGGGGCGGCCAGTTCGAGCACATGCAGCAGGCGCAGCGGCGCCTAATGATCGTCGTCCCGTTGGCGGTGCTGCTGATCTTCGCGCTCCTCTACACCACGTTCCGTTCGATCCGTGACGCTCTGCTAATCCTCAGCGGCGTGCCGTTCGCCGTCGTGGGCGGCGTAATGGCGTTGTACCTGCGCGGCATGCCGTTTTCCATTTCGGCCGGCGTCGGGTTCATCGCCTTGTTCGGCATCGCGGTGCTGAACGGGCTGGTCCTGGTCTCCTACATCCGCCAGCGGATCGGCGAAGGCTTGGAGCGGGACGCGGCGATCCGCGAAGCCGGCCTGGTCCGCCTGCGCCCGGTGCTGATGACCGCCGTCACCGACGCTTTGGGCTTCGTCCCTATGATGCTCGCCACCGCCGTCGGTGCCGAAGTCCAACGCCCGCTGGCCACCGTGGTCGTAGGCGGCGTCATCAGCTCGACCTTGCTCACCCTGCTGGTGCTGCCGGCCCTGTACTCACTGTTCGGAGCGACAGGCCGGCGCGCAGTTCCAGCCGAGGCGGCTTCGCGATCCGCTGTCTGCCAGCCTGAGTAATTGGGCTCGCGCGGCCCTGCACAAAACCCTTCGAGAAAGCCGCGCCTACCGGGTGGAAGCCTCAACGCAGCGACTCGATGCGATGTCGGCCGCCGGACGGCCGCGGGTTGTATTTGCGTGCGAAGGGGAGCGGTGTTCGACTAAGGACCCCATTGGCCGCCAAGAAGCAGTGGATGTCCGTTTCTGACCGGGGAAATCGCGGCGCGTGGACGGCAAGACGGTCGGCTACCTGCCGGGCTGGCTGTGCTGCGCTGCCGGCACGACCAGAACGGAAACACTTCGAGGCGGCAGCACGACCGTCAGCTCGTGCCCCTGGACCGAAACGGTCGTCTCTTCCGGACGCACCCGCTCGGGCTGTTCCAACGTGTTCGCCGCCAAAATGTCCGGTCCGGTCAGCCGTCGCCAGCGAGCGGTTGAGGCGGCAGGGAAGTGGTCGAAGTGAAACGTGGTCGGCCGCGTGTTTTGCTCGTCCCGGTTAATGGCCAACAGCGACAAGGCCTTTGCGTCGTCGTGCAGAAGAGCCACCACGTCGACCACGGGTGCGTCTTGCAGTCTGGGCAGGTTGTGCAGGCGCGGAGTGGAGTAGGCGGGGCCGCGTAGCCGGACCGGCACCAGCCACCGGCCGGCCTGGGTCGAGTACATTCGCCGTGCCCAGTAAACGGGGTTCGCGTAAACCACTTGGCGAACCTTTCGCAGTCCACCTCCGTGGTTGACCAGCGCGCTGTGCGTCACCAGTTCCACGGCGTCGCCCATTCGCATGGCTGTGTGGACGACGCCGGCCCAAAACAGAGCCTCGGCCAGACTGCCGTTGTTGGGCAGGTTCGGGCGGTTCGTGAAAATCTGCAGCTCGGTAATGGCCACGGTGCCGTGTGGCACTCGACGGCGAAGTTGCTCGACCAACGCTCTCAGTTGGTGCCGGTACGCCGCGGGAAAACCGACGACCGACCGCCAAACCGCCGCGGGGTCTGTCTGTCGGGGCATGCCGCCGCCAATC
>CAYSAG010000083.1:0-17732 GCA_964428935.1 uncultured Planctomycetaceae bacterium | reverse complement strand
CGCCACTGAGCCATGCTCAGAAAGAACCAGTCCTGGGGCCGGGCTGAGGTGCTGGGACCGACGGCCGCCTGAAGCGCCGTCTCCGCTTCCTGCCACTGTCCGGCTCGGTAGTAGGCCATTCCAAGCGTTCCGCGGAAGAGCACGTTGTCGGGAATCTGGTCGCACGCGAACCGAGCCAACCGCACGGCTTGCTCTGGGTTCCGAAGCGTCTCGTCCGGGCAGTTCGCCAACAGCTTCGCCCAGTTGTGCGCGAAGGAGGGTTGCAAGCCGTCCGCTGCCAGAGCCTGCCACAGCTCGAACGCCTCCTGGTAGACCCGACGCCCCGCCTCCACCTCGCCCATTTCCCGCAGCAAGTCGCCCCACTTCGCTCGAACGAACGCGGCCAGGTCTCGGTAGGCGGGCACGTCGGGCGTCTGCCGAGCCAGTCGGTCTGCAACGGCGACGGCCTGTCGGAACACCTCGTTCGCCTTGTCGTGCTCACCGCGCTTGTGCAACAGCCGTCCTTGCCAGCAAACGGCGACCACCAGTCGCTGTTGGTAAGTGCGCTCGTCGGGAGCGAGTTGCGTCAATTGCTCGAACACCGAAGCCGCTTCCTCCACCAGAGGTTCCGCTTCGTCGTCGCGTGCCAGGTCGGCCAGAACGGCCGCCAGAGCGTTCTGGCACGCAGCCCGTTCCTCGACGTACCTCAGCACCTGCGGAAACCGACCGCACAGCTCGTCGAACCGCGACAGCGCCTTTTTCAGAAGCCGCTCGGCCTCCACGTTCCGCCCCAGCTCGTGCAGCAGTTGTCCCTGGTCGGTGTGGGTGAGCGAGAGGTTCTCCCAGTGACGGGGAACGTCCGGCTGAGCGTCCGCCAAGAGCTGGTAGTCGCTGGTAGCCAGGTCGTACGCCTTCAACTCGTCCTCCAGTCGTCCCTGTGCCCGCAACACGGCCGCCAGCGAAATCTGCGCGGACGCACGGCCTTCGCGGTACGCGACGCTCTCCGGCTCTTCGGCGAGCAGAGCGTCGCGGCGAGCAATGGACTGGCGGAGCGCTCCAGTCGCCTCTTCGTACCGTCCTTGTTGAACCAGAATCCTGGCCAGCACCTCGTACGCCGACGCTTGGTGAGAGCGGTAGGTGGTTTGCTGAGGTTTGAGCCGGTCCAGCGAGGCCAGGTCGGCGACGGCACGTCTGGCGGCCCGTTCCGCTTCGTCCAGCTTGCCCAACCGCGACAGCACCCACGCTCGCTGCCCCCAAACAACACCCGAAGACACGACCGGCTCGGGACGGCTCGGAAACCGCCGCCGCACTGTCTGCAACACGGCTGTTGCGTCTGTCAGCCACTTGGTGGCCGTGTCGAAACGCGCTTGTTCCGCCGAAAGACCAGCCAGTCGAATCCGACTGTTGGCCAGCTCCAGCCCGCACCGGTAACCGGCGTTCTCGCTGCGGGCCAAGTTGGCCAACAACGACTCGGCCGCGCGGTAGGCCTTCTCGGCTTGCCCGTACTCGCCCAAGGTCTTCCGCACGTCTCCCAACCGCAGGTAAGCCCGGCCGCGTTCCAGTTCCAAGTTCGGGTCGTCACTGTGTTCGCGGACGAACCGCTCGTAGTTACGCGCTGCGTGCTCCAGCAACCGCTTCCTCGCCTGCTGGACTTCCGGGAAGTCCTTCAATGCCTCGCTGACGGCCGTCAGCGAGACGTCCACTGCTTCGCGGGCTTCTCGGAAACGGCGCAGAGCTTCCTGTTTGGCGGTGCGTTCCGCTTGAGCCAGCTCGGCGTTCCGGCGAGCCAACCGCACGGCCCGGTTCCGCGAAAGCGTAACCAGAACAAGGGCGACGACGACAGTCACGACGACAGCCAAGACAGACAGTGAAACCGAAGGGTGTCGCTTGCACCAGCGCCAAGCCCGCTCAACGGAAGAAATGGGTCTGGCTTGAATGGGTTCTCCGCGCAGGAAGCGCCGCAGTTCGTCGGCGACTTCGGCCGCCGACCGGTAACGTCGCCGTGGGTCCTTCTCCAAACACTTCAGGCAAATCGTCTCCAGGTCGCGAGGAACATTGTTGTTGAACTTGCGGGGACTGGGCGGCTCGTCGTGCAGGACTTGGTGGAGCACCATTCGCAAGCTGCCGCGAAACGGCCGCTCGCCGGTCAGCAGCTCGAACAGAATGACCCCCAGCGAGTAAATGTCCGTGCGTGGGTCGGCCAAGTGAGCCTCGCCTCGCGCTTGTTCGGGCGACATGTAAGCCGGCGTTCCCAACGGACGCCCTTCGACGGTCAGCGTGACTTCCGGAGCGTCTCGTTTGGCCAGTCCGAAGTCGGCAATGTGGGGCTCGCCCGAAGCGTCCATCAGAATGTTGGCCGGCTTGAGGTCCCGGTGAATGACGCCGGCCGCGTGAGCGTGGTGGAGGCCGTCGGCGATCTTCACGCACAAAGCAGACGCTTCTCGCGCTGTCAGCGGGTGTGCCGTCGCCCAGTCCTTCAGCGTCACTCCCTCGACAAACTCGCTGACAATGAACACCAACTCGCCAGACCGCCCCACCTCGTGGACCGCCACAATGTTGGGGTGCCGAAGTCGGGCAGCGGCGCGGGCTTCACGCAGAAACATTTCGCGGTCGCGAGCACTCTGGTCGACCGCCCGCGGAATCTTCACGGCCACGACGCGGTCCAGCTTGGTGTCGTGGGCACGCCAGACCGTCCCGAACGCACCACCGCCCAGCTGCTCAAGCAGCTCGAAATGGGCAATCCGACGGCCCGACTCGGTGACCATCGGCTTGGCTTCGTCGTCGGCAAGCACGAACTCCACGCCGCAGACCGTGCAGCGGAAACTGTGCGTTTCGACCTGCGCTGCCTCCTTCCCAATAGGACTGCGGCATTCGGGACAACGCGGTTGCTCGTCGTCGCAAATGAATGTCTTTTCGGTGTCTTCGATGAAAGTCTTTTCCGTGTCCTCGGGACGGAAACGTGTGCCGCACGAGCCGCAACGGAACTGGTCGCCGTCACGAGAAACGCTCGCCGCAGAATTGCACTGAGGGCAGTAGACGTCCATTGAGTTGGTACCCGACGTGCCGTTTTAACGTTTGCCAGAACGTGGGCGCCCGCCGAGCGGGAACGTGGAGAACCCCAGAGGCCTCGCGGCTCGAGACAGGACGTCGAACAACAGCCGAAGACCGGTTCAATCCCTCCCGCGCGGCGTGCTGCCAAGCGGCCAGTCAGTCAAACGCCGCCTTCGACCGACCTGATGCGTTGCCTCTGCGAAAGGACCACCCTGGCAAGTCGAGACTCGCGGACAGCGCACCGGCCGAAACGGCGCCGTTGACCTTCCTTGCGTCGGGTCCGACGTGGACTTGGTTCCGCAGCCTTACCGGAAGTCGTCTTGTTCGCCGGAAGCCAATTGTGAGTTCTTCTGAAGCCCTCGTTCCTGCAGGAGCGCACGACCACACACCATTTTCCGGTCAGAAGCCAGTATACGCCTGACGGTCTGGCAAGTGCAAACTAGAAAGAGAAGGCATGCGGGACGACAGGTGTGCTGGCAGCGCGTGGTGCGTCGGTCGACTCAACGCCTCGAGAACGGCTTCTGCAGTTGCGCCAACTGCGTGTTCTGCGTAAGCCCGGCCAAGTCGGCCAACTGACAGCCCCACCGCAGCGCAACACAGCGGCGTTTGTTCGCAGCGCGAGCTGTTTCGCCGAGTCGTCCTCCGTTTGTCTGACTCCACGACGTTGTCTGCCGCGTCGAACGACGGCTTTCGAGTCGCCAGCCTGGGATGGTTGCGAGGGCACCATGCGGTGGGCCCGTGGAGGTGCTGGACGTCGCAGAGTCGGCGTCAGCGCGAACGTTGAGAAAAAGAAAACGCAGTCTCACTCCGTCCGGCAATCTTTGGACCCAGCCGCAAATACAACTATTCCGAGATGCATCTGGCGCCGAACGTTGGTATAATCCGAGCTAATGGACAATAGCCTGGGGCACAGGGATCCTGCTCGCCGTTGCACATGGACCGGCGCAGACGCTCTTTGACCGACGTGCGTTGCGAGCTCGGAGCTCATGGCGAGCGGCACGTGCGAGACTTTGCGGTTTTGCAACGAACAAGCGGCGATGAGAGGAAGCGGCGACGCAGTGGTTCCTGTTTTTTGGAGCAGCGAGCACAGTGGCCGACTCGCAAGCACGTCCTCGCACTCTCCTCAAACCTTGCTTTGTTGACTGAGCCGCGACTGTCCCCCTGGCACCGCGAACTGTGCGGGATCTTGTTGCGCCGAGCAGTCCGGGTCGTGGAATGACGTCCTCGGACGGACGCCGGCACGAGAACTGGTTCTGACTTCCGTCGTGGACAGTTTCGGTCACCGGAGTTGCGGAGAGGCGAGGTCATGCTTTGGCAAGATCGCTTGGCTCGGTTCGCTGCGCGATGGCTGCTCCGTCGAACCTACCGACCTGCGACAAGGACGCGCAATTCTCGGCGGTCTCGGGTTGCTCCCGCTGTCGAGCTGTTGGAGGACCGGCTGCTGTTGAGCCAGCAGATGGTGGCTGCTTACGACGAAGTGGCGCTCGCATGGTTTGAGGAACTTTCCTCGACGAGCCACGACGACGAACGACTGGCGATCGGGACCGTTTCGGCGGCGGCCGGAGCGACGGCGCCGTCTTCTTCGTCTGGCGGTGGCCGTTGGATCGTCCGGCTGACGCCTGAAGCCGCTCTTCGCGCTGGCTCGGCGGCGGACAGCGCCTCGTGGATCAATCAGGGCCCCGTGTCGTTCGAAGTTCTGCGCGGACTGGGACTGCCCGGCCAGGTCCTGGTTCAGGCGACCGGCGCGACTCGCGCAGCAATCGAAAACGCTCTCAGCAATAACCCCAACGTCGCGTACTTCGAGTTCGACGCAGCGATCATTGGTCCGCAGGCTGTCCCGAACGACCCGCGTTTTCAGCATCTTTACGGGCTGGAGAACACCGGTCAGACGGGCGGGACCAACGACGCGGACATCGATGCCCCCGAGGCCTGGGAAATTACCACCGGCAGTCGGGACATCGTGGTGGCCGTCATCGATTCGGGGATCGATTACACGCACCCGGACTTGGCGGACAACATCTGGACCAACCCCGGCGAGATACCGGGCAACGGCATCGACGACGATGGCAACGGCTTCGTCGACGACGTTCACGGCTACGACTTCCGCAACAACGACGGCGACCCACTGGACGACCACGGACACGGAACGCACGTGGCCGGCACGATCGCCGCTGTGGGAAACAACGGCGTCGGCGTGACCGGCATCAACTGGACGTCTTCGGTCATGGCCTTGAAGTTCTTGGACAGCCACAACAAAGGCTCGACGTCCGATGCCATTCGTGCGCTCAACTACGCGACGATGATGCGCGAGCGCTATGGAGTCAACGTCCGTGTGGTCAACGCGAGTTGGGGCAGTGTTTGGGACAGTCCGAACCTGCGGGCTGCCATCGAAGCAGCGGGGCGTGAAGACATCCTGTTCGTTGCCGCGGCCGGAAATGGAAACATCCTCGGCCGGGGCATGAACAACGACCTCACACCTTTCTTTCCAGCAAACTACGACCTGGACAACATTGTCGCCGTGGCGGCGACCGACTACAGCGACCGTCTGGCGGTCTTTAGCAACTACGGACGCCGCAATGTCGACCTGGCCGCGCCTGGCATGGGCATCATCAGTACGGTCCCCGGAGGCTATGGCTCTCGGAACGGGACCAGCATGGCCACGCCACACGTCACGGGAGTAGCGGCGCTGTTTCTGGCGGCCGTTCCTTACGCGACGGCAGCGGAGGTCAAAGAAGCTCTCTTGTTGGGAGTCGACCCGATACCCGGTCTGCGAAGGAAAGTGGCCACGGGCGGACGCTTGAACGCGTTGGGAACGTTGCAGGCCGATCCGGTGGCTCCTCGAGTCCAACTCGACCGTGCCGACGACATCACTCGGGCGGGCGGAGCTGTCCAGGAAGTTCAGGTCACCTACACCGACAACAAAGCGGTTTCCGTGGCCACTATCGATGCCAAGGACATTTACCTCGTCCGAGTCGGCGAAGTGACGGCCGACCCCATGGCCGGAGCCCTCATTGCCGTCAGCAACCAGAACGATGGCCCGAAGCGAACCGCTGTCTATCGCTTTGCTGCGCCCGGCGGAGCCTGGGATCCGTCCGACAACGGCACCTACGAAATCTACCTGCGACCGGACGAGGTGCTGGACACGACAGGCAACGCGGCTTGGGGCCAGCTGCTGGGCCGCTTCCATGTCGACGTGCCCGACATCGGCCAGATCGTTGTCGACAGCTTCGAAGATCGACCGGACGCCAATCCAGGCGACGGGGTGAGCGACGACGGAACCGGCCACAGCACGCTCCGCAGCGCAATCCAAGAAGCAAACGCCCAGCCGGGCAAGAACACGATCGCCCTTTCGGCGGGCACGTACATGCTCACGCTTTCGGGTCGGGGTGAGGACGCCGCCGCAACGGGCGATCTGGACGTCGCGGACACCTTGACCATCGTCGGGGCGGGCGCCGGCCGAACAATCATCGACGCCGCTGGACTCGACCGCGTCTTTCACGTCTTGCCCGGAGCCAGCTTGCGTCTGGTCGACGTCACGGTCCGAGAGGGACGGGCAACTGGCGGAGACAACGGCGCGGGCGTCTACAACGCCGGCCAGTTGACGCTCATCAACAGCGAGCTCCGGGCGAATCACACCGCGGGCAGCGGACAGGGCGGCGGTGTCTTCAACACCGGCGTCCTGGTGATCGAACGCAGTCTGCTGGCCGAGAATCAGTCGGCCGCTGACGGCGGCGGATTGCTCAATGCGGATGGTGGCACGGCCAGCGTAGTCAACAGCACCTTTTCGGGGAACACGGCCGGTGGCGGCGGTGGCGGCATCCGCAACGCCGGGCAGTTGAGTTTGCTGAACGCCACGATCGCCTTCAACACAGCATCGACCCGCGGTGGGGGTGTGTTGAACACAAACACGGTTTCGACGAAGAACACTTTGATAGCGCAGAACACAGCCACCGACGCCGACCCGGACGTCTCTGGCTCCTTCGGTTCGCAAGGCAATAACCTCGTTGGCGTGTTGGGCGGCGCGACCGGATTCGCCGACGGGGTGATTGGCGATCTCGTCGGGACCGCTCAAAGCCCGCGTGATCCTGTCATCAGTGCCCTGCAGGACAACGGCGGTCCTACTCTCACGCATGCCCTGTTGCCCGGCAGCCCAGCGCTCAATGCAGGCAGTAATGCCGGCGCTCCCCCGGTCGATCAACGGAACATCGTCCGACCGCAAACCCCCAGCGAGGGGACGGTCGACATCGGGGCGTTCGAGCGGTACTTCGTCGAGATCCGAGGCCGAAAATTCGCCGACGGGAACGGGAACGGAGTCCAGGATGAAGGCGAGCCGGGTTTGGCGGGGTGGACGATCTTCCTCGACCTGAACCAGAACGGCTCGCTCGACCCGGGCGAACCGACGACGATCACACGCCAGGACGATCCGGCCACCTCCAATATCGACGAAGCGGGCCTGTACGCGTTCACGGGGCTCGAGCCGGGCACGTACACCGTCATGGAAGTCCAAAACGAAAACTTCGTGCAAACTTTGCCCCGTGGCTTGGAGCTGTCGGACTGGGGAGATGTTTCGGTCGGCACCAACCCGACGGCGCTGGCAGCAGCGGACTTGGACGGCGACCATCTGGCCGACCTGGCGGTGGCTCACGCGGACAGCAACAACCTGGCCGTGCTCCTCAGCACGGGCCAAGGCGGTTTCGATCCAGCCGTGTTCTATTCCGCCGGAGAACGACCGGTGTCGGTCGTCGCCGGCGACTTCGACGGTGACGGAACGGCCGACCTGATCGTCGCCAACGAAGGAGCGAATTCTTTGTCTTTGTTCTGGAACGCGGGTGACGGCATGTTCCCTGCGGCCGAAACGGTGTCATTGGGGTTCGCGCCGTCGGCCATGGCGACGGGGGACGCCGACGGAGACGGCGACTTGGATCTGATGCTTGCCGATTCCGCCGCCGGAGCTGTCACGCTCTGGACCAATGACGGAAGCGGACGGTTCCAGCCCACGGCGACCATTCCTGTTGGTCAGTCGCCTCACGCGTTGGTCGGGGCCGACCTGGACAACGACGGTGATCTGGACTGGGTCGTCGCGAATGCGGCCGCCGACAGTCTGTCCATTTTGAAACGCGATGACACGGGCTCGCTGACCGTCACCAAGACAGTCTACGCCGGCGGTAGCCATCCGCAGTCGATTGCGGCCGCAGACCTCGACGTGGACGGCGATATCGACCTGGCGGTCGCCAACCGGGATTCGAACGCTGTCGCCGTCCTGCTGAATCAGGGCGATGGGACGTTCGGCGGAGCGGTTCCGTTCGCTACCGGAACGCGCCCGGTCGCCGTGTCGGCGGCCGACGTCGACGGAGACGGAACCCCGGACTTGATCGCGGTCAACCAGCCGACGTCTGGTGCCGGCAGCATCAGCGTGTTGGTCAACACCAGCGACGCGTCTGGCTTGGGCGGCCGCAGCCTGACCGAGGGCGCCGACGCCAACGGCCCGTACGTCGCGGCTCCAATTCCCGACGTCACCGTCGACGAAGACTGGACAAACACCATTATCGACTTGTTCGCGGCCTTCGAGGATCCGCAGGACCCCGATTCCTCGCTGACTTTCACGGTTTCGTCCAACACCAATCCGTCGCTGTTCACGGCCACCTCGATCGACGGTACGGCCGGAACGTTGACGCTGGACTACGCTCCGGACGCTTTCGGGACGGCGGAGATCACAGTCCGAGCGACCGATCCCGGCGGGCTCTACGTAGAAGATAGGTTCTTGGTCACAGTGAACCCCGTCAACGACGCGCCGGTTGTCGACATTCCGCAGGGCGGCGTCATCAACGAGGGCGAAGTCCTCATCCGATCGGGCTCGTTCGTTGATCCCGATAGCAACGACACGTGGACGGCGACGGTCGATTACGGTGACGGGTCAGGCGTGCAGACGCTCTACCTGAATCCGGACAAGACTTTTCAACTGAGCCATCGGTACGTCGACGACGGACAATTCACGATTCGAGTGACCGTCACGGACAGCCAGGGCGCCTTGGGGACGACTGATGCGGTGGTGACCGTCACGAATGTCGCCCCAACGATCGATCTGAGTGGGCCATCGAACGTGGCGGAAGGATCCGTCTATACGCTCACATTGGGACCCGTGACCGATCCGGGGGCGGATACCGTCACCGGCTACACTGTTCACTGGGGCGATGGAACGACAGATACCTACACGCTGGCGGGGGATGTCACCCACGTCTACGCTGACGGTTGGGTTCCTCCCGGCCAGACAACCCAGCTCTTCACGTTCAATGTGAGCGAAGAC
This sequence comes from uncultured Planctomycetaceae bacterium, assembly GCA_964428935.1. Classification (GTDB taxonomy): domain Bacteria; phylum Planctomycetota; class Planctomycetia; order Planctomycetales; family Planctomycetaceae; genus JAADHY01. The sequence goes on along the minus strand of CAYSAG010000083.1, from coordinate 8,398 downwards.
ACGTGGGTGGGCACCTCCGACCAAGGGACGTACCCGCCCCAGCCGACCAACACTAGTCTCGGTCTGATACCGTTAGTTCCGCCGTGGACGCGACGTGCGCTTGCCAAGATATCTGTTGATTCTTTCGCCCACGGGGATGCGGTAGGGGATGGCGTCTTTCGTGCGTATGTAAACTGGGGTTTGCCGCAGGCTCAACCTCGCACGATAAGCCTGTACCAAGTAACAGAACCATGGGACGCTACCACGGTCACGTGGGATACGCAACCTTCGGCCACGTATCTCAGTTCAGCCACGGTGTTGTACCGCGGCTCGCAAGACAATGGTTACGTTGAATGGAACGTTCCCGAATGGCTTCTCGACGGCTGGCTGGACGGTTCCATCCCGAACTATGGACTCGAACTGAGGATCACTGCGCCAATCGACTTCGGCTATGACCTCAGCCTAGCTTCAGTAGAGAATCCAAACGCCCCCCCACCTCAACTTGAGTTTGCCGTTTCGGCTGCGCGGACGATTCGCGTCGACTTGACGGACGAGGACGGCACCTACGCCGACGCGGGGACGTTGACGGTCGCCGTCAACAATGTCGCTCCGACTGTTCGCGACGATAACTACATCACCAATGCAAACACCCCTCTGTCGGTCGGTGCATCGAGCGGCGTTTTGGCGAACGATTCAGATCCGTCTGACCGGCTTTCCGCCGTTCTGGTTAGCGGCCCCGCGCACGGGAGTCTGTTACTCGCTCCAGACGGTTCGTTCACCTACACGCCGCAGCCGGACTGGGTCGGAAGCGATACGTTCCGCTACAAAGCTAACGACGGAGTAGCCGACTCCAGCGCGGCCACGGTCACGGTGAGAGTCAACAGCCCGCCTCAGCTTGTTTCTTCTCTAGACGACATCGCTGTCGACGAGGATGCGGCCGACACCGTGATTGACATTTCTGGGGTCTTTAACGACCCGGACGGAGACACGCTGAGCTACACGGTGACGAGCAGCGACGAAACGTTGGTCACCGCCTCGCTGAATGGGACGCAGCTGAGACTGAGCTACGGGGCCGACCAAAGCGGCACCGCAACGATCACGCTGACGGCCACCGACCCGACCCAGGCGAGCGCTTCGGATTCCTTCTCGGTAACGGTGCGTCCGGTCAACGATCCGCCGGTGGCGAACGACGACAGTTGGACCTTTCAGGAAAACACACCTCTGACGGTTCCATTGCCTGGTGTTCTGGCCAACGACAGCGATATCGACGGAGTCAAAGCGTATTCCGAAGCCGCGCTGAATGGCCCAGACGCCTACTCGCAGATCGTTCTGGCCGATGGGCCTTTAGCGTATTGGCGGTTGGGGGAATCCTCGGGGCCGTCCTTTGTCGACGCGACCGGCAACGGCCGCAATCTGACCAGCGTGTCCGGGAATCCCGAGTACGGCCAGCCTGGCGCGATCGTTGGCGACCCGGACACGGCGATCCGCTTCGACGGACAAAGCCGGGGCACCAACAGCGACATCCTCTACGGTCCGTCGTACATGGTGGGCTTGTCTTCGTTCACGATTGAGGCGTGGGTGAACCTGGACGATGTGGTGCGACAAAAGCATCACACGATCTTGGAAAACTACACCGACAACAGCCAGTGGATGGACGTTCTTCTCGTCACGTATGAAGGCCGCGTGAGATACAACAACCGATCGAGCCAGAGACAGCCTAACGGCTCGTATCCTGTGATCGGGGTGACGAGCACGAGCACGTTGACGCCGAATACGTGGCACCACATCGTCGTGTCGGTGGGGACGGAGAACGGCCAATACGGTGCGCGGATTTACATCGATGGCCAGCTCGATGCGGAACACATCGGCGGCAATTGGACGATTGCGAATCCGTGGGGCGGGACGCCGCGGACGTGGATCGGCGCGGCGTGGGACGGCCCGCAGATTTCCCACAACCTGCAGGGCAAGGTGGACGAGGTCGCGATCTACGCAACGAACCTTTCGGCGGACCAAGTGAGGAAGCACTACGAAGGCTTGCGGGCGGTGCTGGTGGATGGACCGAGCCACGGCACGGTGACGCTCAACGCGAACGGGTCATTCACTTACACTCCGAATCCAGGCTTCAACGGGACGGACAGCTTCACGTACAAAGCCAGTGACGGTGTGGCCGATTCGAATGTGGCCACGGTCACACTCACCATGCCCTCCCTGGCGATCAGTGACGTGACGATCGCGGCTGAAGGCAACACTGGCACGACTGCGGCGACTTTCACGGTGACGTTGTCCGAGGCCAGAACGGTCCCCGTCACGGTGGACTACGCGACAGCAGACGGAACGGCGGTGGCGGGCGTCGATTATCAGGCCTCTAGCGGGACCTTAACATTTGCCCCCGGCCAAACCAGCAAGACTGTCACCGTCCTGGTCAATGGGGACCGCCTGCACGAGCAACCGACCGAGACGTTTTTCGTCAACCTGTCGGCGCCGCACAACGCGTTCATCCTGGATGGGCAAGGCGTGGCCACGATCAACGACGACGATTTCCTGTTCGTAGTGAACTCGACGGCCGACCGCCCCGACCTCAATCCCGGCGACGGCCGAGTCGACACGGGCGTCGCCGGCGAAGTCACGCTGCGTGCGGCCATCATGGAAGCCAACGCCGTCCCCGGTCCAGTGCAGATCACAGTGCCGGCCGGGACGTATGCATTGTCCGTCGCCGGTGCGGACGAGAATGCAGCCGCGACCGGCGACTTGGACCTCACCGACACGACCGGCAGCGTGACGATCGTTGGTGCCGGACCGGACGGCACCGTCATCGATGCCAGCGGGCTGGATCGACTCTTTCACGTCTTGCCGGAGGCAACGTTGGCTCTTCAAGACTTGAGGTTGATCGGGGGCGCGACGTCGGGCACGGGCGGAGCGATCTTGAACCAAGGGACGTTGTCGCTGGACCACGTCGTTTTGAGCAACAACACGGCCGGGCTCTCGGGCGGGGCCGTCGACAACCAGGGAACTCAGCTGACCATCACCGGCAGCACGTTCCAACAGAACACCGCGAGCCAGGGCGGTGCAATCAGCAATGGTGCGACGTCGTCCTTGCAGGTTGCCGGCACCACATTCTCGGAAAACAGAGCCGACCAGGGCGGCGCGCTGATCGGCGGCGGGACTATTCAAGTCGTCGACAGCGTGTTTCAATCAAACGCCGCCATTTTCGGAGGCGCGATTGCAAACCTGGGCAACTTGACTGCCCTGCGAACTCTGTTTTTCGACAACGCCGCCAGCAACACGGACGGCACGGCCGGCCAAGGCGGCGCGATCTACAGTGCCGCCACATTGACTGTCCGGGACAGCACGTTCCGCTCGAACCGCGCAGCGGTCGGCGGGGGAGCGGTCGCTGCTGACGCGGGCGGAACGGCTGAGGTCTGGGGCAGCACGTTCCAGAGCAACCATTCGGGCGTCAGTGCCACCGTCGCGGGCAATGGCGGAGCCGTGTGGAATGCGGGCGCACTGACCGGGACGAACTCGACGTTCTACGACAACCAAGCCGATCCGGACGGGAACGGGGGCGGCGACGGTGGCGCCGTGCGGAACGAGCCGTCCGCCGCAATCGACCTGGTCAACGTGACGATCGTCGGCAACCGAGCGAGCAATCGTGGCGGCGGTCTGTCCAATGCCGGTACGGCAAACGTCATCAACACCATCCTGGCGACGAACACGGCGGCGGTCGCCGACAACGACCTGTCCGGCTCGCTCAACACCAACGACCACAACCTGATCGGCGTCGATCCGCTCCTGTGGCCCTTGGACGACAACGGCGGCCCGACCCAGACGATGGCTTTGAAGCCAGGCAGCCCGGCCATCGACGCCGGGACAGCCAACGGCGCACCAGCAACCGACCAGCGCGGCTGGCCCCGTCCCGACGACGGTGACACCGACGGCACGTCCCTCGTGGATATCGGCGCCTTCGAGCTGCGGTACAACCGGCCTCCCAGCCTGTCCGACCAGACCTTCAGCATCGCCGAGAACTCGGCCCTGAATGCAGCCGTGGGCACCGTGGTCGCCACCGACCCGGACGCGAACGACACACTGACCTTCCGAATCACAGGTGGCAACGACGCGGGGGCTTTCGCAATCAATGCGACGACCGGCGAACTGCTCGTTGCCGGGCCGTTGGATTACGAGAGCCGCAACACGTACACGCTGACGGTCGAGGTTCAGGACACCGGCCGGCTCACGGCCACTGCCACCGTGAGCATTCAGGTGACCGACCAGAACGAGCCGCCGTACTTGGTCAGCAGCGGGATCGACGATCGGACGCGTCCCGACGGCGCTCCGAACGAAACGATCGACGTCAGCGGCGTGTTCGGCGATCCGGACCCGGGCGACACGCTGACCATCTCGGCGACCAGCAGTAACCCGGACCTGGTCGAAGTAACCGTCCTTGCCGACGGCCGAACGTTGCAGTTCGCATACCATCCGTACGCGGCCGGGCAGGATCGCACTCCGGCGCTGATCACCGTACGAGCGACCGACAGCGGCGGCTTGAGTGCCGAAGATACCTTTACGGTTACCGTGACACCGACGCAGACGGTCGAATACAAACTGGTTCCGGTGGCCCAACCAACGCCGCAGGATGAAGTGACGACGCTCCCGACTCCGCTCACCAGCGTCGCCGTGGGCGACACGTTTTACGTCGAGGTGTGGGTGCAAGATGCTCTGTCCAAGGTGGCAGCCGGCTCGACCACGAACGGATTGCGACAGGCAGCCATTGACATTCGCTTTGACCCGAACCTGGTTCAGCCCGTCGCACCGCTGCATTACGACGGCATTTTCGACTTGGCGATCAGTTACGGAGGAACGATCGACGCGTCACAAGGCCTGGTGGACAACTTCCGGGCCCAGGCCTCGCCGCTGGCTCAAGGACGTGGCATCGCCCCCTCGTACGGCCGATTGGGGTACGTGCAGTTCACGGCAACGGCTCTGGGACAGGTCACGTTGACTTTGGACAAGGACTCGCAATTGGCGGCGACGCGGCGGTTCGGCGGTGGGACCGCAGACGGGTCGATCCACCCCAGTCAGCTCAAATTGGGCTCAAGCGTGGCCGTGCAGATCGATCCGGAAGGCAGCTCGGGAGCCGCCAAATTGTTCGAGGCCGCTCGGACGTTCGCCGCGGGCAGCGGGCCGACTGCCTTGGCCCCGCTGGACCTAGATCGGGACGGCGACGCGGACTTGGTGGTGGCGAACGGCAGCGACAACAACGTCTCGATCCTCGGCAACACCCCCGCGTTCGCTCGTACGGTGCAGCTGGCGGCCGGAGAAGTGGCTCAAGACGTCAACTTCGGCAACTGGCCTTTGCCCGGCCAGATACACGGCGTGGCGTTCGAGGACGTGAACCGGAACGGACAGCGGGACCTGGGCGAGCCGGCGCTACAAGGTTGGACCATCTACCTGGACCTGAACGACAACGGAACACGCGACGAAGGAGAGCCCGCCACGACCACGGACGAAGAAGGGTCCTACGCATTCACCGGTCTGCGGTCCATGACGACCTACCTGCTGCGCCAGCTCCCTCAGACCGGTTGGAGACAGACATTTCCCGCATCAGACCCCGACCCCGCCAAGGCCGCCTGGACGGTCGAGCTGGCTCCGGGCGTCCGGAAGGAGGGCATCGACTTTGGGGCCGTGCAGGAACAAGGCGGTGTGTACACGACTGGCATCCACGGCAAGCACTTCGACGACCGAAACGGAAACGGTCGCCGCGACCCCGGCGAGCCGGGCTTGGCTGGAACGACCGTCTACATCGACTTGAACAACAACGGCCAGCTGGATTCGAACGAGCCGACCGCCACCACCGAGGCCGACAACCCGGCCACGCCCGACGTGGATGAATCGGGGGACTACCATTTCTTCAGCCTGGGGCCCGGCACGTACACGCTCCGAGTGGCTCCGCAGACCGGAATGCGACAGACCTACCCGCTGGGGAACGAGTTGACGCCCGTGGAACTTCGCATCAAGGACGGCCCGCAGTCGCTGGTCGTTCAGGACTTCGACGGCGACGGCGACCTGGACGTGGCGGCCGCGTTGGAAACCACCAACCGCGTTTCGGTCGTCATGAACAACGGAGACGGCACCTTCGCCCCTCTCACCTTCTACGATGTCGACATGGGACCGACATCGATCGCTACGGCTGACCTGAACGGCGACGGCTGGCCGGACTTGGCTGTCGCCAACAACTACCAGAGTAGTGTGTCCGTTCTGTTGAACAACGGCGACGGGACGTTCGCTTCGCCGAGCCGAGCGTTGGGCGGAATCGGACCGCGTTCGGTCTTCTCGGCTGATTTGAACAACGACTCGGTTCCCGACCTCGTGATTAGCGACGAGTACGACAAGACCGTCTCTGTCTTCTTGGGGAACGGTGACGGCACGTTTGCTCCGCGCGTCGTCTACCCACTGGGAGATTACCCAGCAACCGTCACCGCAGCCGACTTCGACGGCGACGGCGACCGCGACTTGGCCGTTGCGTTGCAAGACAGCAATGCAGTGGCCCTCTTACCCAACGACGGCACTGGAACTTTCGGGGCCGCCGTGCGAGTCGCGGTGGGCATGAATCCCTTCGGTCTGACCTCCGCCGACCTCGACGGCGACGGCGACCTCGACCTGATCGTAACCAACCTCCAGTCGAACGACGTGTCCGTCCTGTTGAACAACGGGAACGGCCTGTTTGCGCCGGCCCGTGCTTACGCCGCCGGTCAAGGACCTACTGCGGTGACAGCCGCCGACATTGACGCCGACGGAGACCTCGACCTGGCCGTCAGTAACAACACGTCGTTCAACCTCTCTCTGCTCCGCAACCGCGGCGACGGCACTTTCGCCCCCGCCGAAACCTTCGGCGTGGCGGACTACCCCACCTCGCTGCCGTTCGACGTCGAAGCCGCCGACTTGAACAGCGATGGCGTCGTCGACTTGGCCGTGGCGAACAGTCGCTCTGGCAACGTGTCCATCCTTCAGAACACCCTCGTTCCCGGTGCTCACGTCTTGACTATTTCGTCGGACCAAACAGAGGACGCCGTGGCCGACTTCGGCAGTCAGGCCATTGTCTCCGTGGCGTCAATCGGCGGCCGCGTTTGGAACGACGCCAACGCCAACGGCATGCGCGAACCGGGCGAAACGGGTGTCGCGGGCATTACCGTCTCTCTGTTCGACACGGGAGCCGACGGACAGGTCGGCGGCGGAGACGACCAACAGCTAGGCCCCTCACAGACGACCGCCACCGACGGGACCTACCGCTTCTCCGACGTGACCCCAGGCTCCTACTACCTCCGCTTCGACAGCGTGCCCGCCGGCTACGTCTGGACGGCTCAGGACCAAAGCACCGACGACACGGCCGACAGCGACGTCGACCCGGCGACCGGAATCATTGGCCCGTTCCAGTTCGCGGCCACGCAAGACGAGCTGGCCCACGACGGCGGCTTGAAACGCTCAGACGACTCAGAGCTGGCGGACATTGGCGGACTGAAATGGCTCGACCAAAATGGCAACGGCGTGCGCGACGAAGACGAACCGGGACTGGCCGGCTGGACCATTTACGTCGACCTGAACGAAAACGGCCGCCGCGACGCCGGAGAGCCGTCCGTAGTGACCCGGGCGGACGACCCGACCACGCAGCAGGACGAGACGGGCACGTACCACCTGGCCGGACTGCCCGCTGGCACGTACACAGTGGCAGAAGTCCTTCGGCCCGGTTGGGAGCAGACCGTTCCGTCCGAAGGCGGTGTCCACGTCGTCACGTTGCAAGCGGGGCAGTCGCAAGCGAGCGTCAACTTCGGCAACAGGCCGACCGGAGTGGTTCCGCTGCCGGCCGGGGGTGGTCGTTTTGAGCTGCTCCGGGTCGACAGCGACGTGGTTCTCCGCGCCGCCGACGGCTCGGAATTCACTCGCCTCCCGTTGTCCGCCCTTCCGTCGTTGCAAGTGGACGGCTCGGCCGCGGACGACACGCTGGTCGTGGACTTCACCGGAGGCAACCCCATTCCGTCCAGCGGCCTGACCTTCCACGGCGGCGACCAAACAACGGCCGACGCGCTGGAACTGACCGGCGGCACGTTCACCACCGTCACTCACACGTTCACCGGCCCCGGCAGCGGCACGGTGCAACTGGACGCCTTGCAAGTCACGTACGCGGGGCTGGAGCCAGTCGCCGACAACCTGAGCGCCGTCGACCGCGTCTTCAGCTACGGCAGCACCCCGGACCTGATTCAGCTGGAGGACGACGGTGTCGCCGGGAACGACCAGTCGAAAATCTCGACCGCCGGAACGGCCGAAACGGTGACGTTCCGCAGCCCAATCCGCTCGTTGACGGTCAACACGGGGGCCGGGCGGGACCGAGTGTACGTGGTCGGCCTCGACACCCAGTTCTCCGCCGGCT
>CAYSAG010000082.1:0-17868 GCA_964428935.1 uncultured Planctomycetaceae bacterium | reverse complement strand
CCAGTCGTGGTGGGAACCGGGCCGGCCGGCCTGCTCGCAGGCTACTACTTGGCCGTCCGCGGGTACCGACCGATTTTGATTGAGCGGGGTCGGCCGGTCAGCGAACGGGTGCCGGCCATTCGCCGCTTCGACGCCGGAGGCCCTCACGACCCGGAAAACAACTGCTTGTTCGGCGAGGGTGGGGCGGGCACGTTCAGCGACGGAAAGCTCACCTGCCGACTCAGCGGGCCGGACGTCACCTGGGTGCTGGAACGCTTTGTCGAGTGTGGAGCGAAGCCGTCGGTGGTTTACGAGTACCGACCGCACGTCGGCAGTAACCGACTGCCACTGATTGTTCGGAACTTCCGCCGAAAAATCGAAGCGGCCGGTGGCGAGTACCGGTTCGGCTGCCGCTTGGAGGGACTGGACGTGGTCGACGGCCGCCTGCGGGGTCTGCACACCTCCAGCGGCTACTTGCCCGCCACGCAAGTCGTGCTGGCCATTGGCCACAGCGCTCGAGACACTCAGCGAATGCTTCTGGAAACGGGCCTTCCCATTCAGCAAAAGCCGTTTCAACTGGGACTGCGAATTGAGCACCCGCAGGAGCAGGTGGACCGGCAGAAGTACGGCCGGCCCGAGTACCGAGACTTGCTGGGACCGGCCGACTACTGCCTGGTCGCTCACGGCCAACGCGACGTCTTCACCTTTTGCATGTGTGCGGGCGGAACGGTCATTGGCAGTCTGTCGGAGCCGGAGCATTTTTGCACGAACGGACAGAGCACGTCGCGACGCGACTCCGGCTTTGCCAACAGCGGACTGGTCGCCACGCTTCACCCGCACGAGTTCGGCTCCGACCACCCGCTGGCCGGCGTGGAGCTGCAACGACGCTACGAAGCCGTCGCGTTCGAACTGGGCCGACGCGATTACTTGTGTCCCATTCAGTCGGCGAAGGAGTTTGTCGAGCGGCGCCGTCCGGCACCGGAGACCCACTACACGTGCACGTACCAGCGCGGAGTGGTTCCGGCCGAGCTGGACGCCGTTCTGCCGCCGGTCATTGCCGAGGCCATTCGCAAAGCCCTGCCGATTCTGGACCGGAAGTGGCGCGGCTGGTTCTTGAAGAACGCCGTGCTGGTCGGGCCCGAAATGCGAGGCAGCTCACCCATTCGAATCGTCCGCGACCCGACCACGCTGCAGTCGCCCGCCTGCGTCGGCTTGTACCCGGTTGGCGAAGGAGCCGGCTTCGCCGGCGGAATCATTAGCGCCGCCGTCGACGGACTGCGCGCGGCCAAACAAATCGTGCGTCAGTTCGCACCGCTGGAAGGTTCCGGCGGTCCGTGAGTCTCGCCGGTCGACAACCGGCACCCACGCCGACTTTCTGCTCACCGGCACGCTTCCAACAAGCCGGTCGCCGGGTCGGCCGACTGCGCTCAGCGAGTGCGAAACGTGCGCCGTGACTCGGGCTTGCCGTCAATGGCCACCTCGTACTGGCTGCCGTCCTCCGACACCGACACCCGAATGAACGCGCCCCGACACCGGTCCGTCGGCTCCCAGTTGGCAATGAATTTCGCCGGAGCTTGCACGTCGAGCGGCAGCCGCAAGTTGCGGTGCAGTTGGTAGAGAGCCTGAAACGAGCGGGCTCGACGAATCGTTTCCAGCGTCTCGCGGTCTCCCCCTTTCGTCGGCCCGTTGCACAGGACCGACACACGCGGGTCCAGAGCCCACACCAAAACCGGGTTGTTGCTGACGGCAAAACCGTGGTGGTCGACCATGAACAAGTCCACCTGCCCCAGCGGGTTGTTCGGCGTGACCAACTTGGCCTCCACGTTCCAAGTCAAGTCTGCCAGGCTGACGAACTTGAACCGTCCGAACTGGAGCAGAAAACCAATGCTCTCGGCGTTGTCGCTCTTGTCGACCGGTTTCGGGCGGTGCAAGTGGGCGAACGGGTTGGGCGGGCCCTCGTTCGGAATGACCTGACGACTGGCCACGACTACTTGCAGGCTGAGCGGTGTGCCGGTCGACGTCAACGGCAGTCGGTCGCCGGCGCGGAGCGGCTTGGACAGCCCGGCCGTCACCCGGCGGTAAGTCTGCAGGTCACGACGCGTCCGAGCGTCCTTCGGCTCGGGGAATGGAAAGCCGCGGTCCCAAAACTGGCGAACAGGAACACGGGCCGCCACGTTGACCAGGTTGGCAAAGTGGTCCAGGTGCCAGTGAGTCGCAATGGAATGGTCGACGTGGTCCAACCCCGCGACGTCTCGAACGACGTGCACAATGCGCTTGGTGTCGCGGTCGTCGGGCGTCGGGTAGCCCGTGTCGACCAGCACCGACTCGCCAGCGGGCGTCACAATGAGCACCGCCGCCCCGCCCTCACAGTCGACAAAGTACAGGTCCAGCCGCCCGTCCGCCTTGCCAGCCAAAGCCCGGTTCTCGAGCCACAGCGTGCCGCAACCCGCCAGTGCGGCCGCCAGCAACGTCGCAAACCACTTTCTTCGGTTCATGCTGTCTCACTCCCGGTCCGACTGCCCACGGTCCCCTTCGCAAACACACCTGTGCCGTCGGCGCGGCCTTGAGCTACAAATGGTTTTGGGCGCTCGCCGCGTCGCCTTTCGACGTCCAGCGAGCGTTCTCCGCGTTGAGTCTACTGCTCCCCCGGCCGCGCCGCACCCGAGCCAGCTTAGCAAACGTCGTCCCGCGCGGGCGAGCGCGGCGCCGAGCTGGCCGAGCGTCACGCCGTCGACGGCCCGTCCGGCCGTCAGTAGGAGTTCCCTTTCTCGCCGCGTCGCCTGTCGCTCCGTTTCGCCTTCGTGTCTTTCTCCGGCACTTCGTCTTCAGCCGGACGGGTCTTGGCCGAGCCCTTCGAGGGTACCGGCGGAGCAGCCTCCGGCGCCGAGCTGCCTGTTTCAGAAGCCGCTGGAGCGGCGGTCGTGGCGGCCGCCGTGGCTCGGCCGACAGGCTTGGACGGAGCGGGAACGGTCGAGGTGGTGGACGTGACGGGAACGGTGGAACAGTCAGAGGTCGGCGCGAGCCCCTCGACGGACGAAGCCGACGAGGCGCGGTAGGCTTGTCGAAACCGCTCGTCCGGCGCAGACGGCGAGTCAGGTCCGCTCAGAATGAAAAACCGCTCCCGCGAAAACTCCCGCAGCTCCTCGTTGAAAATCTTCACCAACCCATGCAGCGTGCAGGCAATGATGGGTCCGACGAACACACCCCAAACCCCCAAGACCCGCAGACCGCCCAGCACGCTCACGAAGGCCAGCAGCGGGTGCAGTTGAGCGTCGTTCTTCAGCACGAAGACGCGAATCAGGTTGTCCAACGTGCCGACCACCGTCGCCGCCAACAGCGACAAGACCAAGGCGGCACCCCAATGGCCAATGAAGACCAACCAGACGGCGCAGGGAACCCACACCAGCGACGTCCCCGCCAACGGAATCAAAGCCGCCAGCGTGGCCAACAACCAGAAAAGCACGACGTGACACAAAGCCGGCTGGTCAATGGCTCGGCCAATCACCCACAGCAGCAGCGACGTCACCGCTCCCTGAGCAATGGCTGCGGCGAAGGTCGCTACAATGACCGCTCGAACCGCCTTCGCGAACTCGCCGGCCAACTCCCGCTGGTACTCCACGTGGACCGGAATCATGGCCTCGGCCGCCTCCAGCAGCTTCGGCCCGTCGGCCAGAAAGTAGTAGAGAGCAATGAGAAAAATGACGAGTGCAATCAGTTGAGCGGCAATGGCACCGACCAAGCTGACCGTGGTGCCGACCGTTTGCGTGGCCAGAGCCGCCAGCATGCGAGCCAGTCCGCGCAACTGGGCACTCAAGTCTTGCTGCCACTGCTCCAAGTACCGCTCGAACTGCTCACGCTGCAGCGCCCGACGCTTCTCCGGGTCTTGCACGGACGCGTCGACGGGCAAAAACGGCTGCACTTGCCGGAACAGCGCGTCGCGGTCGAGTCGCTTGCGAATCTGAGTCACCCAGCGGTCGAGCTGGCCGCTGTCCAGGGCCGTCTGAGTAATTGTGTAGACCTGCACGCTGGCAATGAAAATTCCCAGCGAGACCGGCACCAGAACCGCCGCCACCAATGCGACCGTGGTCACGCCCGCCGCCAAGCGAACGTGTCCTCGCAGCTTCTTTTGAAAGTAACGGAAGAGCGGCTGCGAAATCATGGCCACCACAGCGGCCAGAAACAGCGGCAGCAGGAAGGGAGCGACGACCTTGAAGAAGCTGACTCCCAGTACGACAATCAGCGTGACCAGAACGGCCAGCGAGACCAGCCTCGGAACCGCCGACATGGGTCGACCTCTGGCTGCGCACGTGGAAAAATCGGTCTGAATTGATTAAAGTGCGAACACTCGACGGCCCACATTGTAAACGAATGGTCGCCGGCAATGCCAAGGGGGGCCGGCACGCCTTGGCGTTCGAAAGCGACGGCCGGCCCGAAGCGGACGCCGGAAACAGGCGGACCGCGATTCCGAGACGCCGAGCGACCTGGGCCGGTGCTGCGAACGAGTCTTTCACCGAACCGTTCATTCCGTCCGGCCAGTGGCCGGTGCCGAACGTGACGGTTCAGCCGTTCTGACCGAGACCGGACATGTCGAAACGCTACGTCATTTCCATTACGGCGGCCAACCGGGTCGGCCTGCTGGCCGCCATTGGCACCGCTCTGCACGAACTGGGCGGAAACATTGACGAGCTGTGCCAGACGGTCATGCAGGACTTCTTCTCGGTCCTGTTCGCAGCGGACTTCCCGGACAACCGGCCTCCCCAAGTCATTCACGACCACCTGCACGACGCGTGTCGGGCCTACGGAGCTTCGGTCACGGTTCGCGACCCGGAGGCCGAACCGTTCGAAAGGCCGCAGGCCACCGATACCCGAACGTGGTACTTGTCGATTGAGGGCCAGGACCGGCCGGGACTGATGGGTCGCATTTCGAGCAAACTGGCCGGCCGACGAATCGACGTGCGCGAGTCGTACGGCAAGCGCGACGACCAGTCGCAGAGTTTCTTCATGGCCGTGAAGTTGGCCGCACCGGCGAAGGTCGACCGGCAGGCGTTCGAGGCCGAGCTGGCCGAACTGGCCAACGAGCTCGGACTGTCGGTGCGGCTTTACGACGAGCAAGACTCGGCCAGGCTCGACGACCCGCGGCTGTTGCGCTTGCAGTCGACGACCACCCTGCAACGGCTCGGTTCGCAGCGCGCGGCCGACTGCTGAGCGGTGTGCACCGCCGTCGCTCACCGCACGTCGCCGCCGTGCGCCGGTGCCCCCTTTGCGCAGGAGCCCAGTTTCGGTCGTCTCGCGTCACCCCAGCACTGTCATTCGGTGGGCGTCTGCCGGCGTGCCGACGACGGTCAGCTTCGGTGAGCTGTCTGCCGCCAAGTGCTCGAACGCCTGCAAGTGCCGCTCAATCAGCTCCAAGCGTGCCGCAATTTCCCGTCGCCTCCACCGCCACTGTCGCTCCCATTGCTCCAACAGCGAAGCCACGTGCCTCGCTTGCCGATTCGTCCGCCCTAGTTCGCGCTCCAGTCGAACCAGTGACTCGCCCAGCCAGGACCGTGTGGTTCGCACGTCGTGTCGATCGAAGCGCCGTGTCGGCATGCAACGCTCCCAACTGTCTGAGTTCTTTTCTCGGAGCGTGTCTTCAAGTTGGTCCGGTTCTTTGACTTAGGTCAGCCAGCCGCGAGCCCCGAGGCGGGACAGGCGCCGCGTCCACCCGGCGACGAGACGGCCGGCCCGCCGCGAGCGGCCCGACGAGGAGCCTCGCCACCCCACCCGCCTCCGGTCTGAACAACGGAACTTCCAACCGCGCCGCAACTTCGGACTGAAGACACGCCCCCGGACAACAGCGTCGATTCGTTCACGCGGCTGCTCGACAAGCCGCCGTCCAAGAAAATTCCTGCCACCGTTCTGGACCGAAAAGGCCGCGCTGCGACGGCCGTTCCAGCCGGCTCGGTGCAGGCCGCCCGTCAAGATTGGCGCGGCACACAGAAAGCAGCGCGGCCGGGCTCTACAGGTTGGGAAACTTTGGTCGGGGTCGTGGGCTCGTGAGACCCAGAGCTTTAGCGAAAGTACACAAGACTAATCGGCCAGCGAAGCTAGACCCCTTGACGCAGCGCGGGAAGTTTTCAGAGACTTTGCCGACTGCGGTGACTCGACCGCGTTACAACAGACGTCACCCGCGCAACAGGCAATTCGCCGCAGTTCGGCAGTCCGGTCAGACCCAAAAAACTCTTGACCAGTCGAGCCGGGCACGCGACAACCGAGCCAAGCGCGAGAGAGAAGAACCGCCCCGGGGCTGGCCGAAGCAGCCCGGTCCGGCAGTCTGCGTTGCCCCGGAGAGCACCGTGCTGGCCCGCACCGCTCGGTTTCACGAGCCCGGCCGCTCCGGCACGCCCGCAACCGTCCAGTGGCGGTCCGAGGTTTGCTCGACCCGCAGCCCGCGTAGTCCCAACTGCGTCAGCACGGCCTCGACCTCGTTCACGGTCAGAGCCGCTCGCAGCGAGTCGCGGAACATTTGCCGCTGGTGCTCGTTCTCGTTCCCGCAGTACGTCTGCACCAGCTCTTCGACCCGCTGCTCGCTGTCCGGCCGGAGCAGGTCGCGGACGAACAGCACCCCGCCGGGCCGCAGCACGCGAACCATTTCCCCAAACACCGTTGCGGGGTCCGGAACGTGGTGCACAATGCTGTTGGAAACCACCGCGTCGAACGACCGGTCCGCGTACGGCATTCGTTTGGCGTCGACCCGCTCCAAGCGAATTCGCTCCGCCAAACCCGCCCGCTCCACATTACGCTGCCCGACCGTCAGCATGGCCTCAGCCAAGTCAATGGCCACAATTCGGCCCGTGAAGCCGCTGCGGCACATTTCAATCGGAATGAGCGCCGTGCCCGTTCCGACGTCCAGCACCAGCGGCTCGGCCGGCAAGGCCGGGTTGGCCCGCACCGCGTCGTCCCAAAGCTGAAGGAAATCGGAGGCGAACAGTCGGTTCACCTCGGAGTGGTCCATGGAGTCATAGTCGAGCGCCTCCTGCATGGAGTCCATGACTTCCGGTTCCAGCACTCGCGGAATCATTCCGAGCTCCTTCTGTGCCTCTGGCTTCTGGACCTGCGGTGTGCCAGCCCCCGCTACGGCCAAGGCGAGCGGGCCTGTGTTCGGCTGCCGGCGCTTGGTCGAGCGTTCTGGGGTGCGCTGCCAGCCAGCCACGCCGCTCACGCTCACTCGGCTCCGCTCGGGACCAACCGCGGTTTGAAATGTTGAGCCATTTTTTGGACGTCCAGCGGTTTGTTGGTCCGACGGCTCCACCACTCGTGGGCCCGCTTCGGGTCGTAGTTCGGGTTCGGCTTGGGCATTCTGGCGCCCACCTGTTTGCGCCACCGAGCCAGTTGGTCTCGCAACTGTTTCGCCTTGTCGGGGAACTTCGTCGCCAAGTTGTGCTGTTCGCCCAAGTCTTCTCTTAGGTTGTACAGCTCCAGCGGAGACCCGTCGAAGAATTCAATCAGCTTCCAGTCGCGAGCTCGAATCGCTCCTGCCGGTCGAGAATGGTGGTAGTGCGGGTAGTGGAAGTAAATGGCGTCGCGCGGCAACTGGCGGGACGGGTCTTTCAGCAGCGGCACCAAGCTCAGGCCGTCAATCGGCTGGTCTGGCAGCGGCACGCCGGCCATTTCGCAGAATGTGGGAAGCAGGTCCGCCGTCGTGGCTGGTTCCCGACACACCGTCCCGGGCCGCACCACGCCCGGCCAGCGGACAATCATTGGAACGCGAATGCCGCCCTCGTAAAGCGTGCCTTTCTCTGCCCGCAGCGGTTCGTTGGTCGAGACCTCTTCGCCCACGCCCGTGTAAATTTTCTTCAATCCGCCGTTGTCTGAGGTGAAAACAATGACCGTTCGGTCCGACAGGCCGAGTTCGTCCAAGGTCTTCAGCACGCGAGCGATTCCGCGGTCCAGGTCTTCGGTCATGGCGGCGTAGTACGGGTTGTTGACGCCCGTGGGCGGCTTCGGCTTCTTGCTGTACTTGGCGAACGACTCGGGCGTCGCCTCCAGCGGAATGTGCACGGCGTAGTGCGAGACGGTCAGAAAGAACGGCCGGTCTTTGTAGTGGCGAATGAACCAGATGGCTTGGTCGGTGAGCAGGTCGATGCGTTTCGGGCCCGGAGACCGACGGCCTCGCCATTGACGAAACTCCTTGGGCAACGTGCGAGCTGTCACTTGGTAGCCTCGCAGCCCTGGCCCGCGCGACTCGTCCGGACCCAAGTGCCACTTCCCAAAGTAGCCGGTCACGTAGCCGGCGGCCGCCAACACGTCGCCCGGTGTCTTGATCGACGCGGGCAATTCGTGCTCGATCGGCGGAACAATCAGTTTTTCGAACGGCCGGTAGTGGCCGGGAATGAAATCGGTAATGCCGGTCCGAGCCGAGTACTGGCCGGACTGAATGGTCGAGCGGGTCGACGAACAAACCGGAGTGGCCGCGTAGAAGTCGGTGAACCGCATCCCTTCGGCGGCGAGCCGGTCAATGGTCGGTGTTTCGTTGAACTGGTTGCCGTAGCAAGACGGGTCCGGCCAGCCCATGTCGTCGATTAGGAAGAAGACAATGTTCGGCCGGGAAGCCGCCGGCCGCGAGCCTGCCTGCAACGGTCCCGCGTCCCACGCCAGCACCAGCGCCGCCAGCGCCAGCGTTGTCGCCGCGGTGGCCCAACCCGACCGTCGGCCAAGACAGGCACCGTCGGTTGCGTCGGTGCCGCTGGTGCCCCGTCCGCCCAGCCGGCTCCTCCCAGCGCGTGCCCACACCGCGTGCTCCGGCCGTTGCCCTCGTGACCACCAAAGCCGAATGCTTGCGAACATGGTTCGTTCCTTCCGTTGCTGCGGTTCCCCTGTCTGCTTGCCGTTCCGACGTTCTACCAGAGTTCTTGAAAAACGCTTCTGCAGTATCCAACTTCTGCGCGGTCTACGCAACGGATCGGTCGGCGCGCGACGACGGTCGGCGTGTCGCTTTTTGCGGCGTGCGGACCGGCCTCGTCTTTGTGCCGAACGTTGTCACCGGCGAGGCAGAGCGGTACTTTAGCGGTTGGCGGAGGGAGCGTCTTGAGGGAGACAGTTCGCTGGGCGCGGCCGTCAGCTTCGACAAGCGTCCGAGGTCCACCAGGCGACGCAACGGGGGCGCGGTCGAGCGGCTCGCGGCCGAGGTGTGCAGACGGCCCGAGTTTGAGGACGGCGAGTGCGGCGGAGGCCGGGCGGGGCAAACCGGTGACCACGACGGCCACTGCCGCCGGTCCAACGGCGGGGCCGTGAACTGGGGAAGACGGAAAAGAAAGGAGGCACCAGCGATGCGACGTCGAGAGATGCGACGACGGCGGTTCTTGTGCATTCTGGCCGGTGCCAGCGGAGTAGCAGCCGTGACGGCCGGACGGGCTCTGCTGGCTGAAGAAAAGCCTGTTGGCAAGCCGGTTCGTCTGGGCGGCCCGGTTTTCGGCAAGTTCGACGACCCGGAACGCTTAGCCTTGGCGCACCGTCGTTTGGGGTACCGAGCGGCCTACTGTCCGCGGGTCAGTTTGGACGACCGGCAGCGGATTCGAGAAATCGAGCGGGCCTTTCAAAAGCACGACGTGGTCATTGCCGAGGTCGGCCGTTGGTGCAACCTGCTCGACCCAGACCCAGCTCGGCGCAAAGCCAACTTGCAGAAAGTGACGGAGGGGTTGGCGCTGGCCGACGAGGTGGGAGCCCGTTGCTGCGTGGACATCGCTGGCTCCTTCAACCCGGACGTCTGGTACGGCCCGCACCCGAAAAACCTTTCGCAAGAGTTTTTCGACGCGGCGGTCGAGAACGCTCGAAAAATCATTGACGCGGTCCGGCCCAAGCGAGCGAAGTTCTGTTACGAAATGATGGGCTGGAGCCTGCCGGACAGTCCCGACAGCTACCTCAAAATGCTCAAGGCCGTCGACCGTCCCGCCTTCGGCGTGCACTTGGACCCATGCAACCTCGTCAACTGCCCGAGACGTTTCTACGACAACGCCGCGCTGCTCAACGAGTGCTTCGACAAGCTCGGGCCTTGGATCGTCAGTTGCCACGCCAAGGACTTGACGTGGGACATCGAAATGAACATTCACTTTCGCGAGGTCACGTTGGGAACCGGCTCGATTGACTACCGGACGTACCTGAAGCGACTGGCTGCTCTGCCTCACGACGCACCGCTCATGATTGAACACATGAAAGGAAAGGAGGCGTACGACCAGTCGCGCAAGTTTCTGTTTGAGCTCGGCAAGAAAATCGGCGTCTCGTTTGGCTAGAGCGAGCCTGAGGTTGGCTGCCAGCTGACGGCGACGTCCAACCGTTCCTCGTTGCAGCTCCCACCCGAAACTGAAGTCTGTCGCGGGCAAAGCCTCGGGGCCGCTGTAGCCTCGTCGGACCGGGGGCACGGTGCCCCCGGGTGGACCTCCGCGATCGGCCGTCGTTCACCGGTGTTGGGGAGGCTGAAAAGATGAGAAGAAGCAAGCAGGTGGCTTGGGCAGGCGTGTCGGTACTGCTTTTCTTGGTCGGCGCTGCCGTCGCGTTGGGTGCAGACCAACCGGTGGCGCAGGTGGCTCGGGAACTCATTGACGGAGCCGGCGTCACGGGCGGACTGGTCGTCCACTTGGGCTGCGGCGACGGCCGGCTGACGGCTGCCCTCCGTTTGAACGACTCCTTTGTTGTCCAGGGCTTGGACCCCGACCCGGACCACGTGGAAGCCGCTCGCCGTTACGTGCAGTCCCAGGGGCTGTACGGTCCGGTTTCGATTGAGCGGCTGGAGGGTCGGCGGCTGCCGTACGTCGACAATCTGGTCCGGCTGCTGGTGGCCGACGACCTGTGCGGCGTTTCGCTGGACGAGGTCCGGCGCGTGCTCGCGCCGTTGGGCGTTGCCTACGTCAAGCGGCGCGGACGCTGGCAGAAGATCGTCAAGCCGTGGCCGGACGGCATGGACGAGTGGCCGCAACACTTTCACGGGCCCGACAACAACGCGGTGGCCAATGACCGGCTGGTCGGTCCACCCCGACGGTTCCAGTGGATTTCCGAGCCGGAATGGATGCGTTCGCACATGAGCATGCCGTCGATTACGAGCATGGTCTCGGCCCGAGGGCGGCTGTTTACAATCGAGGACGAAGGCAGCATTGAACACCCCGCGCTGCCCGGTCGGTTCGCCTTGGTGGCTCGCGACGCCTTCAACGGCCTGACACTTTGGAAGCGGCGGTTCCCTGATTGGCACCCCATTACGATTCGGACGAAACTGACGCCCGTCCAACTGCAGCGTCGGCTGGCTGCCATTGGCGAGCTGGTTTACTGCACGCCCGGCTTCACGGCTCCAATCACCGTGCTCGACGCGGCGACCGGCCGCACACGGAAGGTCTTTCGCGGAACGGAAAGAACGACCGAGTTCGTTTACGACCGGGGCGTTCTTTTTGCAGTGGTCGGTGACCCGACGGACACGGACGGAATTGCCCAAGGCAGTCCGTTGGACGGCAGCTTGTTCTCGCCGGCCGCCTACGGTCCGAAAATCCCGGTGCGTGAAAAACCCAAAAGCCGCATTGTGGCCCTGGACGCCGACACCGGTCGAATTCTGTGGGAGAAAGGCGAGGCCGAGACCGACGGCTACCAAGGCGGCTCGCTGGCCGTGCGAGGCGACCGCGTCGTCTACTCGACCTCCCGTGAACTGGTTTGCCTGGACCGAGCGACCGGACGGACGCTCTGGCGCACGCCGGCTCCCATTGTCCTGAAGGACCGAATTGGCATTGGCGGAGCGGGCGTCGCGCTGGTCCTGACCGACCAGGCGGCCTACCTGGCCGACTCGGAAAGCGTTCGAGCCTTCTCGCTGAAGGACGGACGACCGCTCTGGAGCGGCAAGGCGACGCTGAACCACCACAAGCCGCCCGACCTGTTCGTGGTCGCTGGGCTGGTGTGGTCCAACTACTTCGACGGACACGACCCGTTGACCGGCCGAATCGTTCGCAAGCTGGAACAACAAATGACCGGGCCAATGGGGCACGACCGGTGCTACCGGAACCGAATTACCGTCCACTACTACATCAACAGCAAGACGGGCGGCAGCGACTTTTTGGGGCTGGAGCAGCCGTGTGAGTTTCCGAACCCTTGGGTTCGCAGCACCTGTGGGGTCGGCTACCTTCCTTGCAACGGACTGCTCTACTGCGGCCCGGCCGCTTGCTCGTGCTGTAACTGGGTCATGCTGAATGCCATGAACGCCTTGGCCCCCGAACCAGGGCTGAAGTCTTCCGGGCAGGTGCCGCAGGTTGAGGAGGTTCTGCAGTTGGAGAAAGGGCCGGCTTACGCTTGGGCGGCTCAAGCCGGTCCGGCAGCGGGGGCACACGACTGGCCGACCTACCGGCACGACAGCGGACGGTCCGGCGTGACGAAGTCGCCGGGCCCCAAGGAGCTGCGGGTGTGCTGGCGAGCGAAGCTGGCCACACGTCCGAGCGCCCCGGTCATTGCGGCCGGCCGGGTCTTCGTGGCCGACGTGGACGCTCACGCCGTCTGCGCCCTGGACGCCCGAGACGGGCACCTGCTTTGGCGCTACACGACCGGCGCCCGCGTCGACTCACCGCCGACCTATTACAAGGGGCTGGTGCTGTTCGGCTCGCACGACGGAGCGGTCTACTGTCTGCGAGCGTCCGACGGCGAGCTGGTTTGGCGTTTCCGTCCGCTGCCGGCCGACCGAATGATTTGCGCGTACGGGCAAGTGGAGTCGGCGTGGCCGGTCAGCGGGAGCGTCTTGGTTGAGAACGGGCTGGTCTACTTCGTGGCCGGACGCAACTCCTTCGTCGACGGCGGCGTGTTCCTGTACGCGCTGGAGCCGCAGACCGGGCGAGTCGTTCACAAGCGGCGGTTCTACGGCCCCTACGACGAGAAAGGTTTTCCAATCATTACCAGTCGTGTCGCTTCCGGCTCGGCCATTGACGGCGTGCGAGCCGACGTGCTGCTGTCCGACGGCGAGCGAATTTACTTGCGACAGCAGGCCTTCAAAATGGACCTCACGCCGCTCCGTCCCGACGAGCCGCGTCCGCCGCACTTAATTCCCACGCCCGGTTTTCTGGAGGGCATTCCGCACCACCGCACGTTCTGGACGATTGACACGACCAGCCGCTACGACATTACCACCGGCTTGCAAGCCGCTCACGGCGACATTCTCGTTCTGGACGGCCGGCGGTTCTACGAGGTGCGCGGGTACAAGCCCGCTCGCATCAGTCCGTTCGACCCACGTCAGAACGGCTACACGCTGTTTGCTGGGGTCTACCGACCGGCAAAGGACACGGTGCTGCAAAAGCGAGGTCGGAGGCGGCCCAGGCGGCTCCGCATTTTCAGCAAGGCCGAGCCGCTTTGGACCGCTCACATTCCGTTGACCGGCAAGGCCTTGGCTCTGGCGGGCGACCAGATTTTTGTCGCCGGCACGCCCGTCGCGTTCCCGCCCGACGACCTGGCCAAAGCGTACGAAGGCCGAATGGGCGGCGTCCTTTGGGCCGGCTCGGCTTCGACCGGCCAGAGGTCCGCGCAAGTCAAGCTGGACGCTCCGCCTTGCTGGGACAGCCTGGCCGTCGCCGACGGCCACCTGTTCCTCTCGTTGCAAGACGGCACCGTCCTGTGTTTTGGGGAAGAGTGAGTGTGGTTGCCAAGGCGAGCCGAGGGCGAGCGTTCGTAGCCGACGCTGCGGCCGCGCGACGTGGGCGGAAGTTCGCCAGCGTGGCGGGTCGGCCAGACGCACCTGCGGCCGCGACGTGGGCGGAGACGAGTCTCGGGCCGGCGCTGGTTGCCCGTCGCTGGGCGTCCAGCCGGACCGTCTGAAAGCCGGCCGGCTCCGCTCTGACCCGCTCCGGCTCGCCCTGTGTGCCCGACCTCGAGGGGAGGACCTTCCATGCCCAGTCCGGAACGTGCGCCAGTCTGGTCGCGAGCCACCTGCCGCTCGCTGCGTCACACCGTGCTTTGCGGGGCCGTCGTTTCGTTGGCGGTGCTTGCCGCAACAGCGCTCTGGGCCCAGGACGCGCCGTCGAGCGACACGGTTTGCTTGGTCGAGGGTGGGCGAGCTCGGGCCGTGTTGGTTTTGTCCGAGGCGGCCTGGCGTGCCTCCACTGCGGAAGCGACCCGTCGCCGTCGTCGGCCGACGGCACCGCCTCCGGAGGTCCTGGAAAGACTGGCGGCGGAAGAAATCCAGTGGCACGTGGAGAAAATGAGCGGTGTGCGGTTGCCGATTGCGCCGGTGGGGAACGTGCCGGACGGTCTGTTGCCGGTGCGAATTGGTGCGGCTGCTGACGCCACCTTGCTGAAACAGCTCGGGCGACAGACCGCCTTTGCCGACGCCTTCGTGCTGAAAGTCGCGGCCGACGGGGTGGCGCTGCGCGGTCTGGCTGCCAGCGGAACGCTGAACGCAGCGTACGAGTTGTTGGAGCAGCTTGGAGTGCGTTGGTTCCTGCCGGGCGAACTGGGCCTGGTCGTCCCGAAGGCCGACACGGTTCAGCTGCGGGTGCAGACGACCGTCCAGGTGCCGTCGTTTGAGGCTCGCCGGCTGCAAGGCGTCGGCGAGCCGGTGTGGGAGCGGCGCATGCGTCTGGGAGGTCCCTACTTCCCTCCTTCACACGGCGTGCCCGGTTTCGGACGCCGCCAAAGCCAGCGGTTGTTCGAGCAACACCCGGAGTACTTCGCTTTGGTCGACGGCCAGCGCACCACGCGTCAACTTTGCGTCTCGAACCCGGACGTGCTGCGAATTGCCGTCGAGGCGACCAAAGCCTACTTCCGCTCGCACCCGGACGCCGAAATCATGGGAATCGGTGCGAACGACGGCCGCGGCTTCTGCGAATGTCCCAATTGTCGCGCTCTGGACGGCGGCGACTTCGACCCGTTCGGACACGCCCCGTCCATGACCGACCGCTACGTGTGGTTCTTCAACCGCGTGCTGGAGGGAATCCGTGACGAGTTCCCAGACAAACGGCTGGGCTTTTACGCTTACTCGGTCTACAACCGGCCGCCGGTGCGAGTCAAACCCAATCCGCGGCTGGTGCCGGCCGTCGCCCTGATTACCCTGTGCCGACTGCACGGCATGGACAACCCGGTCTGCCCGGAAAAGAGCTACGAGCAGTGGGTCATTCGTCAGTGGGGCCAACTGGTGCCGGAGGTTTACTACCGAGGCTACTGGTTCAACCTGGCCGACCCCGGCCTGCCGTACTTCTTCTTCGAACGCGTTCGGCGAGACATTCCGCTGGGGAAGAAGCTGGGAATCGCTGGCTGGCGCGTGGAGGCTCCTCCCGACTGGGCCTCCAGCACGCCGTCTCACTACATTGCGTGCAAGCTCCTGTGGAACCACCGGGCCGACGTGGACGCGCTGCTGAAGGACTTCTACGCGAAGTTCTTCGGGCCGGCCGCCGACCCAATGAGCGGCTACATTCGGACAATGTCGCACGCGCTGACGACCGCCGACTACCACACCGGCTCGTCGTGGGACGTGCCTCACATTTACAACGCCAGCGTCCGGACGGAAGCTCGACGCTACCTGGCCGCTGCCGCCCGGGTGGCGGTGGACGACCCCTACCGGCAGCGGGTCGAAATGTACGAGCGGTCGTTCGAGTACCTGGAGGCGTTCGTGGCCATGCTCGAGACGCGGGCCGTCCACGACTACGAAGCGTCTTGGCGAGCGTTGCAGCGAATGAACCGCATTCGGGAGCAACTGCAGTCCCACTCGCCCCCCTTGCTGGGCAAGCACGCCGAGAGCTACCTGCGTCGGTTTTTCAGCCGGACGACCGAGGAGGGTTTTGAACGAACCAGGGGCGGGAACGAACTGGTGGCCGGACTGGACGACTGGTGGCAGTTCCAAATCGACCCGGAAGGCGTCGGCGAGACGTTGGGCTGGTGGCAGCCCGAAAAAACCGGCGGGAACTGGCAGCGCATTCGCACGTCCACCGCCTCGTGGTCCGACCAGGGCCTGAGGTACTACAAGGGGTTGGCTTGGTACCGCCAAACGGTCCGAATTCCCGAGCGTTTCCGCGGCCGACGAGTGGTGCTGTGGGTCGGTGGCGTGGACGAGAAAGCCAAAGTCTGGGTCAACGGAAAGCTGTTGGGAGAAAGCCCGAAGGGCTGCTTTCGACCGTTCGAGCTGGACGCGACAGACGCCGTCCGTCCCGGCCAGCTGAACACGGTCGTCCTGTGCGTGACCAACGTCGTGCTGAACGAGGTGGGCACGGGCGGCATTACCGGCCCGGTCTTCTTCTACTCACCGCCGGCCACGGCCACCGCCCGCGAAAAGCCGGACGAACCGTGACGAGCGTTCGCTGGCCCTCGACCTCTCCGCTCGTAACTCACTCCCCGTGAAACCAAACGAATCCACGCCAACGCTCACAGCGGTGGTAACGTCTGGGCTCAATGCGAACGTCCGGACGACCAAGCGGCCGGGTTGAGAAATGCGTCCGAGGGCGTGCTCCCGTTGGCGGGCCGGGCCACGAGCCAGTTGTGTGACGTGCGGACAGAGCGACGTGGCCAGCAGGTGTAAGGACTTGGCCAGACGTGAGTCGCGGAACTTGTGGAAAGATTTTCTGCTAGACTCTTGACCGCAAGAGCGAAGGAGAGTGTAGTGTGCTCGTTCGGTCGCTCTGAACGGCGTGAGCGACTGACTTGTCGGAACGAATTGCTGAGGGGGAGGAGACAGCAAGCTTTCGGCTCTTCATTCAGAGGCAAGTCGCTTGCTAATCCCTTCTTTGGTTTGTTGTTCTTTCCGGCGAGTCGATTGAATCTGGAGGGCCCCGCTCCGTCGGGGCTCTCCGGGCCAGCGTCCAGCGGGAAACCAAGGGCGGAGCCCTTGGGTAGAGTCTGCGTGTGGTCCACTTCCACAAACTTGCGCGGGCACTGCTGTGGGCAAGCAAACGCTCCTGTTCTGTCGTGGACCCGTCTGGCCGGACGGCGGGAACCCGCAGAGGGTCCGTCGACGCGGCTTTCGTGCCGCTCAAGAAAGCCGTTACGCCCGTTCCGGCGAACCGCCAAAGGTTGCCAGCGTGCTGCTCCGGCAAGCCGCGTCAGCGCGGCGGTTGTTCCTGCCGGTCAGCCGCGTGGCGAAACCAGTAGGCGTAAAGGTGCAGGCCCACAACGGTGAAAAGGTAGTTCGTCTCGCCGGCGGAAACCTTGCTCAAGTCGACCGTGGTGAGCATTCTCCAAATGGCCGACAAGCGGGGCTCCACCAGCGTCGGTTCTTCGCTCAGCAAAACCATGTGGTAACCGCCCAGAGGAAACCGCACGTGCGCCAGGACCGCCAGGTTGCCGATGTCGAGCACTGACGGTCGGTAGAGTCGCCAAGCCTCGTCGCAGCCGTGCAGGTTCTCGTCCGGCCAGCCCAGGGCGCGTCGAAGCCGGGACCACTCGCGCTCGGAGTGAAACCGTCTGTAAAACGGACCGGGGAAGTCCCGCCGCAACTGCAGCTCGGCCATTTGTTTCAGCAAGCCACGCAGCACCGCCTTCCGCTCCGGACGCGACTCCATTCGACAAAGCGCGTGCACGCGGAAAGCTCCCTGGTTCGCGTAAATGGGGTGGTTGCTGATTCGGACGTGCGGTCCTGGGTGGAGCAGCTTCCAGCGTCGTCCGTCCCGCTCGTTCAAGAACCGTTCGTAGGTTTCCAACCAATGAGGGTCGCCGGTGCCGCGGTAAAGAGCGTACACGGTCGGCAGCAGAATGGTGGCGTGGTGCGAATTCAGGCCGGTCCAGGCGAACCCGACGTGAGCTTGCGTGACACCGTCGCCGCGTCGGATCGACCAGCCGAACCGTTCCAGACGCCGACCGACCTTCTGCAGCGACTGCCGAATCCACGCTCGGTCTTCCTGGCTGGCAAAGGGCGAAGCGGCGTAGCGGGCCAAGCTAATGACGTACGTCGTGTGCTGGTCCATGGACGAGTCG
>CAYSAG010000081.1:0-17972 GCA_964428935.1 uncultured Planctomycetaceae bacterium | reverse complement strand
GGTCGAGATTCTGGTCTGTCCGCCGTTCCCGTACCTGCTGCCGGTTCGGGAGGTCATTGCGGGCAGTGCGGTCCAGCTGGGAGCTCAGAACGGTTTTCCGAAGCCGCCCGGGGCGTTCACTGGCGAAGTGGCTTTGGACATGCTCGAGGACGTCGGTTGCCGCTGGGTGATTGTGGGCCACAGTGAGCGGCGGCATGTCATCGGCGAGCCCGACGAGTTGCTGAACGAGAAGGTTCGGGCCGGGCTGGCCAAGGGGCTGAAGGTCATTTACTGCGTCGGTGAGAAACTGGAGCAGCGCGAAGCGGGCGAGACGGAGAAGGTGCTGGACCACCAAATGGAAACCGGGCTGGCTGGCTGTTCGGCCGAGGAGCTGGCCAACTTGGTGGTGGCGTACGAGCCGGTCTGGGCGATCGGGACGGGCGTTCGAGCGACCAAGGAACAGGCTCAAAGTGCTCACGAGCATCTTCGCAAGTGGCTGGCCAGCCGCTACAATGAGCAGCTCGCGCAGTCGATCCGAATCCTGTACGGCGGCAGCGTGAAGGCGGGCAACGACGAGCAGAAGCGGGACACGTACGAGCTGTTGTGCCAGCCGGACGTGGACGGAGCGCTGGTGGGCGGTGCCAGCCTGAAGGCCGACGAGTTCCAGGCGATTATTGAGGCGGGGGCGAAAGCGGTTCAGAGTCTTTGCGGTTAAGATGCGCGCAACGTGCGCCCATGACTTGAACGCCGTAACTTGTCACGTTCTCTTCGGTTGTGGAGCAAGCAGGATGCTTGCTCCACGTTAGGACCGTCCGCAGGCTTGATTCAGCGAGGGAACCGAATGATTTGGGCATACCTGTCGACGTTTGCGTTGCTGTTTGTCGGCTTGCTGCTGATGGTTGTCATTCTGCTGCAGCGCGGCCGCGGCGGAGGACTGGCCGGCGCGTTCGGAGGCATGGGCGGGCAAAGCGCTTTCGGTACGAAGGCCGGGGACGTGTTCACTCGCATTACGGTCGTGCTGGCCGTCATTTGGATTGCTTTGGCCGGCATGAGCATTTGGGCGCTGGAGAAGGCCGCGCAAGGCAAGTACCAGCAAGAGGTGCCGCAAGAGGCGACGCCCCCAACCGCACCCGGAACCGGGGCGGCTCCCGGCGGCGCGACCGCCCCGTCGTCTGAACAGCCAGCCGGCTCCGGAGAGACCACAGGAGCTGGCCAGTCGTCCGGCGGATCGGCAAGCGAGCCGACGTCTTCGAGCCAGACCGGAGGGGCGGTCCAGCCGTCGCCTTCTGCGACACCGAGCTCTTCGTCTTCGGACCAAACTGGCGGCGCGGCTTCCCAGACGTTGTCACCAGAGACGGCGACCGGCACGAAAGGAAAGAGCGAGTGAGGCGACGCGAGCTGCGGACGGACGGTGCCGAGCGGAACGAGCCGCGTTTGCGAGGCGGACCAGTCGCGGGACAACGGCAAGTGTTTTCGGCTCGGAGTGCGAAGGGCCGTCCTCGCGAACGCCACGGCGGAGGGGGGCTTGACGAGCGTCCTCGCGAGGGGCTCCGGGCGAGCGGGTCTGTGGGTTGCACTGGGCCCGCGGCCTGCGAGCGGTGTGTAAAACATCGCTGTCACTGGCCCGCGGTGGCGCACGGAGCGGAGCTTCTTGCGGTCGCGAGCGGTTGAGGGTCTTTCCTGTCTGCGTCTCGCGGCCAGAAGCAGAAGGGCCTGAGGGCTGCGTTCGCCGTGGTGGCACGTCGCCCGTGGAGCTCGTGTCGGCGATTGGGAACGTCCGAACGGCCGGTAGGAGGCTTGGCTTGTTTCGGCAGTCGGTCGGACCTTTCGTCCACGTCGACTTGTTGGCTCGACAGTAGCTCGGGAAGAGAAGAGAGGAGTCCGTCGTGCTGCTGAGCATGACCGGGTTTGGTGACGCCCGGGACCAGAACGAACGGCTGGCTGTGGCGGTTCAGGTGCGGGCGGTCAACCACCGTCACTTCCGCCTGACCGTGCGGGCTCCGGAGGCGTACTTTGCCTTGGAGCCACGCATTGAGAAGTTGGTCCGGCAGCGAGTGGCTCGCGGCACCGTCACCGTGACGTTGGACGTCACGTGGCTGGCCGGACCGTCGCCCTACCGTCTGGACGCTGGAGTCATTCGCAGCTACTGGGAGGAAGTGGGGCAGTTGGCTCGGCAATTGGGAGCTGCTCGGCCAATCGACCTGATGCCCCTGCTGTCGCTGCCGGGCAGTGTGGTCGAGTCGGAGGAGGCGGTGGACTGGGAGCGGGACTGGCCGCTGATTGAAAAGGTGTTGACGGAGGCGCTGGAGAAACTGCACGCCTTTCGGGCCAGGGAAGGCGAGTCGATGTTGCAGGAACTGCGGCGCCAGTGCCAAGTTCTTCGTGAGCAATTGGAGAAGGTGGCCGAGCGGGCTCCGGAGGTGGTTACGGCCTACCGCGACCGGTTGTTGCAGCGGGTCAATGAGCTGTTGTCCGGCACCGACGTCCGAGCGGAACCGGACGACTTGCTTCGAGAGGTGAGCGTGTTTGCGGAGCGGTGCGACATTGGCGAGGAGGTCACTCGGCTCCGCTCTCACTTGGACCAGTTCGCGGCGTTTCTGGAATCGGACAAGTCGGAGGGTCGGCGGCTGGACTTCCTGGGCCAGGAAATGTTTCGCGAGATTAACACCATTGGAGCAAAGGCGAACGACGTCGCCATTGCCCACTGTGTCGTCGAAATGAAAGCGGCGACAGAGCGGATTCGAGAAATCTTGCAAAACGTGGAGTAGGAAGGTCGGTGAGCGGCCAGGAGAAAGCTGAAAAGACGCGGCCGGTCGACGTGCCTGTGGTGGTGTTGTCGGGACCGAGTGGCAGCGGAAAGACGACGGTCGTCCAGCGGTTGGTGGCGGAGTGTCCGGTCAAGCTGGTGAAGTGCGTCTCGGCGACGACGCGTCCGCCGCGTCCGCATGAACAGCACGGGCGGGATTACTATTTCTTGACGCCCGAAGAATTTGAACGCCGACGGCAGCAGGGCGAATTCTTGGAATGTGCTGAGGTGCACGGAAAGGGGTACTGGTACGGCACGCTGTTGTCGGAATTGCGGCGAGCGAAGGAAGAAGGGGGCTGGGCGCTCCTGGAAATCGACGTTCAGGGGGCGCTGCGCGTCATGGAGATTTACCCGGACGCGCTGACCATTTTCTTGCTGACGCCGTCGGAAGAAGAATACGAACGGCGACTACGGAAACGGGGGACGGAGTCGGAGGAGGCCATTCGGCGACGCTTGCAAACGGCGCGAAAGGAACTACAGTACGCCGATCGGTACCGGTACCGAGTGGTCAACGACGACCTGGACCGATCGGTCCGGGAAATCATCGACCTGATTTTGGAGCGGAGGCCAGAGCGAGATGCTTGAAGAGTTCAAAGAGGACGAAATCGTACGCAAGGCCGGCGGTCGGTTTCGTCTGACCACGCTGCTGCAGAAGCGAATGGTAGCGTTGAACCGTGGCA
Organism: uncultured Planctomycetaceae bacterium; assembly: GCA_964428935.1. GTDB lineage: Bacteria > Planctomycetota > Planctomycetia > Planctomycetales > Planctomycetaceae > JAADHY01. Next base: position 14,507 of record CAYSAG010000081.1, on the reverse strand, counting down.
CGCCGCCGTTGGTGGATTTGCCCACCAAGAACCTGCTCGAAATTGCAGTGCGGGAAATCATGGAGGGCAAGATTTACTTGGACTCTTCAGGCGAAGTGGCCGTCTCTTCGGACGGCAGCCCGAAGGAGGCGGACGAGTTTGCGGACGGTGGTCCGACTGAAAGAGACGTCTAGACGTGCCGTCGACGGCGCTGCGGCTCGTCGGTGGCTCATGAGCTGGGTGCCCGCGCCATGCGAGACCGCGAAATCTTGCTCGGAGTCTGCGGCGGCATTGCCGCGTACAAGTCGGCCGAGTTGACGAGCAAGCTGGTTCAGGCGGGAGCGCGGGTCACGGTGGTCTTGACTTGGTCTGCCGAGCACTTCGTTGGCCGCACCACGTTCGAGGCGTTGACGGGCCGGCCCGTCTTCGTCGACCTGTTTGCTCCGAAAGAGCACTTCCGCGGGGAGCACATTGGGCTGGCGGAGCGGGCGGAGCTTCTGGTCGTGGCGCCGGCGACGGCCAATTTCTTGGCGAAGCTGGCCGTCGGGTTGGCCGACGACCTGCTGAGCACGCTCGCTCTGGCGACGGCCGCTCCCGTCCTGGTCGCTCCAGCCATGAACGCCGAAATGTGGCGAAAGCCCGCCGTGCAGCGGAATGTGGAGCGGCTGAAGCAGGACGGCGTGGAAATCATTCCCCCGGGAACGGGCTGGCTCAGTTGCGGCCGCGTTGGCCCTGGCCGAATGGCCGAACCGTCCGAAATCTTGGAGCGAATTCGGCAGCGGTTGGCGTGAACCGAACGGTGGTCAGTCCCGTTTGCGAGCAAGGGGGCTCTGGCCGCGCGCTGTCCAAACGGCGTCGACTGTCGACCAACACACCTCACCGGGCGCGACGGTCGAACGGCTGCAGGTCTTGGAGGCCTCAACGCAATGCGAATTCTGATTACGGCGGGACCGACGCGCGAGTACCTGGACGACGTCCGCTACATCTCGAACGCCAGCAGCGGGCGAATGGGTTACGCCTTGGCCGAGGCGGCGCTGGCGGCCGGGCACGACGTCGTGCTGGTGAGCGGACCGGTGTCGCTGTCGCCGCCCAAAGGCGCGGCCGTCTGCTGGGTGGAAACGACGGCCGAAATGAAGGAGGCATGCCTGCGGTGGTTCGAGCACTGCGACGGCGTCATTGCCGCTGCAGCCGTCTGCGACTACAAGCCGAAAGTTCGAATCCCCGGGAAGATTCGAAAGACGGGCGGACCGATTTCGATTGAAATGATTGAGACGGACGACGTGTTGGCCGAGCTCGGCAGACGCAAGGACCGACGTTGGGTCGTCGGGTTCGCGTTGGAAGCAACCAATCCGCAGGAGAACGCTTTGCAAAAGCTGCGAGCGAAGAACTGCGACGTGGTCGTGCTGAACCGGCCCGAGGCAATCGGCAGCGAGAACAACAGCGTGGAACTGATTGGTCCAGACGGCGAAGTGCTGGAGCAATGGGACGGACCGAAGCGATTCGTTGCCGAACGGCTGATTGAATGGATCGAAAACAACTTGGCTCGCCGCGCCGGGGCTGGGGAAACACGCTGACGGGTTTGTGTCTTCTTCGCGCGAGTCGGACGCTCCAAATAGGCGTCGGTTTGAGCGGTGCCTTGGCCTGCGGCTTGCCCCGGGAACATCGCCAGCGAACAGCGACGGCAACAGGGGGTGACCGTGAGTCCGCTGGCCCTGGCGACGCGCGGTCGTCGGAACGCGAACGGTGCCGGCTGCGGGGCGGGTGGGCCCTCAAGGTTTGTCTCCTGTGGAAGGCCGTTTGAGCCCGCGACAAACAACCGGCGGCACCGTCCCCGCCGACCTCCAGACAGGTTGCACATTCATGGGCCGGTGTTCATAATGGGCCCTGACGAACCCGGGGGCGGCGGTAGAAGCTGTTTTTGCCGGAGCGCAGCACGCCTGTCTTTCTTGCGTGACGGCCCGCGTCGTCCAAGCGGCAAACGTAGCCACAGGGGCGTTTGTTTGCGTTTGGTTCGCCGTCGCGACCGCGTTGGCCACACGCGACGCCGACGTGCGGGGGCCGTCCCGTGAGGACGCGAACAGCGGGCAATGTCGACGGCGCGACCCAAACGGTCGGCCGAGGACTTGGTGGTGTCTGCGCATTGGATGGGCAAGGGCCGAGCCTGGTCGGGCAGGAGACCGACGCGTCCGGCGAACGGAGTGTGTGGACGAAAGGGCGAAGGCAGGCGGAACAGGGCTACTTGCAGCGGTGGAAGGTGAGGCCATGACACAGTTGATGGTCGTCGAGGACGAAAGCGTCGTCGCACGCGACATTCAAACCAGCCTCCAGTCAATGGGCTACTCGATCAGCAACATTGTGGCGACGGGTGAGGAGGCCATCCGCTTGGCGGGCGAGGCTCGGCCGGACTTGGTCTTGATGGACATTCGCCTTTTGGGACAAGTCGACGGCATCGACGCCGCCCGTGAAATCACCCAGCAGTACGACGTGCCGGTCATTTTCTTGACGGCCTTCAGCGACGAGGAACTGGTTCGACGAGCTCGACAGGTGGGCGCGTACGGCTACCTGATGAAGCCGTTTCAGGACCGGGAAGTGTACGCGTCCATCGAAATGGCCATTGAAATGCACCGCATGAAGCGACGGCGCGAACAGCGGCTGCGTGAGTTGGAGCGGGTGCAGCAGCGGCTGGAGGCGTTGAGGAGCGTTGTGCCGGTCTGCGCCAAGTGCCACAAGGTCCGCAACGAACAAGGGGACTGGGAGTGTTTGGAAGACTTCGTGGCTGCGCGGACCGGAGCTCGGTTCACTCACTGGCTCTGTCCGTCGTGCTACGACGAAGAAATGCAAAAGTTCGGCGGATTCGAAGACAGCGAGGGGATTTGACACGTCCGCACACGAACCCGCCGCAAGCTGCTGCCGTCGGTCACGCCGTCCCTTGCAAAGCTTGGTACTTGGCCGGCACGGTGCCCGAAGCCATGACGCCCAGCGAGAAGTAGATTTGCATGAGCTGTTCGGTCTGCATGTCCACCACCTTCACCCGGTCCTTCGGGACGAACAGAATGCAGCCGGACATGGGCAGCGGCGAGGTCGGAATGTAGACCAGCCGGCAAGGCTGTTGTCCGAAGACGAACGTTTCATGCGAGACGAGCAAGCCGAGGAACCCACCACCTTCCGGCGCTCCAAACCAGCAGTAAACCACCGGCATTCCGCTCATGTCGCCGCGGTCCTTTTGTCGGAGCATCGACACCACCTGCGAAATGGGGCCGTAAATGCTCTTGACCAATGGCAACTGCTTCATGAACCCGTCGAACCACCGCTGCAGGCTCAACCGGGTGGTCGACCGAACCAATAATCCGATTAGCCAGATGCCGACCAGCACGAAGGACCACCCCAAGACGTAAGCGAAGGCTCGGTCCGCGACGAACTGCATGCCCAAGTCTTGCAGCCACCGCCCGACGCTGGTCTCGGGCCCCAGTATTTGCCGAAGCTGCTCGCCCGCCCAGCTCATGATCCAAACCGTCAGCACAATCGGCAAAATGGCGAGCAGGCCGGCGACGAAAGTCCCAACGATCCCCGTTCTCCACAACCACGCCAGTGCACGTCGCATGGTGAGTCTCCCCGCTTCTGTCGTTGGTCTGCCGACGGGCCGGTTCCAGTGCCAGAACTCGATGGTCGACCTGTCTGCACACTCCGGACAAGACCACGAGCGAACCACTCGAGTCCTTGCACGTCGAGATGCGCGCAACGTGCGCCCACGATTTGAACGCCGTAACTTGTCACGTTCTCTTCGGTTCTGGAGCAAGCAGGATGCTGGCTCCACGTTAGGAAAGAACCGGCCATCCGGTGTCCGAGCGACCGTTAGTTTACCAGCCCATTGGTCGGGCGGCACACCTTCGGGCAGTTTGGTTGCAGCACGTCGTGCCCGCACGCCGATGCCCGCTCGATGGGCGTGGTCGCCGTTTCGGCCCCCGAGCTGTTCTTGCTGTGCGTCGCGTTGTGTTGCGTCGCCGTACGGGATCGGTCAGGATAGGAAGGCCTCTTGAAACGAGGCGAGGGGGAACGTCCGGCAGGCGGTTCGAGTCAGTGCTGGTTCGTAGAAGGAGGGGAGAACCGCTGTTCGGGACGTGGCCGGAGAAGGGTCGGCTCGAGGTGCACACGGTCGGCGTCCCGACGGACCGAGAACGTGAACGCCGTGGGCGTCGGGAGTTGTCGGGGGCGTGGACCGGCGACTGCGAGCGAACGTGTCGGTGTGACACTGGCCGGTCGTTGGAGTGAAAGGAGCCCGCCATGAAACGAATCAGTCGACGTTGCTTGCTGAAGAATGCGGTGGCCGGAGCGGTTGGTTTGGTCGTGTTGCCGTCCGGCTCGGCGCGGACCTACGCGGCGAACGAGAAGGTCAACATTGGGATCATTGGAGCTGGCGGTCGTGGCGGAGCGAATCTGCAAGGGGTGTCTCGAGAGAACATTGTCGCACTGTGCGACGTCGACCGGAATCGGTTACGGGCGGCCGCGCGTCGCTTTCCGAACGCCCACACCTACACCGACTTCCGCCAGTTGCTCGACAAAGAGAAAACGCTGGACGCCGTTGTCGTGAGCACGCCGGACCACACACACGCTCCCGTCAGCGTGCGTGCCATGCGAATGGGGTTGCACTGCTACTGCGAAAAGCCGCTCACGCACAACGTGGCCGAAGCTCGGCTGATGACTCAGATTGCTGTCGAGAAAAAATTGTCGACGCACATGGGGACGCCCAGCCGTGGGCACGAACAGACGGTTCGCGCGGTGGAAATCATTCAGGCCGGTGCGCTGGGCGAAATTCGGGAAGCTCACTTCTGGACCGACCGGCCCATTTGGCCGCAGGGGTTTGACCGTCCGCCTGGGTCGGACCCGGTGCCCGAGACGTTGGACTGGGAAAACTGGATTGGGTCGGCTCCCATGCGACCCTACAAGGCGAAGTGGCCGGAGGGGCACCCGGTGTACAAGCTGCCGCCTCGCCAGTCGCGTGGAGGCGTGGTGTACCACCCGTTTGTTTGGCGCGGCTGGTGGGACTTCGGCACGGGAGCTTTGGGCGACATTGCTCCGCACATGTGGTCCCCCGCGTACTGGGGGCTCGAACTGGAGGCTCCGGAGAGCGTTGAAATTGTCGACGTGTCCGGCCCGACCGGCGAAATGTTTCCGGCCTGGAGCATTCTGCAGTTCAATTTCCCGGGCAAAGACGGACGTCCCCCCGTCAAGGTTTTCTGGTACGACGGCGGCAAGACTCCCCCGCCCGACCTGGTGGGCATGAAAAAAGTTCCGCCGGGCGGTTGGCTGATTGTGGGCACCAAGGGCATTCTGGGCACGGGCAACAAGCCGGTGAAGGACTTCCCCGACGTGCCCAAGACACTGCGCCGCTACGGCGACATGTACACCGAGTGGCTCGCCGGAATCAAGGAGAGCGACCCGGACCGGCCCAGTTGTCCGTTCAGCTACGCCGGCCCGCTGACCGAGGCCTACCTGCTGGGCAACATTGCTTTGAAGGTCGGGCAGAAAATCGAGTGGGACGCCAAGAACATGCGGGTGACGAACTGCCCCGAGGCGAATCAGTACGTGTCGCGGGAGTACCGAAAGGGCTGGGAGCTGTGAGACGAATGCCGGCAGGAGCTGGTCGGCGCGACCGGGTCGTACGAGCCGACGACTGCGGACGCGGGAGTTGGTCACGACGGACGTTTCTGCTGCGGCTCGCGGTCGGAGCGGCCAGCGGGACGGCGGCCAGCGGCTGGCTGGTGGGCGGTGCGACGGTCCGCACAAAGGCCGACAACCTCGACCCGTTCGACAGTCACGCGGCCGGCTGGCAATGGGACAACCGGCATTCGGTCAACTGGCCGGGCTTTCGCGGTCCGTGCGGGCTGGCCGTTTGCGAGGGCCGGCGTCCGCCGCTGGTTTGGGACGGAGCGTCGGGACGCAACGTACGCTGGAAAGTCCGGCTTCCACTGCCCGGAACCAGCTCGCCGGCCGTCTGGCAGGACCGTGTTTTCCTGACGGGAGCAACGGCCGAACGCCGTGAAGTGTGGTGCTTCGCGGCGGCCGATGGACGTTTGCTGTGGCGAGGCTCCGTGCAGAACGTGCCGGGCAGCCCCAGCGAACCGCCGGACATCTTGCCCGACGTCACGCACGCGCCGGCCTCTCCGGCTTGCGACGGCCGGCGCGTCGTCGCCGTCTTTGCCAATGCGGACTTGGCTTGCTTCAGCCTGACGGGCCGCTTGCTGTGGGCTCGCAACCTGGGGCCGCTCCACGTGGACTACGCGTACGCGTCGTCGCCCCTGCTCGCGGCCGGTCGGGTGTTCGTGCAGGTGGACGGTCGAGACGGCGGGCGAGTCTTGGCGTTGGACGCTGCGACGGGCAAACCGCTGTGGGAGCAGCGGCGTCGGCTCAAAAGCTGCTGGAGCAGTCCGGTGCTGGTGCGGGTCAAAGGGCAGTGGCAGCTTGTGCTCAACGGAAACCCGGACGTCGTGGCGTACGAGCCTGTCACCGGGCGCCAGTTGTGGCGGGTCCAATGCATGGAGGGCGACCTGACTCCCTCGCCCGCGTTTTCTGACGGTGTTGTTGCCGTCGCGCAGGACTACGCCCGCTGCGCAGCCATTGACGCCTCCACCGGCCGGCTGCTGTGGCAGCGGGAAGAGCTGGACTTGCCGGACGTGGCCAGTCCGGTCGCCACACGCGGTTTGCTGTTTCTGCCGACCAGCTTCGGAACAGTGACGTGCCTCCGGCTGAGCGACGGTCGGAAGTTGTGGAGCCACGAGTTCGACGAGGGCGGCTACGGGTCGCCGGTCGTCGTCGACGACCGGGTTTACTGGACCAACTTCGCCGGCCACACGTACGTTTTCCGGGCGGCCGAGACGTTTCAGTTGCTGGCCAGCTTGCCGCTGGGCGAGAAGTCCAACTGCACGCCGGCCTTCGTGGGGCGCTCGGTTTACGTGCGCGGCGAGAAGCACCTGTTTGCGTTCGGTGAGCCGGCGACCGGACGTTGAGCGGCCGGTGTGTCGTCGGCGAGCCGGCTCGTGGACGCGGCGGCCGAGCGCGCTGCTGCCGCGGGAAGCGGCGGCGTCGGCTGGCGACACGCGGACGACCGGCCGGTGACTTCTCGCCGCTGGTGCAGCCAAGTGGAACAGAAAGCGGAAAGGGAAGGACGTGACCAGTCAGCGAGCAACTCGACGGGACTTCCTGCGTCAGGGCGTGCGAGCGACGTGCGTCGTCTTGGTGACGGACGTGTTCGTCGCGGGAGCAAGCGAGGCCGCAGCCCGAGAAAAGCGAGCGGCTCGGACGGCCGAAGCGGCCGGTGAGTTGGTCTTGAAACCCGAGTCCACGCTCGGGCAAGTCCGCACGCTCGAGCGGGCTGCCGTGCTGCCCGAAGGCCAGTGGTACGAGACGGAAAAGAGGGGCTCCGGCTTCCTGTTTCGCTTGCCAGTCGGCTCGCTGCTGCAAGCCCGCTACTTGACGGCCGACCTTCTGCTGGACGGCGACACGACGGCCAGCTTCACGTTGGTGTTTCAGGAAGGACCACACGGACCGGCCACCCACGTGGTCTTTTCGTTGCTCAACCAATGTCAGGCCCGCGTGGTTGTCCCTCTGACGGTTCTGGACTTGAACCGTTGGTACTTTGGCCGGCGAGGGGCTTGGCTGAAGCCTCGCTGCGGCGGTGCGCGTGTGGACCCAGCCCGGGTCGACCGGGTGCTGTTGAAGGTGTCTCGAAAGGCGGAAGGACCGGTCCGCTGGTGCCAAACGCCGTTTCGCCTGACCACGCGGCCGGTCGCTCCACCGAAGAAACTCGTCTTGCCCAAGGGGCCGTTGCTGGACCGGTTCGGGCAAAGCCGCATTCGGGACTGGCCGGGCAAGACGCGTTCGGAACGGGATCTGGTGGAGCGTCTTCGAGCCCAGTGGCAACGCGTGGACCAGCAACGGTGGCCGGCTCATTTTTCTCGCTGGGGCGGTTGGAAGCAGAAGCGTCTGACGGGCCCGACCGGCTTCTTCCGCACGCACCACGACGGGAGACGCTGGTGGCTGGTCGACCCGGACGGGTACGCCTTCTGGTCGGCGGGAATGGACTGTGTCCGGCCGGAGGTGACGGCGAACGTCGAGCAGTTGACCGAGGCGTTGGAGTGGGTGCCTGAGCCGAACGGGCCGTTCGCACCGGCCGTCGGGATTCGGGGAGGCCGCGTCGTGCAGGTCGAGTACCTGATTGCCAACCTGATTCGCGCCTTTGGGCCGGACGACTGGTACGACCGGTGGAAAAAGCTGGCCTTGGCGTTCCTGCGGAAAGCGGGGTTCAACACGGTTGGAAACTGGTCGCACTTCTCCGTCGCGCAGGAGGCCCGGTTTCCGTACGTCCGGCCACTCAGCTTTCGCGCCAAAAGAGTTCGCACGGTCTACCGGGACTTCCCGGACGTTTTTCACCCGGACTTTGTCCGAGACGCTGCGGATTACGCCGCTCAATTGGCCGACACGCGCGACGACCCGGCTCTGGTCGGCTACTTCATGATGAACGAACCGAAGTGGGCGTTTTCGTCGGAGCTGCCGGCGGTGGGAATGCTTTACACGACGGCCGAGTGTGAAACTCGCCGCGAGCTGGCCCGGTTCCTAGGCCAGCGGTACTCCGACAGCCGCTCGCTGAGCGAAGCGTGGGGGCGTGAGGTCGACTTTGAGCGGGTGGCACGGGGCCGCTGGACGGGGCGGCCGAACAAGAAGGCCTTGGCCGACCTGACCGAGTTCAGTCAGCGAATGGTGACTCGCTACTTCCACGTCCTGGCCGAAGCGTGTCGTCGGGTCGACCCGAACCACCTCAACTTGGGCATTCGGTGCGCCGGCCGAGCTCACGACTGGACGCTGGAAGGCATGAAGGCCTTCGACGTTTTCAGCATGAACAGCTACCGGCCCAAGATTCCCGCTGCGCGGCTGGCGGAAATTTGCAAGAAACTGAACCGGCCGGCCTTGATTGGCGAGTACCATTTCGGAGCTCTGGACGTGGGGCTCCCGTCGTCGGGTTTGGTTCGAGTGGCGAGCCAGGCGGACCGCGGCAAGGCGTACCGGGTGTACTTGGAGTTTGCCGCGGCGCAGCCGGAGTGCGTGGGGGCTCACTGGTTCACGCTCTACGACCAGTCGGCCTTGGGACGGTTCGACGGAGAGAACTACAACATTGGGTTCTTGGACATTTGCCACCGACCGTACGAGCCGTTGCTGGCGGCGGCTCGAGCCGCCCACGAGGCTCTTTACGCCGTGGCCGACGGACGGCAGGAGCCGTTCTCGGACCAACCGAAGTACCTGCCGCCGGTGACGTGAAGCCGAAGACGAGTCGGCCGGAGGAACGGGAACGGGCGGGGCCGGGGCGGAGCGAAGTCGGGTCGTCACGTTCCGTCTTGTTGCAGCAGTTGGCGAATTCGGCCGAGCAGCTCGGGCAGACCCGCGCCCGTCACGGCCGAAATTTTGAGGACCGGCCGTCCCAAGTCTTCTTCCAGCAGCTCGGCCACCGCGTCGGCGTCGGGCAGTTCGCACTTCGTCACTGCGACCAGCTCGGGCCGCTCCAACAGCTTCGGGTCGTGCATTCGCAACTCGTCGCGAATGTTGTGGTAGTTTGCAATCGGGTCGCTGCCGTCCAGCGGCTGCGGCTCGACCAAGTGCACCAGCACCCGCGTCCGCTCCACGTGTTTCAGAAACTCGTGGCCGAGACCGACGCCGGCGTGAGCCCCTTCAATCAGTCCCGGAATGTCGGCCAGAACGAACTCAAAGTCGTAGCCGACCCGCACCAGTCCCAGGTTCGGGTAACGCGTCGTGAAGGGGTAGTCGGCGATTTTCGGGTGAGCTCGCGACAGGCGGCTGAGCAACGTCGACTTGCCCGCGTTGGGCTTGCCAATCAGACCGACGTCGGCAATTAGTTTCAGTTCCAGAACGACGGTGCGTTCCTGTCCGGGTTCGCCGAATTCGAACTCGCGTGGAGTGCGGTTAGTCGGCGTGGCGAAGTGCTTGTTTCCGCGGCCTCCTTTGCCGCCGCGAGCGACAATGACCGAGTCGCCGTGGCGCGTGAGGTCTTTCAGGACGTGGCCGCGTTCGGCGTCGCGGACGATTGTCCCCAGCGGGACCAGAATTTCCAGGTCGCGCCCGTTGCGTCCGGTTCTTTGGCCGCCTTCGCCGTTGCGTCCCCGCTCGGCGAACCAGTGCTTGCGTCCGACAATGTTGGCCAGGCTGGTGACGTTCCGGTCGGCGCGCACAATGACGTGGCCGCCGCGGCCGCCGTCCCCGCCGTCGGGTCCGCCGCGCGGCACGTGCGCTTCCCGCCGGAAACTGAGGCAACCGTCTCCGCCGTCTCCTCCCTTGCAGTAAATCGTCACCCGGTCAACAAACATCGGTGCTTCGCGCAGAAGGCGTTGACTTGAGAAGCCGTTGTCGGAAGTGAAGGCAGTCCCGTAACCCCGCCGACTGCGAAACCAGTGCGGCCGTCCAAGTCTGGGAGTTGGTTCAAGGGCCTTCAGCGCCGCAGAGCGGCTGAACCGCGACGTCGCCAGACCAAGCCGGCCAGGGCAATGGTAATCGTAGCGACGCAGCAGGCAGCGGCAAACCAGTCGCCGTAAAGAACGTAGAGGCTGGTGCGGCCGTCCAAGGGGACGGTGTCGACCAGGGCGGCGTTGAGCTGTTTGTACCAGCGGCCGGTTTCGGGGTCTCGCATCGACGTCCGGGGCGGCTGAGTGCCGTCGGCGTCTCCGTCAATGAAGACGTCCGGTTCGCGGACGACGCCGTCGCCGTCAATGACCGCCGAGATGCCCGTGTTCACCGCCCGCACCATGGGCGTCCGACACTCGACACAGCGGAAGAGCGCCGTAATGAGGTGCTGGTCGAGCTCGCTCGAGCCGTGAAACCAGCCGTCGTTGGTCAGGTTGACCAGAACGTCGACCCGTCGGCCCGAACGCTGAGCGGCTCGCACGAAGTTCCGCACCAGGTGGGGCACCGTGTCTTCGAAGCAAATAATCGGGCACAGACGCCAGCCGTTGTACTGAAAGACGACCGGCCCGCTCCCCTCGTCAATGGCGAACTCGGACGAAATGGGCGTCAGCCGTTTCAGCCACGGCAGCCAATCGGCCAGCGGAATGTACTCGCCGAAAATGACACGGTGAACCTTGTCGTAACGTCCTTGCACGCCCAATTTGGGGTGGACGAGAACGGCCGAGTTGTAGTGGTGGACGCCGTCAGTGGCGGCTTCGAACGCGTCGACGCCAATGACCAGGGCCGCTCCGGCCATGCCGGCCATGTCCTGCAACGTGGAGCGGACCTGAGTGTCGTTCCAAAGCTGGACGGGAATGTGCGGGGCCAACTGCTGCAGGCGTTGCTCGTCCAACCCCTCTGGGTTTTCCATGAGCGGCCAGCGAAACATGGTTTCCGGCCACACAATGATTTCGGGCTGGTGCCGCACGGCCATGCCGGTCAGCGCCTGGTGGACGCGCAGCATGTTTCCCGACTCGCGAGGGTCGTGCTTCATGGAAATGGAAAAGTTGCCCTGAATGAGCGCAATTCGCGGACCGGCTTGGAACGGCGGGCCCTGGCGGCGCACGCGGCCGTACACCAGCGCGGCGGCCACCAGCGCGACCGTCAGGCCGACCTGGAGCCAAGGCCGGCGAAATTCGGCCACCGCTTTCTTCGCTTCGTGCTTGGGGCAAGCCGGCGGAAGCAGGCGGCATTTCCACAACAGCCGCGGCGACACCAGTCCGGCCAAACAGGCGTTGCCCCACGCCACCAAAAAGCTGACCCCGTAAGCTCCAACCAGGTCACTGACCTGAATCAGGTCGGTCCAGCGGTACTGGGTGTGGCCAAGGTAGTACCAGGAAAAGCCCGTCAGCAGAAAGGCCCGAGCGTACTCCAAGCCCACCCACCCCACGGACGCCGCCAAGACTAATGGAACTCGAAACCGGTGGACGGCGGTGCGTGTCACGGCCAGCCACACGGGCAGGTAAAAAGCCAAGTACACAGCCAAGGCAATCCAAGCGGCGTACATGGCCGGGTCGGCCAGTCGCATCCACTGCAGGGTCGCCAGTTGTCCGGCCAGTGAAGCCACGTAGACGCTGAGGTAGAGCCGACGCGCCGGTCGGGCGGCTCGTGCCAGAAGCAAAACCGGAACCAGAGCGACCCAGCCCAGGAAGCCCCAGTCCAGGGGCGTGAAGCTGCACCACAGAAGCAGCGCGGTGGCACCGGCAGCCAACAGGGCCGGCCAGGCGCTGGGGGGAGCAGTTCGAGCTGCGGCAATGATTTGTTGGACTTCCGGGTTGAGCGAGTTCGTGCCGACCGACGTCGACGCGGAGTCCGGTTGGGCGGCCGAGGTCATTGCCGATTCCTGTCCGTGTTGTCTTGCGACGTCCTCGAGGGGAACGTTCTCGGTTGGAAGCTGACGCTGCGTTGAAGCGGCCTCGCCGCTTGTGGCGACGAGCATCCTGCACGACGGCCGTCTGTTTTGCGGACGGCCGCGGGCAGTCGCTCAGTCCGTCCGGGCAAAACGGCCGTGGTTTCCGGTCCTGCCGTTTCGCCTCGAAAAGCAACCACTCGTCTGCCCAAACAGCGACGACACTGGCTGGAGCTTTTCGTCCAGCGAAGAGCCCGAGTCGCTCAATCCCAAACCAGCACACGCACTTTCGTTCCGGCTGGGTAGGTTTGTCCGCCGCTCGGGAAAAACACCAACGCGTTGGCGTCTTTCGCCGACTGCAAGTCGAACGACCCGCGCCAACGGAGCGGGGTGACCTGCGGCCCCGACTCCAACCACTGCAGTCGCGACGGGTGGAACGTCGGGCGCTGTCCCTCCACTCGGTGCTCGACGGCCAGTCGCGCCAGCAAAGGCCGCGGGTCGGCGTCTTGGACCCCCATCAGCCGGCGAACCGCCGTCCGGACGAAAAGCTCGAAGCAAACCATACTGCTGACCGGGTTGCCGGGCAAGCCGAAGACGTAGCAACGGTGTTCCGTCTGTCCGGCCGGTGTGAACACGCCGAACCACAAAGGCTTGCCGGGTCGCATTCTCACCTTGTGAAAGACGTTTCGCACTCCCGCCGCTTCCAGCTCGGACGGCACCAGGTCGAGCCGGCCGGCCGAGACGCCGCCGGAGAGCAGCAGCAGGTCGTACTGGAGGCCTTGCACAATGTGCCGCCGCAGGTCGTCGCGGTTGTCCCGAGCAATTCCCAAAGCGACCGGGACGGCACCGCAGCGACGGAGCTGGGCGACGAGCATGGTCTGGTTGGAGTTCCGGATTTGGCCCGGACCCGGCGTGGCGTCGACCGGAACCAGCTCGTCCCCCGTCGCCAGCACGGCGGCCTGAGGGCGACGAAACACGAGCACGCTGGCTCGCCCCATTTCGGCCAGTGCCCCGAGCTCCTGTGGGCGCAGCAGCCGTCCGCGCTGCAGCACCACGTCGCCTTGACGAATCGAGGTGCCTCGACGAACCACGTTCAGCCCGGGGTCGACCGGCGTCGCCGGAGACAACACAACCGCTTCGCCCGACGAGACAACCTCGGCCTGCTCGACCGGAACCACCGCGTCGGCGCCGGCCGGCACGGGAGCGCCGGTCATGACCGCAACGGCTTCGCCCGGCCCGACCGTTCCCGGGAAGACTCGCCCGGCCGTCACCTCGCCGACCAAACGCAAACGCGTGGGCGGGTTTCGGAGGTCGGCCGAGCGAACGGCGAAGCCGTCCATGGACGACTTGTCGAACGGCGGCGAGTCGGTGTCGGCCACGACGTCTTCGGCCAAGACGAGCCCCAGCGCTTCGTCCAGCGAAACGGGGTGGGGGCGAGTGGGCTGAATGTGCTCGCGGACTGCCTGCAGTGCGTCTTCGAGGTCCAACATGGTTGGTGTGTTTGGCTTGTCGAGAGGTCGTCGGTTGAAGGAGACGAGCGACGGTTGAAGTCGCCCGGGAGTTGAAGTCGCCAAGCGGCGGCCCTTTCTCTTCGACGCTCCGACCGCACCGGTCGCACACCAAGCCGGCCTGTCCCGCCGTTCAACCGCCCAACGTTCCGACAGAAGCGGCGGGAAGCTAGACGGCCGGCTGCGGAGCCGGCACGCGCAGGAAGTTCCGCAACAGCGTGTAGCCGGCTTCGGTCAAGTAACTTTCCGGGTGAAACTGCACGCCGAAAAGCGGAAACCGCTTGTGCCGAATCCCCATGAGCTCGCGAGGGTGGTCGGGGTCCTCGGTCCACGCGCACACTTCGAACTCGTCCGGCAGCGACTGCCAACGAACAATCAAGCTGTGGTACCGCGTGGCCGTGAAGGGGTTCTCGATTCCTTCGAACAGGTCGCGTCCGTCGTGGTAAATCGACGAGACCTTGCCGTGCATGAGCCGGTCGGCCCGCACCACCTCGGCCCCGAAGGCTTCGGCAATGGCTTGGTGTCCCAGACACACGCCCAGCAAAGGAACCCGGCCAGCGAAGTGCCGCGCGACCTGTTTCGAAATGCCCGCCTCCTTGGGCGTGCACGGACCGGGCGAAATGATGATTCGCTCCGGCCGCAGCTGCTCGATTTCCTCGACGGTGATT
>CAYSAG010000080.1:0-18174 GCA_964428935.1 uncultured Planctomycetaceae bacterium | reverse complement strand
AGCGTGGCCGTCAGGTAGGTGAAACGGGCGAAGTCTTGGACGACGGTCACCGTGACGGTTCGAGAGGCCGTGAGAGGGGGCTGTCCGCCGTCGGTGGCTTGAACGACGATTTCGTACTGCCCGGGCGGGGTCTCGGGCGTCGTCTGCCATTGGAACAGGCCCGTCTTCGGGTCAATGGTGGCTCCCGACGGAGCCCCGCTGCCCAAGCTGTACGTGACTTTGTCCGGCGTCTCCAGGTCCCACGCCGAGACCTCGAACGTGACCAGCTCCCCAGGCGTCACAGTGACCGGGTCAATGACTTCGATTTCCGGAGGGAAGTTCGGGGGCGGTCCTTCCGGCTCGGGCGGACGTGGCTTCACAAACGGGTTCAGTGTCACCAGGACGTTGTAGTCGTGGACCGTTTTGTCGCGAAGCTGCGGCTGGACTGGGAACAGTTCGACCGTCGTGCCCGCGGCGTGAGCTTGAGCAGCGAACCCGGCCAGACCGCGTTCCACTGTCCACGTGGTGCCGTCGGCCT
This sequence comes from uncultured Planctomycetaceae bacterium, assembly GCA_964428935.1. Classification (GTDB taxonomy): domain Bacteria; phylum Planctomycetota; class Planctomycetia; order Planctomycetales; family Planctomycetaceae; genus JAADHY01. The sequence goes on along the minus strand of CAYSAG010000080.1, from coordinate 17,657 downwards.
TGACCACGCGCACCAGCTCGCCGTCGACGCGGACTCGAAACGGCGTTTTCTTGGGGAAGTTCGCCGCCGACTCGACGGTCAACTCCTCGGCCTTCTCGTCGACGTCCTTGGCCAGCTTGGTTCGGGGGAACAGTGACAACCCGCGGTCCGGCGCGTTGGGCAGCGAAAGGCCTTCCAGTGTCAAGCTCAGGTTGAGCACGTCGGAGTCCGGCCCTTGCCGGTTCTCAATGACCAGGTTGACCACGCGGTGCATGAGGTCGACTTCGTGCAGCAGGTAGAGCAGACGGCAGAGTTGTTCCATGGTTCCCTGGCCGGTCACTTTCACGCGCACGCCGACGTACGCGCCTTCGCGCGACGCCACCATTCGCTCCGGAGCGACGTTCACGTTTTGCAGACGCACGACGTCTTCGGCCAGGTCGGTGACCCATTGTTGGTAGAGCAGCAGCGCGTTCTGCGGGTTGGCCGGCAAGCTGCGTGCGGCCCAGAAGGCGGCCTTGCGCAGCTTCGACTGGGCGACTTTTTTGTCGAAGGAGAGCGAGTCGAGTTTCTTGCTGAGCAGTTCCAGCTGAATTTGCCGCTCCTTGAGCGGAGCGTTGTAGGCTTTCCAGGCGCGCGGAAGCACCACGCCGCCGACCAGGACGGCTGTGAGCACACCGGCCAGGACTTTCTCGCGGGTTTGCATCTACGGAAGCCCTCCTTTCGACACGCGCTTGACCGACGCAGCCGGCCCCGTCCGCTTGGCCGGTCCGCTCGCCACCGCTTCGGTCGCGTTGCGGGCCGCTTTCTTTTCCTGCTTCAGTTCCGCCTCCAGTTCGAACCGAACCGGGTAGTCGGCGTCTTGGGAGTTTCGAAGCATTTCTTTCGGCTGGACTTCGTACCGGTCTCCTTTCATGAGCGCCGCGTACAGCGACTCCACGTCCCTCCGGTCCTTCGCCACTCCGTTGGCCTGCACCGTCGCCCGTGTGCGGCCCGAGCTTTGGTCAATGACGAGCCGAGTGACGTAGTAACGTTCGGTGCCGTTGAGCGTTTCGGCCAGGTCCTTCAGGACGTCCAGCGAGTTCACGCGGCGTTCGACCCATTCGGCCACCTTCTCGGCGTCTTCCAACTCGGGCTTCATTTCCTTCAACTCAGACTCCAGTTTTTTCTGCTGGGCCTGAAGAATTTGAATGTTCTGGTCGAGCGTTCGGACTTGCCAGGCCCGGAGGGCGAACAGCCCGACCAGGAAGACGACCGCTCCAACCGCCGCAGCAATGACTCGGGGCTTGGTCTGGTCGCGTTCCGGCGGCCGTTCGCGCGGGTGGAGGAAGTCGACCGACGGCACTCGAGCGTCTTCCCCGCTCCACAACTGGCCGACCAATGCGGCGAAGCGCGTCACCGACCGCCTCTCTTCCGGCTGCTCTCGAAACTCGACCACGGCCGACTTTTCCAGGTCGACCGTCCTGGCTGGGCAGTCGAATTCGCTTTGTAGCTTGGCCAGCAATGCCGGCTCTTCGGCCTCCTGCAACAGCCACACGCTCTCGAACCGGAAGGCCGGGTAGCGTTCTTGCAGGAGCACTTGGACCCGCTTCAGTTCCGAAACGACGCTCTGAACCGAAGCCGCCACGGACATTCCCGCCGCGTGGGAAAAGAGCAGGCTCCGTTTTTCCGTCACCAGCACTTCGCACCGGTCGCGTTCCCGGACCAACACCGCGGCCGCCTGCTCCGCGTCGGCCCCTTCTTCCTGAACGAGCCGCAGCGTCAACTCGGCCAGCGCGGTCGAGCTGACACCCAGACCAACCGGCTCCACGCCAGCGGCGGAAAGCACGGTCCGAGCCGCGTCGGCCACTTTTCGCCGCACGGTGGCCATGAGTACGTCTCGCCCTTCGACGCCCTCCCGCTTCGGCAGCGGCAAGAAGTCCAACAAGACCTGGTCCAAGGGAAGCGCCGACTTGGTCGCCGCTTGGAAGCGAACCATGTCCGGCAGCTCCTCGTCCGGCACGTCCGGGAATTCCAGCCGTTTCAGGACGACGCTTTCCCGGGGCAGCAACAAACGAGCGTGCTTGGACGACGCGCCCAGCTCGGTCAACTTTTCCTTCAGCCACTCGGCCGCCGCCTCGCGGTCCACGTCCGGGCTTTGCTCCTGCGGCCACAGCAGTTCGAAAACCTTTTTCACGTGCGCGGTCGTCGCAGAGGCCGAGCCGACCAGACCGCGGATTCCGTCGCGCCGCCACTCAATGACCAGTTCGTTTGCCATTGCCCTTTCGTCCGCTTTCTGTCTGTTGTTCGACCGCCGGTCGGAAGACCGTCGAGCTTTTCGGCTCGAGCGGCCGAGTCACGTCGGTCTCGCGCGACGCGCCTCGGACAGCCCTCCTGCGTGCCGCGTCAGGCTCGCTGCCCCCGCCCCAGCGACCCCGCGGCGAGCCACCGTTCTTCGCCTGCGTTGCCCGACGCTGCCGTCCCGCGTGCGGCTCAGCCACCGCCACACCAACGCCGTCAACGCCGTCGGCGGCTCACGGCGTTCCTCCCTGCAACAGGCTTCTGGAGTACCCTTTTCCCAAGTTGTTCAGGTCTCGCAAGGCGAGGATTTTCGGTGGCAACTCGCTGGCGTCCACGACCGCCTCCTCTCGAACGAACGGCCCGCCCTCGCCGAAGTAGCCAACCACTTGGACGCGGAACACGCTGCCGCGGGTGGTAATGTACGGGGCCAGCTTTCGGAGTTGGTCCAACGTCACGAGCCCTTCGACGTAGAGCCAGCCCACCGTCGTTCGCGTGCCGGCCGTGTCTTCCGTCCCCCCTTGCTCCGACGCCCCGCCGCGCAGGCCGACAATGGCGTCGGCCAGCTCCTCGGTCATTCCGGGCACGGTCATGAGCACTTCCCAGCTCGCTTCGTTGACGTTGATTCGTCCCTCAATGAACTCGTCGTCGGTCGTGGTGAAGGCGTCGAGCAATTGAGGCAAGTAGCCTTGCATTTCGTTCGGGTCGTCCGACCACGGGCTGGTCAGCTGCGTCGGTTGCCCGTCGACTTCGGCGTTGACTTGCACGCCGACCAAGTCAAAGACCGATTGGATTTTGTGCGAGCCGCCCCGGCTGAGGTCGAGTCCGCCGCGAGTGGCTTTCTGAGTGCCGCCACCGCCGCCAGCGAGGGCTTGTCCAATTTGCCGGCCCAGTTCCTCGGCCTGCTGCCGGGCCTCGTCCGAGACTTCCCCTTCGCCCTCCCCGGTCGACTCACCCGTCTGCGCCGGGCCGTAAATGCGGTAGGCGACGACGAAGCGAGCCGCGTCCTCGCCGAACTCCGCCGCCACCTGGTCGTACAAGGACTCCAGGTCCGACTCGTTCAGGTTAATCTTCTGGCTGCCGTCGGACCGCCGGTTCGACTCGCGACTGTAGACGGTCAGGTAGTCGACCCAGCCCAGGTCGAGCTGGCCGTCGGCGTCGTCGAGCGGTGGGCTGGCGTCGCCGTCGTCTTCGTTCGGGTCCAGCAGGCCGTTCCGGTTCCAGTCCTCGCCGTACAACAATTCGGGCGTCACACCCGCCACCAGCAGCAGTTCGTCCAGCGAACGGAACGGCCCGTTGGCCGGCTCGTACGACGGCACCAAGCTCAAGTAATACTCCGCCTCCGCTCCCAACTCGCGCGGCTCGTCGTCTTCGTCCAGCCAGTCCAGAATGGCGTCCGCCACGTCCTCGGTCATGTTCGGCAAGTAGAGGAGCCGCTGACGCACTTCCTCCGGGTCGCTGCTCTCGTTCGACAGCAACGTGTTCAAATTCAGCTTGGCCGACTCGTCCACCAAGCCGAAACGAATCGACCGGCCCGACGTGTCGGACACCACGGGAGCCACGACGCTGAAGTAGCCTTGCCCGCGGAGCCGCTCCGAGTCGACCACCAACTGGTTTTGAAACAGCTCCGGGTTGTCGTACAAGTCCACGTCGCTGGTCCCGGACGCCAGCACCGCGCAGACCAGGTCGACGCCCGAGTCGGCCAGGTAGCGAGCCTGCACTCGGCGAGCAAACATGGCCGTTCCCTCAGCCTCGCTCACCATGACCTCGGTGAACGTGTACGCTCCCAACGAAAGCAACGCAATGACCACCAGCACGGCCAGCAGAATGCTGCCGTGGCGAGTTGTCTCGGTCCGAGCAGTCCGTCGGTTTTCGCTGTGCGGAAGCGAGCCGGGTTTCATTGTTCCTCGCGTCGTTTTTCCCGCCGCGCCGCCTGCCGCTCGACCCGCCCGCCGCGCTGGAGAGCCCGTCGGCCCGGTCCGAGTGAACCAGCCGCCGGGACCTTTGTTGCGGTCGCGTTTCTTGACGTCTCCGTAGCCGCTCAAAACAGCGTCTCCCCCGCCTGCGCCGACTCGCTCGACTCGGCTCCGTACGCCGCAGCCAGCGGTACAGCTACGACCAGCCGGTACTGGTCGGTGGAGTGTGAAACGACTCCGCCGAACAGCAACGACGGCGGCTGCTCCGGCTGACGGAAGCCAATGGTCACGGCCACGGCGACCGGCAGTCCGCCGTAGGCCTCCGAGTCCCACTCCTCCAGCCACTGCGTGCCGTCGAAGTACTCGAACTGCAAGAAGTCGATTTCCTCGGCCAGCACGCGAGCTCCGCCGGCCAGTGAGTCGTAGCCGCCTTCCTGCTCAGCCTGTGCGGTCTCGAGCCGGTCGGCCTGCAGTCGCGCCAGCCCGGTGACGGAACTCGGCTCCGCGCCGGTCTGCTCCGACCACGCGGCGACGACGGCTTGCTGCAACGCCGTGTCGCTGTCGGTCCCCACCAGAAAGTAGCTCACCGTTTGCAGTTCGCTGGCCGCCATTGGAGCTACGTCGCTTGCCGCTTCGGCCAGCTCAGCCGGCTCCAGCCGAGCCACATGAATGACGAGCATTTGCGAGTCGCCGGAAATGCCACCGCTGGCGGCTGCCAGTGCGTCCGTCGGCTCGGGCGTTTCAAACTCCAGCGAGAACTCTCCCTCCTCCGACGTCTCTTCCAACGAAACGTACCGGTCCCCGCTGGTCTGTTTCTTGAAGAACACGACCGAGCGAATGTCGGAGGCAATCATGTCCAGGACGGCTCGAGCAATTCGGGCCCGTTCCATTTCCGTCTGCCCGACCTGCGAGTACCGGTAGTACAACTCCAAGGCTCCGTAGACGGCGACCATGAGAATCAGGCTGAGGCCCGTGGCGAGCAGCACTTCCAGCAGGGTGAAGGCCCCGTGGCCGGAGCGTGAAGCGGCCGCCAGCCGCGTGCGGTCCGTTCGGCCAAACCAGCTCGGTCCGTTTGCCTGGCACCAGCCTCGCTGTCCTCGGTTCATGGCGTCTCCTCGCTGCCGGTTGGCGTGCCCAAGTCTAACGACTCGGCAACGGCCTCGCGGTCGAAGTAGTAGCGGGTCAGCGAGTAGGAAACTTGTCCCAGGCCGGACTGCTCGTCCGTGGCCCGCCACACTCGGACCGTCAGCTCGTAAAGGTTGTCCTCCGGACCGGGCAGGACCGTCAGACTCCACCGCCACACCCCTTCCTCGTCGTCGTCGAAGAACCCCTCGCTGACGTCCTGCAGCGGCTCGACACCAGCCACCACTTCGTCCATTTTCGACTGGCACCGCAGGACCGCCTGCGTTTGCCAGCGAGCTTGCACGGCGGCCCGGACGCCGGTCGAGACCAGTTGGCTGAGCACGGCCGTCGCGCCCAGGAACAACGCAATGGCCAGAACGACTTCCAGCAGCGTCAGTCCAGGCGGCCGGCCGCGGCGAGCGTGCTTCAACCAACGCGCGCAGCGGACGGTCCGGTTGAACCGACCGAACCGGTCGAGGCGTCGCCCCGCGAAGGCGCTTCGGTCTTCAACCCAGACCGGCCGACGGCGGCGTCGGCCCGCCCGCGGCCCGCCCGCGGAAAAGACACAACCGCTCGCTCTGCTCACCGCCGTCGTCATTCCGGTTGCCCTCGTTTGACCCGCGACACCGTCACGCTGCTGGTGAGTCCGCGCAGCGTCATTTCCACGTAGCGTTCCGTGCCGCTCAGGACCTCGAACTGCCCGTCCGTGGCCGTCCCGTCCGGGTAGAACAGCAACGGGGCCGACCAGCTCACGCCCTCCAGCGCTCGGGCGTCGCCGAGGGCCGACAACTGGTCGTCGGTGAGGGACGTGTAGACCGCGTCGACTTCGACGTCTTCGCCAAAAGTCATGTCCTCGGGCAGTTGCCAGGAGAACGACGTCGAGCCGGAGGTCGAGTCGGTCGTGTCCTCGGTCTCTTCGGCCGCTTGGTCCGACTCTTGCTCGTACGGCAGCACGACGTAGTGCCGCCCTTCCGGCTCGAAACGAAACTGGTAGGTCACGCCTTGGTCGAGTGCCAGGAGGTGGGCTTTGGCCAGCGCGGCTCGCACCCGCTCCGCCGCCTCTCGCAACCGGTAGTCCTTGTACATTCGCAGCAGCGGCGGCCACACAATGGCCGCGAACGCCGCGACGACGGCCACGACCAGCAGCACTTCAATCAACGTGTAACCGCGGCGGTCGGGTTGGCCCGTCCGCCGCTCGGCCCAAACGACACCCATCGACGCGGCCCGTCGCTACTGAACGTCTTCCTGCCAGTTGCCAATGTCGTCGTCGGTGCCGTCTTGGCCGTCCGGCCCGTACGACCAAATGGCCGGCTTGCCACCGACGGTCTGGTGGTTACCCGACGGCGGGTACTCGTACTGCAGCGGTCGGTCCCACGCGTCCTTCGGGATTTCTTCCAGGTACGGCTGGACGGCCTGGCCCGTTTCTTCGTCGACCGTGTTCATGAGCAAGGCCACCACGGTCTCGGTGTCCCCTTCCGGGTACTGACCGTCGTGGTCGACCGCGTACAGCTTCACGGCGTCTTCGAAGTTCTTGATGTTCAGCTTGGTCACCTTGATGTTGGCCTCCTGCTGACGCCCCAGCAGGTTGGGCACCACCATGGCGGCAATGACGCCCAAAATGGCCAACACCAGCAAGACTTCCAGCAGAGTGAAGCCGCGACGACGTCTGGCGTTCCGTTTGTTGGTCCGCATGGCACTGTACCTCCCGTTCTCAGGTTGCCCGCTTTGACATTCCTGCTCCAGTCCGTCAAAGGCTCTTGCCCCCTCGACTGGCTTGCGGCCGGCGACCTTCTTGCCGCAAGCCCCACTGCGACTCACAGAATACTCGAACTCTGCAGAATCGGCAGCAACAACCCGGCGACAATGAACAGAATGACTCCGGCCATGACCATCAACATGACCGGCTCCAATAGCCGGACCAGCAGGTCCAACTGTCGGTAGGTTCGACGCTCCAAGTTGTCGGCAATGTCAATCAGCACCTGCTCCAAATTGTTTGCCTCTTCGCCGACGGCAATCATTTCGACAATGTCTTCCGGAAACTGGTGGCTGGCCGCCAACGGTCGAGCCAGGCTCTTGCCCGCTTGCACGTTCTCGGCCGCGCGGCCAATGGCGTCGCTCAACACGCGGTTCCCGGTTGCGTCTTTGGCAATGCGGATCGACTGCAAAATGGGAACGCCGTTTTGGAGCAGCGTACCCAAAATGCGGCAGAAGCGTGCGATGGCCAAGCTGCGGACAATCGCTCCCAACCCCTTCATTTTCAACTTCAGGCCGTCGGCAAAGTAGCGTCCCTCCTCCGTCTGGCTGTAGTGAACCAGGAAGGCGACGGCTCCGACCAGCGCCACCAGCAAGTACGGACCGTACTGCCCCAAGGTGTGGCTGACCGCCATCAGTGCCGTCGTAGCCCACGGCAACTGTCCTCGCTGAGCCATTCGTTGGAAAATGGGCTCGAATTTCGGAACGAACCACACCACCATTGTGGTCACAATGACCGTCCCAATGACCAGCAGAAAGACCGGGTAGACGGTCGAGCCGATCAATCGGCTTTTCAGTTCTTCCTGGTGCTCGGTGAAATTCGCCACTCGTTTCAACACGTCTTCCAAGAACGCGCCTTCCTCACCCGCCCGCACCATGCTGACGGCCAGCTCGGAAAACGCTTTCGGGTGCCGGCGCATGGCGTCGGCCAGCGCCACGCCGTCGGCGACTTGGTCCCGCACGTCCTGCAGCACCAGCTTCAGCGCCGGGTTGGTCGCCTGGCGTTCCAGCAGGTCCAAGGCCCGAAGCAAGGGAACGCCGGAACGGAGCAGGTCGGCCAGCTGCGAGTAAAAAATGGCGACGTAACGGGGTCGCACCCGGCGTCCCGCGTAGCGCAACTGAGCCTTCTCCTTTTGAGCCAGCTCAATGCGCACCGGGAACAGTTGCTGAGCGGCCAGGTTCGACGCGACCTCCATTTCGTTCGCGGCCGTCAGCACTCCTCGGACTTCGTTTCCGCTCTGCTCGCGTGCGACGTACTCAAACTCCGGCATGACCCCTCAAGACTCTCACGTGTTGACGCCCCAGGGCTGACCCGTTTCGTGCTTGCCGACCACACGCCACGCCGGCCTTCGGAGCCGTTGTTGTGTCGTGGCCCTTGGCTCCTGCCCCTCGCTGCGAGGTCCGAACGGCTCGCCGGTCCGTTCCGTTCTCCGGGAAGCCACGCGGGGCTGTTGCGGTCACTGGCGACCGCCGGCCAAACCCCACTCGCCCATTTGTTCGACGTCGCCCTTGGTCACTCGGGCCACCTCCTGCACGTCGGTGACGCCCTGCAGGACCTTTTCCCAGCCGCATTGCCGGAGCGTTGTCATGCCGTGTTGCAAGGCGTAATGTCGGATTTCCGACGCACTAGCCCGCTCGACACACAACCGCCGAATGCCGTCGTCGGTGCGAAGCAGTTCAAAAATGCCGGTCCGTCCGGCGAAGCCCGTGTCGCGACACTCGCGGCACCCCTGTCGGACCCACAACTTCTCGGGCAACGGGCGCGGGAAGTCGCTCGGTACTTCGTCCGGATCCGGCGGCTCCTGCTTCTTGCAGTGCCGGCACAACACGCGGACCAGCCGTTGAGCCATGACCGCCTCCACCGAGCTGGCCGTCAGGTACGGCTCCACGCCCATGTCAATCAAACGAGTAAACGCGCTGGGGGCGTCGTTCGTGTGCAGGGTGCTGAAGACCAAGTGACCGGTCAGCGACGCCTGAATGGCCGCCTCGGCCGTCTCGCCGTCCCGAATCTCGCCGACCAGAATCACGTCCGGGTCGTGACGCAGAATGCTCCGCAGTCCGTGAGCGAACGTCAACCCAATCTTCGAGTGCACGTGAATCTGGTTGATGCCCTCCATCTGGTACTCGACCGGGTCCTCAATGGTAATGATTTTCGTCTCCGGGCTGTTAATCTCGTTCAAGCAGCTGTACAGCGTGGTGGTTTTGCCCGACCCGGTGGGACCGGTGACCAGAATGATTCCGTGCGGCAAGGTAATCACCTCGCGGAAGACGCGAATCATTCGGTCGGGCATGCCGACGTTCGACAGGTCGAACACCATTCGGCTCTTGTCCAGCAAGCGCAAGCAGACAGCCTCGCCGTGAATCATCGGAATAATCGACACGCGGACGTCGATTTCGCGACCACGAATTCGCAACTTGATGCGTCCGTCCTGTGGAAGCCGTTTCTCGGCAATGTTCAAGTGCGACATGATTTTCAGACGCGTCACAATGGCCGCGTAGAACTGGTTGATTTCGGGAGGGACCGGCTGAATGCGGAGCATGCCGTCGATTCGGTAGCGAATCCGCAAGCCGGACTCCTGCGGCTCAATGTGGACGTCGGTGGCGTTCAGCGAGAGGGCTTCGATCAGCAGTTCGTTGACCAAACGAATGACGGACGCGGCCTGAGCCTCCTCGACCAGCTCGCCTTCGACCGGCTCAATCTCCTCCAGCAGCTCGACTTCTTCCAGAGCCCGCTGAGCGACCAGTTCGTTGATTGTGTCGCCACCGACGCCCAGGTTTTCTTTGATGAGTTCGTCGACGTCGCTCTGTCGAGCCAGCACCGGTTCCAGCTCGTAGCCGGTGGCCGAGCTGAGTTCGTTCAGCGCCTCGAAGTCGAAGGGGTCGCTGACGGCAACCACCACGCGGCCGTTCCGCTTCTGCAAGGGCAAGACGCTGTGTCGGAAAATCGCCCGCGTCGGAAACTCGGCCAGCAGTTCCCGGTCCACGTTCCACTGCTTGACGTCGACGAACTCCATGCCCAGCTCTTCGGCAAACGCGCGCAGCACGTCGTCTTCCTTGACCAGGCCCAGCTCGATCAGCCGCCGGTCCAGGCGTTGGCCGTTCAGTTCCCGCTGCGCCCTCTCGAGCTGCTCGGGTGTGACCACACGGCGGGACAGGAGTGTCTGTGCAATGTCCATGGCGACAAGCTCAATTCACACTTTTCGGCCGAAAGGTTTTGCGTCGCTGTGTGCTCGACCAGTTCGGCCGGGGTCGCGTCGACCGGCCTCGCGGCCGCGTCTTGCCCGTCCATTCCGTCGCGACTGCGTCCTGCAGTTCGTTTTCGACGACGCCCTTTCCGCCCGCGGGCCGCTGCCGTCCGGCCGCTCACGCCCCGGCGGGAGTTGTGCCGCCCCCGCTACGACGCTGGCCGCCAGGCGCTGGCCTGGCGTTCTGCGGCGTCCACCTTTCGGCCGGACCGACTGGTCCGAGCGGGCGTCGCTCGTCAACCTAACGACGGCGGCCGCCGAACGGGCTGCGCGGACTGAAGCGACTTGGTCCGCGCGAACCGCCGGGCGGACGGAACCCTCGCCCGCCTCCTCCCTGCAAGAACTGCCGCATTCGCTGAATCATCATGGCTCGAAGCTGGTCGGGCGGCGGGCCTCCGAAGGGAGGTCGGCCCGGCGAACCGGTGCGTGAACGTGTTCGAGAAGTCGAGCGTGTGGTGGTGCTGGTGGTCGAGCTGCCCGCGGTAATCGTCACTTTGGGAATCATGGACGTCAAAGCCTGCTGGACCGCCTCGGGGTCGGCCGCCTGAACGGCCACCACCCGCACGGTCTGTCGAGCCTCGAAGGCCGCCCGGTCCAGCTCTTTCACCAAGGCTTCAATCTGACGGTAGAGCGACTCGTCGCAGGAGACAATGATTTGGTTCGTCGACGTGTCGACCCCCAGCGTCAGCCGGACTTGGTTGGGACCGCGCGGTCCGCTCGGACGGCCGCGGCCGAACGCCGCGAACGGCCCGGTGGGACGCTGCTGCTCGCCTTGCATTTCCACCGCAAAGACGTTGCGAATGACTTCAGCCACTTGGCTGGCGTCCGCGTACTGCACTTGAATGATTCGCGGGGTGCGTTGACGAAGCTGCTCGGGCAGCTCCGACGCGTCCAACACGCGTAGAACGTTCTCCACGTCGCGCACCTTGTCCGGCGGGCCGCTCACGAACAATGCGTTCAGCCGCGTCTCGGGGATGATTTGCAGGGTTTCGGTCGACGTCACCCCCGACAGCCCCGTGCTCTGCAGCATGTTGCTGCCGAACCGAGACAGACTGCCCAGAACGCCGGTGGTCGCGCTGGGGGTGGACACGACGCTTTCCGGAAACAGTCGCTCCAGCATGGCCGCCGCCTCGGTCGCGTCCGCCGACCGCAAGTAGAACACCGTCCAGCCGGTCTTTTCTGGAAGTTGTTGAGCGAGCATTTGAATCCACCGCTCGACCTCGTCGAGGGCCTTCGGGTCGTCGGACGTCAAAATGAGGTTGTCGCCTTCCACTTCGACGACAATTTCCGGCGTTTTCCCGCCCGAGCGTTCTGCTCCCGCGGGCGAGCTGTCTTTCGAAGCCTTTTCCCGTTCCGACGGTTCCTCTTGCGACGGGCCTTTCACCGGCGGCTGCTCGGCCCCTTCATTGGCCTCGGCCGCTCCGGCGGTTCGCTCCACCGCGTCTTCCAGCTCCTTCCAAAGCGACTCCAATTCCGGGTCGTACTGGCGCTGAGCCTCCGGGTTCGGACGTGCCTCGGACTGGCCGGTCGAGGCCTGCGGCCCTTCACCGCCCGAACCGGCAGGCGTTTGTGCGTCCCGGACCCGTTGCGAATTGTCCTGCGTCTCCGACTGCGGCAGCGACACCGTACGCACCACCAGACGCTGGCTGGCGACCGTCTCGGCCACTGGCCGGCCGGGCGAGCGACCGCTGTGTTCGCTCTCGGCTTGCGGCGCCCCTTGGCCGCTCGGCGAGCGGTCGGGCCGCTCACGCTCAGGCTTTGGCGTCACTCGGTCCGGTTGACCGGTCGGACGAACTGGCGCTTTGCGCGGTTGAGCTTCCGGCCGGTTTTGGTCTTCCGGAGCGGTCGCGGGAGGATTGGCCGGAGCGGTTGGCGTCTCGCCCGTGGACCGTTCCAGCTCGCGAACGGGCGTGGAGCCCTCGCCCTCGCCCGACTCGGTCGCCCGCCGCTCCGGCACCGGCGGCACAATTTCGCCGCGGGCCGCCGGCACACGCTGCTCGCGAATCGGTCCGGAGCTGGGCTGACCGGCACCGGCACGCACGCGAATCGGGTACGGACTGACGGTCTGCAGCAGGCGCAGAACTTGCATGGGGTCGCGGCCGCCGAGGTCAATGGACCGGACACGCCCGCCCCACAGTGAGCTGGAGCCCGGACCGGCCCCGAGCTGCTCGAGCAGGGTTTGCACCTGAGCAATCTGGTCGGCCGTGCCTCGAACCACCAGTTGGCCCGGCTGAGCCACAATGGACGGCGCGTTGTCTGGGTCGTTGGCGAACAGAGCCTGCAAGGTCGTGGTGAGCGTGGCTGTGTCGAGCGTCCCGGTGGGAATGACGGCCACCTTCATTCCCCCGCCCAGGCCGTCCAGTCGTTGAATCAGAGCGGCAATTTCGCGCTGTTCGCTGGGCGTCGCGTAAATGTGGATTCGGCCGTAGCGGCGGTCTTCGTTGACCACCGCACCGGGGTAGAGGACGCTCAGCGTCTTGGTCACCTCGGCGGCGTCGGCGTTGCGAACGGTGTAAACCTCCAGGTAGGGTTCGTTGCTGGAACGAGCGGCCAGGCGACCCGCTTCGCCGCTGGGAGCGACGTCGATTGTTTGAATGGCCTGGTCAATGATTTCCATTTGCTCGGCAGGAGCCGACACCAGCAACGTGTTGGTCCGTTCGTCGGCGGCCAGAGCGACCTTGCTCGACGAGGCCGCGGTCGATTGAGGCGTCGGAGTGGGCGTGCGCGACGAGAACCGGCTCGACTCGCGCGACGGCGGACGTCCGGGAAAGCCCCGTCCACCGAACCGACCGCCGAACGCAAAGGGGAACCGGCCGCCGAACCGGCTGCCGGTGAACTCACCCGTCGCTCCCGCACTGACGTTCTGCACGCCCTTGGGCAGTCCCAGCAGGTCGCGCAGAATCCGTTCGGCGTCCGTCACGGCAATGTGCCGCAGCGTGAACGCGCGGAACTGAATTCCCGACTTTTCCTCAACCAGGTACTTCTCGAGCAGCTCGTGGACTCGCCGCACGTTGCGAACCAGGCCGGTAACGACCAGCGTGTTGGTCGTGGTCATGGCCACGACCTTGCCCTGCGGCCCGAGCAGCTGCTGCACCTCTTGCTGAGCGGTGGCCGCGTCCTTGCCTTTCAGCGGCAAGACCACTCGAACGATTTCGTTGTCCGCTCGTTTCGGCAACTCGTCGACGCTGACGTCCGGCACCAGGTTCGGCGGAATTCCGTTGGTCACGTTCAGGACCACGGCGAACCGGTCTCGGCGAACAATCATGTAGCCCTTCGGAAGCAGGTAGCCGTTGAGAATGTTCAGCGCCTCGGTCGGCGTGTACTCATTGTCGTCGAAGTACGTGAACGTGCCGGGCGGGACGGCGTTCAAGTCCAAGCTCAGGCCGGCCGCCTCGGCGAACAGCTTCAGCACGTCGGCCCAAGGGGCGTAGCGGAAATTGAATGAGAGTTTCTTGAGCGGCTTCGGCTGCTCCGTTTCGACACCGCTCTGCGGCGCGGGGGACTCGGCGGGCGCCTCGGCCTTCTGGCCTTCCTTCCGCGGCGCGAACGACGCAACGACCGGACCGGGGACCGGAGTGCCGTCTGGAAGAGCCGGCACGCTTGTGACCTGCTCGACCGGCAGGGCCGGAGCCGCCGTCGGGGCCGGCTGCGTCGAGCCCGCTGCCGCACCGCCCGCGTTGCTCGGCGCCGCCCCGCCGGGCGTGCTGGTCGTCGACGTTGCCTCCTGCTTCGCCTGCTCGCCGAAAGGCGGTCCGAGCATGGCCTGCCACTGCTGACGCTGCTGGGGAGTCAGCACGGCCAACACTTGCTCGTCCCGCTGTTTCTCCAGTTGCTTGCTCCGCTCCCGCAGCTCGGCGAACAAAGTCATTCGTTCGTCGCGTGGAGCTCCACGCAACCTCTCGAACATGGCCCGACGCTGCTGGTCGACCGACTCGAAAATTTGCTGAATCTTGTCTCGCTGCTGCTGCGACAGGTTGAGCTTGGCGGCCACCTCGTCGTCGCGCAGCGCCGGGACACCTCGCCGCTGCAGGTCAATCTGCAACAGACGCTGGAACTGCGTCGGGTTCAAGACCTTCTGCAGTTCCTGCTCCAGCTCCTTCCGCCGTGCGGCCCGGAGCGAGTCGAGTCGCTTTCGAAGAGCGTCCCGCTCCTCGTCCGACGCCTCACGCATGCTTCGAAACAGCTCTTCCATTTCCGGCGTCGGCTGCGCGAACTTCCCCGCCAACTCGTTCACTTTCTGCTTCTGGTCGTCGGTCAGCTTGAGCTCGGTTTGGACCTCGTCCTCCTGCAGCACCCGGAGCAGTCCGCGGCTGCCGCCCGGAGGAAAGCCCCGGCCAAACCGTCCGCCCCTGGGACCGCCCCGCCCCGGAGGTCCGAAGCCGCGGAACTGAGCCGCAGCTGGAGCCACCAGAACCGCCGTCAGCACGACGGCTGCCCAAAACCGAAGTGTCGCCCGCTCGCTTGTCATGGGCCAACCGCTCCGTAACAACGTCACACCGACGCCCCTGCTTTGCCAGACCGACCCAAACCGCCGCTCGCGTGGGCCGCCCCCGAAGTGCCTCGGACCGCGAACTACCTTCGCCGTCCCAACCATCCTAGCCGTCAAAAATGAACCGAACAACGTGCTTTCACAAAACCGCTGCCCGTGCCGCCGGCCCCCTTCGCGCAGTCCGTTGCCGCCACCGCGCGCACGGCGTACCCTACCCCTAAGAAACGGAAACCCGCCGCTTCCGACTACAGCCACCGAAGGTTAAACTAAGTGGTTCGAGGGGAACTTTACCGGATGGCGGCCGCTTTTTCCTCAACGGCCGGTTCTGCCGAAAACGCCGAGCGTGCCGGACAGGCGGTGCGCCCGGTCTGTCCACAAACTTGGCAAGGGCGAGCCTCCAGACCGCGCCGACGGCCGGTGCCGGACCGGCCTGGGACGGACACGGCTGGTCCGCCCCTGTCGGCCGGCAAGAGGACAGTCGCAGCTCACACTGTCGAGCACGGACAGTCGACCATGCTTTCCCACAAGCACTGGCTCCGCAAGCACCGGCACGTCCCGCTGGTCGCGGCACTGGCGGTGCTGGTTCCGCTGACGCCGTGGACCGCCTCCGCTCCGGGCAAGCAGCCCGACGACGAACGTTCCGCCAAACGGGCGGCGAAGTTTTTCTTCTCCTTCGACACGAACCGGGACGGTGTGCTCGACCCGTCGGAGCAAGACCGTCTGCCGCCGCCCATTGCCGACGCGTTTCAACGGGCCGGACTGGCCGGACGGCCGGTCTCGGAAGAGCAGTTTCAGCGCGAGTGGCCACGGGTGCTGGAACAGCTCCGGCGACCACCAGACAACCCGTTCACACGTCCGGGCGGCCCGACGCCCCAGGCTCCTCAAACACCCCCGAAGCGAACACCGTTCGCAGGCGGCGGTGGAAAGCCAGCCTTGCTGGCTCGCCCTGGAACACCGGCCGGGCCTGCGTTGTCGTCGGCAAAGTCGCCTCGGCTCGTCACGGCCCCTCCGCCCGGCGGACCGCCGCGACTGCTCTCAGCGCCCGCTGGAGCGAGGACACAACCGGCCGCTTCCCCTCAAACGACAACGGCGTCACAGACAGGCGTCGCGGCTGCAAGCGGCGTCCCTGCTCCAACCGCGGCCCCCCTTCCCTCGTCGACGGCCGCCGTGCCGCAACCAGCTCTGCCGCTGTCGCTGACCGCTCGTCTGCCTGAAGCCTTCCAGCCGTGGGACAAGAACCACGACGGACAAATCGGCCTTTACGAGTGGGACCCGAAGCGGTACGGCGAGTTCTTCCGTTTGGACAGGAACAACGACGGGTTCTTGACTCCGGCCGAGCTGGCCGCGCCCGGCTCGACGACCGGCACGGGCAGCTCGCCGACCACGGCCACTCCGGCGGCAAGCTCCTCGACCTCGAGCTCCCCCTCCAGCTCGACCTCCGCCGACAGCAGCACGGCTGCGTCCGCTCAGACGACGTTCAGCGAGAACAGCCGCGAGTACCGGTTCGCTCAGTTCGCCTTCCGCGCCCTGGACCGCGACCGCGACGGCACGCTTTCGGCCGAGGAGTGGTCGCGGAGCCGTCGGACGCGCGAGTCGTTCGAGCGAGCTGGAGTGACGCTGCCGTTGCCCGCCAACTTCGACCAGTTCTGGGCCAAGTACCAGGAAATGCTGCGGGCTCGCCGGCGGTGAGCGGGGCACGGCACGAGCGCGAGCCGCTGCCGTCTTGCTGACGAGACCTTCTCCGCAGCCCTGCAGCCACGCGTGCCCGCTCGCACCCGTCTGCAAACCAAGCCCGCCGTCAGCCTCCGAACGCGCAGCTTCTGCCTTGCCCCTGCTTGTCAGCTCGGACCGGGCGCTGTAGAGTCTGCCCGGCTGGCGTGGCGCGCCCGCTGCGGCCGGAGCGTCGCCGGTTCTAGTTTCGGAGGTTTGCCCCCAGGCCGGTGCTCAGATGGGAGGAATTAGGCACGGAGCGGAACGCTTGCCGTTCGGCCGGCGTTTGGTCTCGACGTGGACGAGCGCCCGGCCACGTCGCAACGGGCCAGCCACGCGAACGCTCGGAGGTCGCTTCGACAGAACTCATGTTGGTCGCAACTCGGTGCAGGCGAACAAGAGGGTGTGAAGCATGGCGGAAGAGAAAGGTCGACGTCGGGCTCTGGTGAGCGTCAGCGACAAGACGGGGCTGGAGGCCTTTGTTCGCGGTCTGGTCGAACTGGGCTTCGAAATTGTTTCGACGGGCGGAACGCGACGGTTCTTGGAAGAACGAGGAATTGCAGTCGTCGACGTGTCGGACTACACCGGGTTTCCCGAAATCCTGGGCGGTCGGGTCAAGACGTTGCACCCGAAGGTGCACGGAGCCATTTTGGGACGTCCCGACCTTCCCGACGACGCGCAGGCTCTGCAAGAACACGGAATCATTCCTTTCCAACTTGTCGTCTGCAACCTGTACCCGTTCGAGCAGACCATTGCTCGGCCGGGCACAACGGTCGAGGACGCCGTTGAGCAGATTGACATTGGTGGCCCCAGCATGGTTCGAGCGGCGGCGAAGAACCACCAGTACGTGGGCATTGTCACTTCGCCCGGTCAGTACGAGCGTGTGCTGGAGGCGTTGAGAAACGACCGCTTCGACCTGTCGCTTCGACGGGAGCTGGCCGCGGCCGCTTTCGAACTGACGGCTCGCTACGACCGGGCCATTGCCGACTACCTGGCTGGGCTGGTCTCTGGGCAGCCGTCCCAGATTGCCAGCGAAGCGGACCAAACCGCCGAACAGCCTGCGTGGCCGCAGCAGTGGACGCTGTCTTTTCAGCTTCGGCAGTCTTTGCGCTACGGCGAGAACCCGCACCAGAAAGCGGCGTTTTACGTCCAGCCCAACCCGCACCCCTC
>CAYSAG010000079.1:0-18336 GCA_964428935.1 uncultured Planctomycetaceae bacterium | reverse complement strand
AATCGAGAAGCGAGAAAAGCCGTCGGACCACATCACCATTTACGCTCCCGTGGGCGGCATCGTGGTCGAGAAGCTGCGGCAGGAGGGCGACCGAGTCCGGGTGGGCGACCGGATTTATACAATCGCCGACCTGACGCAGGTGTGGGTCAAACTGGACGCTTACGAGTCGGACCTGCCGTGGGTCCGCTACGGGCAGAAAGTGATTTTCGAGACGGAAGCGTACCCGGGTCAGATGTTCGAAGGCCGGATTGCGTTCATCGATCCGGTGCTGAACGAGAAAACGCGGACGGTGAAAGTCCGCGTGAACGTCCCCAACCCGGACGGTCGGCTCAAGCCCGGCATGTTCGTTCGGGCCACCATCGCCGCTCGCGTGGCAGCCGGCGGACGGGTGCTAGACGTTGACCTGGCCGGGAAGTGGATGTGTCCGATGCACCCGGAGGTGGTGGAGGAGCAGCCGGGTACGTGCCGTGTATGCGGGATGCCACTGGCTCGTCCGGAGACGCTGGGCTTCGTGACCAGCGAGGAGGAAGCGGAACAGGCCCCGCTCGTCATCCCGGCCTCCGCTGCGTTGGTCACCGGAACTCGGGCCATCGTGTACGTCGAGCTGCCCGACACCGAACAGCCGACCTTCGAGGGCCGCGAAGTCGTCCTGGGGCCGCGAGTGGGCGACTACTTCATCGTCCGGCACGGGCTGAAGGAAGGCGAGCTGGTCGTGACGAAGGGCAACTTCAAGATCGACAGCGAAATTCAGATTCAGGCTCGCCCGAGCATGATGACGCCGGAAGGCGGAGCGGCTTTGCCTTCGGAACCGCCCGAATTGCCGCTCGGGTTCCGAATGAATCTGAAGAAGCTGGTCGAGGCGCGTCGCGCCGTGCTGAAGGCCTACGGGGCTCGGGACATCGACGCGCTGCGAGCGGCCTTCCGAAACGTCTCGGACGTGCTGCAGGCCATGAAGCCGGACACGCTGCAAGGCGAATACCGGCTGCTGTGGAAAGAGATGGCCATGCTGCTGGGCAACGACGCGTTTGAGGGAGCTGAGGTCGCCGCTTGGGAGGACGTCAGGCGCATTGTCAAGTCTTTCCAACAGCACATGGAGCGGGCCGACAAGATTCTGCACACCGAAGACCAGCTGAAGAAACTGCCGAAGAAACTGACCGTTCCTCCGGCGTTCCAGCAGCAGTTGGCCGAGGTGTGGAAGGCGTACCTGACTCTGGGGGACGCCTTGGCCAGCGACGACTTGGCTCGGGCGAAACAGGCCGTGGCGGCGGTCGCTTCGGCGCTGAAAAAAGTCGACATGAAACTGCTGTCGGACCGCGACGCGCACATGGCCTGGATGCAGGAAGTGTCGAACCTGCAGAAGGTTTTGAAAGCGGCTTCCGAGGCGAAAGACCTCACGGCCTTGCGCGAACAGTTCGACCCCCTGTCGCAACAAATGCAAGTTCTGGCCACGCGGTTCGGGTTCGGAGACCAGTACCCCGTGTGGCTGCTCCACTGCCCAATGGCTTTCGAGGGTCGCGGTGCCATCTGGTTGCAGGCCGACGACCAGACCCGGAATCCGTATTACGGAGGGGTGATGCTGAAGTGCGCGGACCGGGTGGAACAAATTGCGGGCCGGCGGGAAGGGAAGTGATCTGACCCGAAGGACATTTCGGTCACTCGGATCATTCACCGCCTCAACGGAGAAGAACCGTGGAAAACAAGCCGGGAAACCCTCAACCGATCGACAACGTCGACTTGGCTGCGTCGAGTGTTCCCTCGACACCGGCGGCGCCCGAGAACCGCTCGCTGCTCGCCGGAGCCTTGCGGTTCTGTCTGGAAAACAAATTGGTCGTCGGGCTCGCGGTGATCGGCATTGTCCTATGGGGCGTCATGGTGGCGCCGTTCGATTGGCAAATCGAGTGGCTCCCACGCTTCCCCGTACCCGTCGACGCCATCCCGGACATCGGCGAGAACCAGCAGATCGTCTTTACCGAGTGGCCGGGACGCAGTCCGCAGGACATCGAGGACCAAGTCACCTACCCTCTGACCGTGGCGTTGCTGGGCGTTCCCGGCGTCAAGACCATCCGGAGCTACTCTTACTTCGGCTTCTCGACCATCTACATCATCTTCGACGAAAAGATCGATTTTTACTGGTCGCGGTCCCGTGTGCTCGAGAAACTGAACAGTTTGCCCGCCGGGACGTTGCCCGAGGGGGTCCAGCCGGCTCTGGGACCGGACGCCACGCCGCTGGGGCAGATCTTTTGGTACACGCTCGAGGGACGAGATCCAGACGGCAATCCCGTCGGCGGATGGAACCTGGACGAGTTGCGCTCCATCCAGGACTGGTACGTCCGGTACGCGCTGCTGTCGGCCGAAGGCATCAGCGAGGTGGCTTCGGTCGGCGGGTTCGTGCGTGAGTACCAGGTGGACGTCGACCCGGACGCCATGAGAGCGCACCGGGTCACGCTGCAGCAGGTCTACGACGCCGTCCGGCGATCGAACATCGATGTCGGCGCACGCAGCATCGAGATCAACCGCACCGAGTATTTCATCCGCGGCATCGGGTTCATCAAGAAACTGAGCGATATCGAGAACTCGGTCGTCACCGTCAATGATAACGTCCCGATCTACGTCAAGGACGTCGCGCACGTGACGCTGGGGCCGACTCTGCGCCGCGGGGCTCTGGACAAGGGCGGGGCCGAAGCGGTCGGCGGTGTCGTGGTCGTCCGGTACGGGTACAACCCGCTAGAGGCCATCAAGAACGTCAAGAAAAAAATCGCCGAAATTGCCCCCGGGCTGCCGACCAAGGTGGTGTTCGACTGGCACCAAGTCACACCGCGGGAAGTCGCCCAATTCGCTCGCGAGCACGGTATCCTTTCGGAAGAGCTGCTCGCTACTTCGACAGACGACGGAAAGGACCCGGCTCTCGACCAGAACGCTTGGCTGAAATGGCTCCGATCCACCCCCCGAGACCAGTGGCCAAAGTGGGTCACGACCAGCCAAGTGACCGTGGTCCCGTTCTACGACCGGACCGGCCTCATTTACGAAACGCTCGGAACACTCAACTCGGCCCTCGTCGAGGAAATCCTCGTGACCATCATCGTCGTGATCGTGATGGTCATGCACCTGCGCAGCTCGATCCTCATCAGCGGGCTGCTGCCGTTGGCGGTGCTCATGTGCTTCATCGCCATGAAGCTGTTTCATGTCGATGCGAACATCGTCGCCCTGTCGGGCATTGCGATCGCCATCGGCACGATGGTCGACATGGGCATCGTCATGTGCGAGAACATGCTGAAGCACTTGGAAGAAGCGGATCCGGAAGAAAACCGGTTGGAGATCATCTACCGGGCCTCGGTCGAGGTCGGCAGTGCGGTCTTGACGGCCATTTCCACCACGGTCATCAGTTTCTTGCCCGTCTTCACGATGACGGGAGCCGAGGGGAAGCTGTTCAAGCCGCTCGCCTTCACCAAGACATTCGCTCTGGTGGCCTCAGTCTTGGTGGCGTTGTTCATCGTACCTCCGGCCGCGCATTTGCTTTTCGGTAGCCGAGTGCGACGGCGTTGGCTGGAGCGGATCGGCTTGGTGGGGCTGGTCGTCGCTGGAATCGTCGTCGGGATCAAGCTGGCTTGGTGGGCCGGAGCCATCATGACCGCCTTGGGTCTGTACCAACTGGCCCAAGACTTCCTTCCCGACTGGACCAAACGTCTGGGGCTGTTTATCACAAACGGAGCGGCCGTGCTGTTCGTAGCCGTGTTGCTGACCGAGCACTGGATGCCGCTCGGGCCCGAACGAGGGCTTCTCAAGAACCTGATCTTCGTTGGCGGCATCATTCTGGGACTCCTGCTCTTCTTCCAGTTCTTCGTAATCGTGCTCTACGCTCGAATTCTGCGCTGGTGCCTGACTCACAAGGTGCTGTTCCTGTCCATCCCGGCCATCATTGTGCTGTTCGGAGCCTGTGCGTGGCTTGGCTTCGGACGGGTCTTTGCGTTCGTGCCGGCGTTGGCCCAACGAGTGGGCATTGACCCGGCGGTTATCCGGCAAAGCGCCATTTGGTCGACCATGGTGCACAAGTTCCCGGGGCTTGGAAAAGAGTTCATGCCCCCGCTGGATGAAGGCTCTTACCTGTACATGCCCACGACCATGCCGCACGCGTCGATTGGCGAGGCCATCGACATTCTCCAGCTGCAAGACAAGGCCATCATGGCCATTCCGGAAGTCGACATGGTGGTGGGCAAGATCGGCCGAGTCGAAAGCCCGCTCGACCCAGCCCCCATCTCGATGATCGAAACGGTGATCTCGTACAAACCGGAATACATCACCGACAAGAACGGCCACAGAATCAACTTCAAGTACGACAAGGAAAAGGGGGAGTTCGTACGCGACGAAAACGGGAATCTGATCCCCGATCCGCACGGAAGGCCTTACCGTCAGTGGCGGGACCACATCAAGCGGCCGGACGACATCTGGAAGGAGATTGTCAAGGCCGCTCAGGTGCCGGGTACCACCTCTGCACCTCGCCTGCAGCCGATCGCCGCTCGAATCGTCATGCTGCAAAGCGGCATGCGAGCTCCGATGGGCGTCAAAGTGAAAGGGCCCGACTTGGACACGATCGAGCGGGTCGCTCTGGAGATCGAACGGTTCCTGAAAGAGGTTCCCAGCGTCGAGCCGTCGACGGTGATTGCCGACCGCGTCGTCGGCAAGCCTTATCTGGAAATCACCTTCGACCGCAGCAAGATCGCTCGCTACGGCCTGGCCATTCGCGACGTCCAAGACGTGGTCGAAGTGGCCATCGGTGGAAAACGTTTGACGACCACGGTCGAAGGACGCGAGCGGTACCCGGTACGCGTTCGCTACTTGCGCGAGCTCAGAGACAGCCCAGAAAAACTCGGACGAATCCTCATTCCAGCCAAAGACGGCTCCCAAATCCCGCTCAGCCAAGTCGCCACGATTCGCTACGTCCGTGGTCCGCAGGTCATCAAGAGCGAAGACACGTTCTTGACGGCTTATGTGTTGTTCGACATGAAACCCGGACACGCCGAGGTCGACGTAGTCGAGGAATGCCAGCGGTACTTGCAACAGAAGATCGAGAGCGGTGAATTCGTTCTGCCCCCCGGAGTCAGCTTCACGTTTGCTGGTAACTACGAGAACCAAATCCGCGCCCAAAAAACTCTGTCCATCGTTCTGCCCCTGGCCCTGTTCACCATTTTCATGATTCTCTACTTCCAGTTCCGGTCCGTGCCGACCACGTTGCTGGTGTTCTCCGGCATCATCGTTGGATGGGCGGGCGGATTCCTGCTGATCTGGCTCTATGCGCAACCATGGTTCCTGAACTTCGACGTGTTCGGTGTGAACATGCGAGAGCTGTTTCAGGTGCACCCGATCAACTTGAGCGTCGCCATCTGGGTCGGATTCTTGGCCTTGTTCGGCATTGCGAGCGACGACGGGGTGATCATCGCGACCTACTTGGACCAGACGTTCGGCCGAATGAAGATCGAAACAATCCAGGATGCCCGCGAGGCAACGATCATTGCCGGGCAGCGAAGGGCTAGGCCGTGTCTGATGACTGTGGCAACGACCATCCTCGCCCTGATTCCGGTGCTGACGTCGACGGGACGCGGCTCCGACATCATGGTCCCGATGGCGATTCCCAGTTTCGGGGGCATGTTGATCGTCATCATCACCATGTTCACGGTGCCGACGCTGTACTGCGCGCTGAAAGAGCTGAAGCTGCGTTTCGGAATCGAGGACGAGCTGTTCCGCGAGGGAGCTCGCTGAGCCGGCGGCGGCACAAAACGCTGTGTGAGCGGCGGCAGTCGAGCGGGTGACTGTGCAGGACGCCACGGCCACGTTGACGTCGCCAAACTCACGGTCTGGACTCAACGGTCCAGCGACCGCACCGGAAGGTTCCGGCTGAAAACGGGCGGCGAGTAGGAGGGCGGCCGGCGCGAACGGGCCTACGCTCTGCTCGACACTCGCCAGTCGCTCAAGAAAAGCACGGGCTCCCGGGCTCTCTCACTGCCTTCAGAACAGGTCCGGGTTCTCGTGCGCGAAGGGGTGGAGCGGCGGAAGCTTCTTCTGCGGCAACGCGTCGACCACGGCCCGGGCCATGTCCAGGTCGGCCTTGGTCGTGATCTTGAAATTCATGGGCCAGCCTTCAACCACCTTCACCGGGTGACCGGCTCGCTCGACCAACTGAGCGTCGTCGGTCGGGAGGAAATCTCCTCGCTGCCGGTACGCCTCGACCAACCAGTCTCGGCGAAAGACCTGCGGCGTCTGAGCCTCCCACAGCTCGGACCGCGAGACGGTCTCCCGGACAAAGCCCTGTTCGTCCACCCGCTTCAGTGTGTTCGCAACCGGCAGTGCCGGCACGACTGCTCCGTGCTGCTCCGCCGCCTGGAACACCTGGTCGATCCATTCTTTCGTGATCAGCGGTCGAGCCGCGTCGTGAACGGCGACGAAATCGACGTCGTCCCGGACGCGTTGCAGAGCGTTCTGGACCGAGTCCACCCGCTCGGCCCCGCCCGGCACAATCTCGACGTCCATGAACGCCAGGTTCGCTCGGTACTTCTCCTTGAACCAGTCGATTTCGTCTGGAGCAATGACGACCAGCGTCTGGACGACGTCGTCCCGCGCCACGAACAGCTCCACCGACCGAATCCAGATCGCTCGGCCTTTCAGCTCCAAGAAAGGCTTCTTGCGCCGTTGTGAGCCTTTCAGACGACGGCTGGCGCCCGCAGCGGGCACGATCACGGCAAAGCGAGCCATGTCTTTTGCACTCCGTGCACGAATTGCTTCTCCCATCTGTCCCACAGCCACCACAGGCCTTCTCACCGAACGCTCGGGCCAACTTTAGGCTTTGCGTTTCTGTTTGGCAACGGTTGCCAAACGGAAACGAAGGCCGGCCGTCGCGTTGACTTCCGGAGACACCACTTCCGCCACAGCGGTGAGCCGTTCAAGGGGCCGAACACCGCAAGTGGCGGCGACGGCGCTGGTTGCGCTGCAAGCGTTAAGGCCGCCTAGCGCGTTGGCACCGGATTTGATCAGGTGGTTGAGCACCCGATCGAACCGCTTCACAGCCTGGACGTCACCCCCTCTCGGCGCCAGGCACCGAACCAACGCAACGGCACCTCGAATGGACCCGACAATGAAACGACCCGTCATTGCCGTTCTCAGCCGAAGTCCTCAGTTCCTGGCGTGTGTTTGTCCGCCGCTGGAGCGACTGGCGGAGGTCGAAGTGTGCTCGGACCTCGAGACGGCGGAAACGCTGATTCGCAACCGACCGCTGGACGGTCTGGTGGTGGACTTTTTCGAAACGTCGCGTGAGGGACTGCGAGAGGCTCGGCTGCTGTTCGACTTCCGACGTCTGAACCACCAGGGCACGCTGGTCGTGGCGACCGCTCGTCGCCCTCCGCAGCCGGTCAAGGAGCAGGCCCTTCGCAGCGACGTGCTTCACCTCTCCGGCGTCCTCGCCGCGGAGAAAATCCGCGAGTGGTTCGAGCAAAGGCTGGACGTGCCTCAGCCGAATTCGCCGGACGTCCCCGAAGACCTTCGCGAAGACGTCGGCGGCCAGACCGTCTTGCACGGCATTACACGCCGGTTCGAAACCAACGTGCCGCGTCTGCGTCGAATGTTGGAAGAGCTGGAGGTGGCGGCCCAGCACGACGTCACCATTCTGCTCATCGGCGAAACCGGCTCGGGCAAGACCTACCTCTCGTCGCTCATTCACGAAGTCTCGCCTCGACGCAACGAACCGTTCTTGCCGGTGGCCTGCGGCGCTCTACCGGGCGAGCTGATTGAAAGCGAGCTGTTTGGGCACGTCAAAGGAGCTTTCACCAGCGCTCACGCCGACAAAGAAGGCAAGTTCATTGCGGCCGGCCGAGGCACCATTCTGCTGGACGAAATCGACGTGCTGGGCGTCGAACAGCAGGTCAAGTTGCTACGAGTCATTGAGACGGGCGAGTTTGAACCGGTCGGTTCGAACAAAACTCTCAAGTGCGAAGCCCGCTTGGTCGTCGCCAGCAACCAGCAACTGGAGCCGCTGGTGGAACAGGGCAAGTTTCGGCCCGACCTCTACTACCGGCTGAACATGCTCAAGTTCGAAATTCCGCCGCTGCGGGAGCGCAGGGCCGACATTGTCATGCTGGCCCACAAGCTGGTTCGTCAGTTGTCGTCGAAGCACGGCATTCGCATTGAGCGGGTGGACCGGGACTTCTACGAAGCTCTGTTGAATTACCCGTGGCCGGGCAACGTGCGTGAGCTGGAGAACGTCGTCCAACGGGCCGTCATTTTCTGCCGCGGGGGCGTGCTGACGGTGGAGCACCTGCCGCCGCACGTGGCGATGGGAATTCCCGGCCCCGCGTCCAGCCCCGCTCCGGAGTGGACGGCCTCCGGCTCCAGCGAGCTCACCCAGCAAATTGCCATGACCGAGCGGGAAATCATTCAGCAGGCTTTGGCTCGCAACAACTACTGCCGGACGCACACCGCTCGCGAGCTGGGCATTAGCCGCGTCACGCTCTACAACAAAATGAAAAAGTACGGCATGCTGAAAAAGTGAAGGAGTTACGACGAGTGAAAGTCGGGGAAACCCGCTGACGCGGACGCCAACCGACCGCTCGGCCGCTTGACTCCCCGCTGCTGGACCGTTCGGTCCTACTCGGCCCGTGCCACTCGAAACCGCAAGCTGCGCAGCGTGCAGGCCAGCTCGGCGTCGAAGGGCTCCAGCCGGACCGTCGCACTGGGAAACTCGCGGCGGTGCCAGTAGTTCTTTCTCAGTTGGTCGAAGAAGGCGGGCCGGTCCGGTTCGGGCAGTTCGAGCGAGCGGCGCAGGTCGGCGTCGTCGCGGCGAACGTCGTAGGCCAGCCGGACGGCTTCCCGCACGACAGCCTCACGCGGCCGCCCGGCCGTCCGGACGACGAACGTCCCCAACGGCTCGCTCAGCACGCCCGCCGCGTTCCACTCCGGCCGCTCGCCCAAGAACCGGCACGCAGCCTCGTAAATCATTTCCGTTGCTTTGACCTTTCCGTCGTACGAGTAGCCGGCAATGTGAGGCGTGCCGAGGTCGACGCGCTGGAGCAACCGGTGGTCAATCGACGGCTCGCCTTCCCACACGTCCAAGACGGCGCCGGCCAGTCGTCGCTGCTGCAAGCACTCCAGCAACGCCGCGTTGTCGACGACCGCTCCGCGTGACGTGTTCAGCAAGAACGCGTCGGGGCGGAGTCGCTGCAGCAAGCGGCCGTCGACCAAATGCCAGGTGGGGTCGGGGCCGGTCCGGGTGAGCGGCACGTGGAGCGTGAGGAAGTCGGCTTGGAGCAGCTCGTCCAGCGGTCGGAATTTCGGGTCGCCCGTCGCTCGCTGAAGCGGCGGGTCGTTCAGAAGGACCTTCAGGCCCAGCGCGGCCGCGTTGCGAGCGACGCGGCTGCCCACGTTGCCCACGCCGACCACCCCCAGCGTGCGGCCGGCCAGTTGGAAGCCGTGTCGTTCGGCCAGCGTCAACAGCGCCGAGACGACGTACTCAGCCACCGACTCGGCGTTCGAGCCCGGAGCGCTGGCAAAGGCAACGCCCCGCTCCGCCAAGTACGCCTGGTCCACGTGGTCGGTGCCAATGGTGCACGTGCCGACGAACCGCACGGGCGTGCCGTCCAGAAGGTCGGCCGTGACCCGCGTCACCGAGCGGACCACCAGCAGCTCGGCGTCCCTCAGGTCGTCGCGGCTAATTTGTCGTCCCGGCCGAGTGACCACGCGGCCCAATTGGCCAAAGGCTTCTTTCGCGAACGGAATGTTTTCGTCGACGACAATTTTCATGGGCAGCCTCGTTCGAGTGTCTGAGGGTGCTGCTTGCTGCCGCTGCAGCGACGCCGTCGGTCCGACAAGTTCGGTTCCTGTCACGCCGGCGGTAGACGGACGCCTTTCCGGCAGCCAAGACGGTTTGCGAAGGCCCCGCGGCTGCGGTACCCGAGCGCCCAGCCACGGCAGGACCGGGACGGACCGAGCTCCGCCGTCTGCCCCCCGCCGGCGCCAGTCGGTTCGACGTGCAAGAGCTGTCGGCTCCGGCTGGTCCGCCCCGGGGCTACTGACTTTGAGCGGCCGAGGCAGCCGGCGGTCCCGGACCGCTCGTTGTGGACGTTTCTTGCGGCGGAGCCGTCTGGTTCGTGCTGGCCGACTCCGCCGCCTCCCGCTCAATGCGCCGCCGAATTTCCTGGAACACTTCGTTTTCCGGCTGAAGCTGCAACAGCTTGTCGGCGGACTGTCGGGCTTGCGGCCACCTCTGCAGTTTCTCGTACAGCAACGTCAAAGCCATTCGGAAGTCGGCCGCTTGCGGCTCCAACTCGCACGCCCGCTGCAGCGACTTCAGCGCCTTTTCGTGCCGTCCCAGCAGGTACTGAAGCAGTCCCAGCCGGTAGTGAATGGCCGGGTTGTTCGGCAGCAGACGCGCGTCGCGTTCCAGCAGCCGAGCTTCTTCGGCCCGCAGGCGGCGTGCCTCGTCCACGCGGCCGAGCGACTCGAGCAACTGGGCCAGGTTGGAGCGGGGACCGGCCACGCTGGGGTCCAGTCGAATGGCCGTTTGGTACTCGCGAATGGCCGCGTCGTACTGCCCCAGGTCGGTGTCGAGCAAACCGAGCGCGACGTGACTGCCAGCCTGGTCCGCCTCGGCCAGCAGGCCCGTGCGGTACTCGCCAATGGCCCGGTCCAGCGCCGCCAGTTCCTCCGAGCTGAACGCTCGCCGCGGGTAAGCGGCCAGGATTCGAGCGGCCTCGATTCGCACCAACCGAACCGGGTCGGTCAGGGCCGGCGCGAGCAGCTTCTTGAGCGAGTAGGCTTCTTGTTCGGTGGTCGGCCGAATGGCTTCGAACACCCGAACCGCAGCCGCTCGCACCAACGGCTCGCGGTCGTGTAACGCTCGCAGCACTGCGCGGTGTCGCGGTCCGTTCGGGTAGCGTGTTCCGAGCAGCTCGACAGCCGTCGCCCGCACAATGGGGCCCACGTCCGGGCTGCGTGTCAGCCGGGCCAGTTGGTCCAACACGTTCGCGTCGCCCTTGCGCGCGGCCGCCAAGATTTCGCCGTAGTGCACCTGGGGCGTCCGTTTCGGACCGTACCACTCGACGACCTTCTCCGCCGCCCACTGCGGAGTCTCTTCGGGTTTGGTGTGGCACTGGTTGCAGGCGTTCGGAACGCCCAGCTTCACCGTCAAGTCCGGACGCGGCACGCGCAGGCTGTGGTCGCGTCGCGGGTCCACGACCATGTAGTAGCGAATGGGCATGTGACAGTTCTTGCACAGGGTCGAGTCTTTGTCCTTGGCTGGGTCGTGGTGGTGGTGAGCCGGCGTGTCGTACTTGGCAGCCATGTGACACTGAAGGCACAGCCGGTTGTCCGGGAATTTGGTCTTGGTGGAGTGGGGGTCGTGGCAGTTCGAGCAGCGCACTCCCTTGCGGTACATTTTGCTCTGCAGAAAAGAGCCGTAGACGTAGACCTCTTCCAGAATCTGGCCGTCGGGGAAGTAGAGGTGGTCTTCGAGCAACGACAGCGAGAAATGGTCCAAGTACCGTCGTCCGGCTTGGAAGCCGGGGTAGATTCGTTGTCGGTGGGAGTGGCACGGAGCGCACGCTTCCAATTCGCCTTGGGGGTTTTGTTCCGTGTTGAGCTTCGGCAGGCCGTAGCCGTACCGGCGGTCCCAGAAAATCGAGCGGGACCGGGCCAGGCGAACGTGAATGCTGCCCGGACCGTGGCACGCTTCGCAACTGACGTCGATTTCCGAAAACGAGTAGTGGTGGGTGTTGGTTTTGACGTCGTAGTTCTTTGCGAAGTTGGTGACGTGACAGTCGGCACACATGTGGTTCCAGTTTTGTGCCGAGCCGGTCCAGAACAGAGGGTCGTCGACCCCGTACGGCTTGTCCGGCACGGCGCAGAACCACTCTTTTTTCTCCGTGTCCCAACTGACCGGCAGGACCTGGACCCGTCCGCCGGGCAGCTCGGCCATGTACTGCTGCAGCGGAGCCCACCCAATGACGTACTTGACTCGAAATTCACCCCGCTGGCCGTCCGGCCCCACGGTCTCGACGAAGAACTGGTCGCCGCGTCGAAACATGCGCGACACAATGCCGTAGTGCTCCAAGGTCGCGTTGTTGAAGTCGCCCAGCACGGTTTCGGGCGTGGCCAGGGCCATGGCCAGGTCGTGGAACGATCCTTTCCAAAGCTGGTCTTCTTGCTGGTGACAGTCCACGCATTCCTGCCGGCCGACGTACGTCGCCTGCAGTCCCGGCGGCAGAGCAATCCACCAGTCCAAGAAAAGCCACAGCAGGACGGCGGCCGGCAGAAGGGCCAGCAGGAGCAGTCGGCGAGCCCGTCGGCTGAGCGGTCGGCGCAGCCGGCTCACGAACGCCTTTTTTCGCTTCTTGTGAGGACGAGGGGGCTTGGAGCCGTCCCGTTTTGAGCGTGAAGTTCGGGTCATTCGTTGGCGTCGCAGCGGTGCCACTCGGTTTCGGTTCGACAGCGGGTCACGCGGCTGTCCACGCGGTCGGGCTTCGGCCGTCTCGACGACTGCGCGGCCCGGAGCGAGGCGCTACGCCCTGCATCAGGCAAGACTTCGCCTCCCCGGCACGACCCACGACTTTAGCGAAAAGGGGCGTCCGTGCGAACGTCGGCCGACGGTCGGTCCGGCACAGTCGAGGACACGGGGGTGTGGTCCTGGTGGTGGAGCGGCGTGGTGCAGCCAGCTCGCTGAGGACGTTGGGGACGGAGCGGTCGAAGCGGCTGGCGGCTTGAGCGAAAGGTCGCCGTGTCAGCGGCGGCGAGCGAACCCACGGTCCCGCGCCGGCCTCACGGCACCGTCACCGACTCGCCGGCTCGCTGCGGTTCGTACACGCAGTCCGGTTCCGACTCCAGGTAGTCGCCCGTGACCGCGTAGGCCCGAGCGCGGCTGCCGCCGCAAATGTAGCGGTACTCGCACACGCCGCATTTGCCTTTGAACTGGTCGGGGTCCCGCAGAGCTCGGAAGACGGGGTGGTTCTGGTAGACGTCGACCACCGACACTTCGGGGAACCGTCCGCACACCACCGGCAAGAAACCGGCAGGGTAGATTTCGCCGGTGTGGCTGACGAACATGACGCCTCGACCGTCCCACACGCCCAAGGGAGCTCGGTGGCCCGGGCCGCGTCCGGCCTGCAGCGACGCCTCCGAGGCCTGCTTCTGCTGCAACACGTAACGTCGGTAGTGCGGAGCCTCGGTCGTCTTGACCGCGTACACCTGCCGCTGAGCCGCCTTCCAAAGTTTTTCGAAGGCAATTTCGTACTCTTCCGGAGTGATTCGTTCCTCCCCAACGCCACGTCCGACCGGCACCAGGAAAAAGACCGACCACATGGCAATGCCCTGGTCGGCCAGCAGGTCGGCCAGCGCGTCCAGTTGGTGGAAGTTGCGACGGGTCACGCTGGTGTTGACCTGCACGGGCAAGCCGACCTCGCGGGCGTTGGCCAGCATTTGCATGGTCCGCTCGAAGCTGCCTTCCCAGCCTCGGAACGAGTCGTGCGTGGGAGCGTCGGCCCCGTCCAGACTAATGCCTAACATGCGAATGCCCGCCTCTTTGGCTTTCTCGAACGCCTCCCGCGTCGCCAGCGGGGTCGCCGACGGAGTCAACGCCGTCGGAATGCCCAAGCTCACGGCGTACCGAATCAGCTCGAACAAGTCCCGGCGCTTCAGCGGGTCGCCGCCGGTGAAGACCAGTGTCGGCTTTCGCTCGAAGCTGGCCACCTGCTCCAGCAACAACTTCGACTGCTCCGTGGTCAGTTCGCCCGGAGCGGGGTTGGGCTGAGCCGACGCCCGACAGTGCAAACAAACCAGGTCACAGGCCTGAGTGACCTCGTAGTAGAACATGAGCGGGTGCCGAGCGAAGTCTTTCGGCGTGTAACGGTCGGCGTCTTGGTGAGGGTGAGCGGACGTGTTCACCAGTCGGTCTCCTGGAAAAGGTCTTGCTGTTGCTGGACAGGTCGGTTGTGGAGTCTTGTGTTCGTGCCGTGCCGCGGTCCGTGACGGGTGATGGGCCACGACCGACCGCCGGGCGGCGTTCCGGCCCGACGGCGTTCCGTTAAGTCCCGGGTGTCAACGGCCAGCGCTGTCGCGTCTCGGAAGGTCGAAAGGCGTCCGGGCGGACTGCTAGCCGGCACGCCCTCGTTTGCGAAAGTCGCTAAAACTCCCAGACCAACTCGTAGCCGCGCTCTTGCAGCCACCGAGCCACCTCCGCCGGCGAACGGTGGTCGACCACGGGAAACTGCTCGCGCGACTTCTGTTCTTGGTAACCGTCTTCGTACCCGCCCGGGGCGGTCGAGCTTCCGGCACTCATTTGCGTAATGCACAAGCCCGCCAACCGGTTCCGCAGCTCCGGCCGTTCCCGCGTCGACAGCACCAGGTCGGCCGTCGGAAAGGCAATTCTAAGAACACAGTATAGCCGCACGAACAGCTCGTCGTCGACTGGACACGGAGGCACGAACCCGTCGGGCGCCTCATGAATCCGGGGCAGGCTGAAGGCCACTCGGACGTGCGGAAACCGTTCTTTCAGGTAGCGGGCGTGACGAACCATGGCCAGCAGGTCCTGCACCGGGTCGCTCAGGCCGAGCAGAATGCCCAGTCCGAGCCGCGTGAAGCCAGCCTCGGCGGCTCGGTCGTGCGTCTCCAACCGCCAATCGAAAGACGCTTTGCTGCCGCGCGGGTGGTAGTAGCGGTAGCGCTGTTCGTCGTACGTTTCCTGGTACAGCGTCACGCTTCGCACACTGACCTCGGCCAGCTTCGCGTAGGCCGACGTGGTTTGCGGAGCGATTTCGATGGCCACTCGAAAGCCCCGCTCACGCAGCTTTGCCGCAATCGACACGAAGTACGAAACCGTGGTCCGCTGCGGAAAATCGCCCGCCACAAGCAAGACGTGGCGAATGCCCCGTCGCCACAAAATCTCCGCCTGCTGCAAAGCCTGCTCTTCGGTCAAATGAATCCGCTCCAATTGGTGCGGGTAACGAAAGCCGCAGTACAGACAGTGGTTGATGCAGTAGTTGGAGAGGTAGAGAGGAGCGTACAGTTTCATGCGCCAGGCCGTGGCTTGCGGGTCGCGCGGAGCGAAGTTCTGACGGGTGAGCTGCCGAGCCTTTTCGTACAAAGCCGGAAGGTCGGCGTCCGATTGAAACCACGCGGCCAGTTCGTCCAAGCCTTCGGCGTAGCGGTCGGCCAGCTCTTGAGCGTGACCGTAGCCCGCTCCGACGGCGACCCGCGTCGCTCGGGGCGGACGACCCGGCCGACGCGCCACGGCGTTGGCCGCCACGTCCAGCGTGTCAGCCAGCTCCCAATCTCGCTCCGACAACCGTCCCTGGTAGTGGTTGAATAACTGGTACCGCCACTTCTCGAGCTTCTCGGCCAGCTCCTCCCGCTCGGCCGGCGAAAGGACGATTTCGCCTCGCAGAGCCCGCTCCGCCTCGGCCGCCCAATCCAAATGAGCGTTGGCGAAGGGGTCGGTCTGGCGGATCCAGTCGGCAAACTCAGCAAAGCGAATCGACTCCGGGCTCTTGTACTCCAACAGCTCTGGCATGTCCCTCGTTCCGCTCCGGCTTCGTTGTTCGACCGTAGGCTGTTGTTACGTTGGTCGTTGTCTTCCTCTTGCGCTCCGGGCGGCCAGCCCAGCTGCGGCGGCTCGAACGCTCGACCGCCAACCCGGCTCACGACTGCTGTCGTCAAGACAGCAGGTCCCGGTTCGCCGCGTTCGCCCGTAGGCGTGCCGCCGCTTGGTCGTCGAACCGACGTCTGGCTGACGCGGCCGCGGCAAGAAGCTGCCAGCCTTCGCCGGCTGCGCCGACCGCGTCTGCCCCGGTCGGCAGCGGCACTGGTTAGTCATTCTAGGCAACCGGCACCGGCGCGGACAGCCAATCGATCCGTGACGTTTGGTCGGCCGGTGCGTCGAGCCTTTCGACCCGTCGAACTTGCGTGCCGGGTGCCGCCGGAAAAGGAACTGCGGCGTCCGCACGCGTGCCGGTCAGGTCGATCTCGCGTTCGGTCACAAGTTCGGCAAGGCCCCCTGTCTCGACCGGCTGAAACGACAATTCGCGTGCTCGCGATGGCTCAATGAGACGGATTCCAATGGATTGTGCGTGAAATTTGAAAAACTGTGCCGTTCGGTGTTGGCAAGGCGAACGGCGGCGTGGTAGACTTGGCTCACTTGTCCGACGCACGTGGCGCAGTTTCCGGTCGCAACTGCGAGACTCGACTGTTCGAAGAAGAATTTTGGTCGAAAGCAGGTTTTAAGCGGGCGCAATCCGGACACGTGTTTTAGTTGGAGAAGCAGGTTAGTTGCGCCGCCAGGATCCCCTCGGTTTGTGGCTCGAAGCGTCAGGACTCGATCCTTTCTGCTGCGAGCGGGCAAGCCGACCGGACCGAGGCGTCGCTGGTTAGGTTCGTTTGTCCGAATTGCAGAAAGGATCGTAGACGTGACCAACATTTACGTGGGCAACCTCGCGTACCGTGCGACCGAGGAAGATGTTCGCCGCGCTTTTGAGGCTTACGGTGAGGTGGCCTCGGTGAACATCATCACGGACCGGGAGACGGGCCGTTCACGCGGGTTTGCTTTCGTCGAGATGCCAGACGAGGCGGAAGCCGAGCTGGCCATCGAACGACTGAACCAGACCGAGATCGCGGGACGACGGGTCACGGTCAACGAGGCTCGCCCTCGACGTCAACGCACCAGCCGACATCGCTCCTGGTAGACCAGCCCTCCGAGACCAGCCGCGTGGCCGGTCATGCTTTGTCGAAAGAGTGACGCCCAGCCGAACGGCTCGAACTGCGTCCGGCGTGCCAGCGACCGTGTCCGTTTGGTGTCGCCGGAGGTTCTATGCGCCCTGCACGGCCCACTGGGCTTGCCTGCGGCGTTTCCGCGACTCCGGCAACGCACAACGGAGGCAGCGGCTGCTGAGGGGTCGGGGGACGGGACTCGGCCGGGCATCACCCCGTCGCGGCAGCTGGTCAGCAACGATGACAACGGGCGGTCCGTCGAAAGGCGGCCGCCCGTTTTTTTGCGGCCGGCTTCCCGCCAGCCGAGGCTGACGTTCGCAGAGAAAGACGTTCGAAGGACTTCGGCGTCCGGTGCTGCAGCCGCGTTGCCGCCCGTCCCCGCGGCGTCCCTTTCGGCTCGCTCCTTCCCTCCTGTCGGCTTCCCCAGGACGCCAGCTTGCGTTTGGCCCAGAGGGCACCAGCGGGGGGCCCCTCGCGCACAGGCGACGGTCTCAACAGCGTCCGGCGCAGCCCGAGCCGCTGCGGCGGCCGCGCTCGCAGCCTCCTCCCTTCCAACCACTGCCGCGGCTGCGGAGAGGTAGGCCCCCTTCGCCCACGTCCATTCTCGGTCAGCTCCCCGCCGACGCTCGACGCTCCTCCGTGGTGGCCGTCTCGAACAGAATTAGGCGGCTCAAGCAAGGGCCGTCAAATTCGAATGAAAATGCGGTGGTGGTACAGCCACAGGCAAATCAGCCACAACACCAACAGCACCACGCACGCGTGCAGAATCGGCATGTAGACGAAGTCGCTCGAGAACAAGTAGTAGCAGATTCCCTGTTTCCACCCGAAAATCGTGTCGACGGTCCCCAAGTGGATTTTCAGCATCCGACCGACCCAGGGCTTCATCAGTTGAGCCATCATGTACATGGTAATGGAGTTCATTCCCACGACGACGAACGGGAAACACCATCGCCGCCGGCCTTTGATTTCAATGAGCCAATAAAATGCAGCCAGCAGAGCAAAAGCCCAGCCGCCGCTGAAAATAGTCCAACTGGGAGTCCAAATTCGTTTGACCACCGGGCACAGACTCCAATTCGCTCCCGTCCACTCGCGAATGGCGTCCGGCCAAATGTTGGTGTCGATGGCTAGAGCGAAGGCGAGGCAACCGGCCGCGGCGTACACCAGGACCTTCAATTTCTCTTCCTGCTCCACATCGCTCCGCAACAGCCGTCCGGCGAAGACGCCTAACAGCATGGTCACAATCGAGGGAATGAAATTGAGCGTCTGGTAGCCTCCCCGGTTGATCCAAAATCTTCTGCCTCGCCACGGCTCCTCATTCCGCGGAAACCAGTTCAGGAGCTCGCGGTCGACGGCCGCCGCGGCGTTGACGTGCTTGTTCCAATGAGCGGCCAGGCCGGTGAACTGGCTGATTTCTTCCTCTCCCAACCCATGCACCTCGGCCAAGTACTCCTTCAAAGCGTTCCGTTCGGCCGGCGGAGCGGTGTACTGGTAAAAGAAGTACCAGTAGCCAAGCAAAATGACTACGGCTGCCGTGACCTGAATCCAAAAGCGACGCCCCAGCAGCAGGTAAACGAAAATGTAGCCCAAGCCGATCTGAGTCAGTAC
>CAYSAG010000078.1:0-18379 GCA_964428935.1 uncultured Planctomycetaceae bacterium | reverse complement strand
CTGCCCGTCGCCCAAGTACCAGACGCGGCCTTCGCGTAGCTTCTGGAGCAACCGAGGCAACACCTGACGGTCTCGGGGGCCGTAGACGAAACCGGGACGGAGCACCGTGACGGGCAAACCGTCGCGGCGGTGAAACTCCAACGCCAGCAGTTCGGACTCGGCTTTCGTCCGGGCGTACGGGTCGCCCTGCGGGCGAATCGGAACCGACTCGTCCGCCTCGAAGTGGTGCCGCATTGGGTACACGCCCAAACTGGACGTGTGGAGGAACCGTCGCACGCCGGCGTCGCGAGCTGCTTCGAGCAAAGCTCGAGTGCCGTCCACGTTCACGCGGCGGAACTCGCCCAACGGTCCCCAGTCGCCCACCTTGGCCGCGCAGTGGACAACCACGCTGCACCCTTCGACCGCTCGACGAACCGACGCCGCGTCGGTCAAGTCCCCCTCGACGCACTCCACGCCCCACCGCTCCAGCAGCGAACGGTCGCTGTCCGGGCGGACCAACGTGCGCACGTTCCAGCCCTCGCGAACCGCTCGCTCCGCTACGTAGCCGCCAACGAACCCCGACGCACCGGTCACCAACATTCGTCCGTTCGGTTTCATGCCCGCAGACCTTTCCTGTTCGACCAGGGAACGGCTGTCTGTCAGTCCTGCGCCTTTGCTTCCGCCGAACACGCCCCCGGGACGACTGCCAGCCCGCCGGGACCGGCGTGTGCGCCCGCAACAGACTCGGTGTCAGGACTGACCTGAGCCGGCTCGCCGTCTTTCGCGCTCGACGGTGGCGAGCGGAACGCGAAGGTTAGCAGGTCGGCAGCTTCTGGCAAGACGGTTCCAAGCCGCTCCGACCGGCTCGGTCGGCTTTACGTCGCTCCGTTCTTGTTCGTGTCCGTTCCGTCGCGACCGTCCGGTCGGCTTTCGTGCCAGTCAAGGGCTCCGACGGCCGGGCGCCGCCGGGCCCGCGCGCAGGGCTCCCGCCGGCTGACCGGCCGGTGATGCCGCGGAGCCGCCCGACCGAACAAAGCTGAACGTGGCCACGTCGACCAAGGTGGAAAAGACCGGTGCAATTGAAATTCGAACGTAGCGCCGGTCGCCAGCGACCACGGCCAAGGCCGTCGCGCTGGCTCCTTCGCTCAGAATGGAAATGACGGGCGAGTAGCCGACGGCCGACGCTCGGCGGGGCTTGCGGGCCGGGTGAGCCTGGAAGAAACGACGAGCCGCCTGACGCTGCTCCGGTGTCGAAACGCCCAGCCGCTGAACCAGACGGGTGCCCGTTCGGGCCGGCCGGGCCGGACCGGGGCGCTTCCGCAGTGGAATCGGCCACCCGACCGCAAGCGGCTCCGTCCGGCGTCCGTGTTTGAGCGAGACGCGGACGACTTTGTCGGTCGAGTCGAGCAGGACGGCGTGGGTCAGTGTCGACTCTCGCTCCGTCCCTTGGTAGCGAACCACGGTCAACACGCAACGCTTTCCGACGACGTCACCGCCCAGCCATTTAATGTGAACTCGGTAGGCCCCGGGCACCGCGACCGGGCACACGTACTCTTCCACGCTCTTTTCCGGGTCGGGGCCGTAGCCGTCTTTGACGAAAACGCCACCGCCGGAAGTACGCGGCGACTGGACCGAGCAGACCTCGCCCCACGGTTCTTCCACCTCCAGGTCCAGGTCGGCGTTGCCCACCCACTTCAACTGCAGTTTCAGGTCGCACCGGTTGGCCCGCCGGAAAGCGGCCAGCAGCGCCCGGGCTCGGTCGGCGCGGCCTTTCTGTTTCAGTTCGGCCGCCGCCTGTTCCACGGCGACCTGAGCCATTTGGTGCCACTTCGGGTAGTCGGGTGTCCAAACGTGCTGCACAATGCCGGTGGCAGCCCATTGAATCGAGTCGACGTCGTGAGCCTGTTCGGCCAGCTTCAGGCCCAGGGCGTAGGGTTCGGGCCGCGCTGGAGCGACTCGAGCCGCCTGACGGTAAAGCTCCAAGGCTCGTTCGGTCAGGCCGAACCGGGCGAGGTAGGCGGCTGTCAGCAGAATGGTGGGAGCGTCGAGGGTGGCGAGGTCGACGCGGGACGTCAAAGCTCGCTCAACTTCCTCCTGCGGGTGCCCCGCAATTTCCAGGGACAGCGCGAGCACTTCGTACATCCACGGCTCCGAGTAGCCGGCAATCAGTGCCGCTCGAATCCCGCGAATGACGTCTTCGTGTCGTCCCTGGTTGTGCAGTCGCAACAGCCGACGGGCCAGTTCCGAGGCGGGCGGTTTCTTTTCACGGAGGAACCGAAGCCAGCCCTCGGAAGGGACGTCGGCGGGGGAAACTTGGTCAGGACGGGCGGAAGGTGCGTCCGCCCGAGCGGGACGTTGGTCGGCTCCACGCTCCACCGACGCACCGGCCGGAAGGTCCGAAGCGGTGGAGCCCGGCTGGTTCGGGCGGTCTGACGTCTGTGAGCGAGCAGCACCGCTTCGGGCACCGACCGGCGTTTTGGCTTGTGTCTGGCCGAGCACACACGGCAGCAGAAGCACAACCCAACGGGGACTGGCTGCCACGCCGGAGCGCTCGGGACGCGGCGACTGGGCACAGGCCAGACGGGCCGTCGCGCACGGAAACGGGACGGACAGCTCGGCTGCCCGTCCCGCAAGGTTGCTCACACGCTCGTTACGGTTCGGAACGACTACGGCGCACCGTCCGTTTTTTTTTCACCGCCCTTCAGCACGCTTTCAATGACGGCCTGCGTGTCCACGTCGGCGGAAACCGGCTCGGCCTGCGGCTGGGCCGGCGCCGGGCCGGCGGCCATCGCCGCCGCCGGCAGCGCCGCCGCAGCCGGTGGCGTGGCCGTTCCCGACGGAATGCTGAAGAAACCTCCGCCGAAACCACCGAAACCGTAACCGCCGCCGTAGCCGCCCAGGCCACCGCCGAAACTGCCGAACCCGCCGCCGTAACCACCGTAGCCGCCACCAAAGTCGCCGTAGCCGCCCAGGCCGCCGCCGAACAGCGTTCCGAAGCCGCCACCCAGACCCGAGGTGATCGGAATGACCAAGTCGCCCACGGGGTAGACTCGGGTCTGGAGCGTCTCTTCGGCAATGGCCTGCGTGGTGATTTTCATGACCTCGTCTTCAATGACGTAGTTCAGCCCCAGCGGCTCCAGCATGAGCTTCAGCGCGCTCCGCAGCGTAATGCCGCTCAACTGCAGGTTCGGCACCGGCGTGTCTTTGGCAATGCCTTCGTCCTCCAAGGCCTTCTCGTCAATGATGATGGGAATGTTGTGCAAGTCGGCCAAGTACTCAATGGCCTGGTCGAGCGGGGTGTCGCTGAAGGACAACTCGGTCTGGTCGTCCAGAGCGTTGACGATTCGTTCCTCGGATGGCGACGACTTGTGTAGGTCCACCGCCTCCCACTTTTTCCGCCGTTCGGTCAAAGCCTTCCACACCGGTGCCGGCGGGTACCGAACGGGTGGCTCGTCCGGGAACGGCACGTGCGAAATTTCGACCTGCTCCAGCGTTTGCAGGAACCGTTCGGCCCGCAGGTTCCGCCAGTGGAAGACGTTGCTGACCTGGTAGGCCGCTTCGGTCGTGACGACGGCTGCCTCCGACATGCCGCTTCCCGGTCTCAGCTCCCGCACGGCCTTCGCCACTTCTTTGGCTTCCGCGTAGGCGTCTCGGTTGCCTCGACGTCCTTCCCGCATGAGCGCCCGCACCCGGTCGATCAACATTTGGATTTTCAGGTCGTCCAACCGCATTTGTTCCTGAAGCCGTTTCTCGGCCTGGACGACCGCCAGGCGCTCCTGCTGTCGAATCCGCTTCTGCTCCAGCATCTCCTGCTGGCTCCGCACGTCCAGAATGGTGTCGCGAAGCCGGCGAGCCAACTGTTCGCGAACGTTCGGGTCGATGTCCAATGCCGACTGGACGAGCCTCAACGTTCGCTTCAGCAAAGAGACGGCGGCGTCGGGGTCGTCGACCATGAGTTCGCGAGCGTCTTCGATGGCTCGCGTGACGTCGAGCTGCATTCTTTGCGTTTTGATTTGCTGTCGGCTGGCTGCCTCGCCGATCAAGTCCTGCGACGCCACGGTCGGTGGCGGGGCGGTTTGCTCGGCCTGAGGCTTGGTCGCCGGAGCCGACTGGCCTTCTTGTTGGCCGCTCTGCTGCTGGCTGGCCAGCTTTGCCTTGACCTTGCGCGACGCCGCCAAGACAGCGCCGGCGTACACGTTGTGCGGGTCCAACAGCTTGACGGCCGCCCCCAACCGCTCCGCTTCGTCCACGCGGTTCTGTTTCAGTGCCTCTTGTGCCGCGGCGACCATCTGTTCGACGCTTTGGTCGAACTGTCGCTTCGCCGCCTGCAGGACATTGTGGCCGGCCAGCGGCGCCGCCAGTCCCTTGGTTTCCTGTGCTCGTTGCCACAACGCCGCCACGAACGGGCCTGTCGGTTGGACCGACTTCGCTCCCACGTCCCACCGCCACGCGGTTCGAGCGTCGCCTTCGCTGGCAGCCAGTTCCAACACGTCACCGGCACGCAGTCGGCCGGACCCGACGTAAATGGTTTCGCGGTCGGACCGAACCGGAAGCGCTCGGGACGGCAGCACGCGGACGTCCGTTGCTGTTAAACGCAGGTCGGTCGGGTAGAACGGAACTCGGGTGGTGGCCGAAGCCAGCTCGCGACCGGCGGCCTCGCCGTCGGCAAAGTCCTCTTGCGTCCACACGACTCCGCCGCTGTACTGAGCCAGCGTCCCCAACAGCGGCAGGTCTACTTTCGGTCCGACAGCGTAGCTGAAGACCGGCACTTCGCGACTCTGGAGCGTCGACACCAGCTCGGCCATTTCGTCGGTTTCGATTAGCCGAGCGCTGCTGAGCCCGTCGCCGAAGTAGGCAATGCAGCCGTGCGAAACCGTCTGCAGTTCGGTCAAAGCCGTCTTCAACGCGGCCAACAAATTGGACGCTCCCAACGGAGGCCGCTGCTCCAGCTCCGACAGCGCCTGCTTCGCTTCGGTGCTGTCCACAGGCACGAAGCCCGGCGTTAAGCGTACGCACGAAACGTCGACGGCGTACAACGCGACGCGGTCGCCCTTGGGCAACGTCTGCAAGTAACTCTTCACGGCCGCCAGTTCCGCCTCCCGGTAGCGACCCGCTTGACTGGCGGATGTGTCGACCAAGACAACGTGATTTGCCGCCCACTGCCGCGGGGAAGCTTCCCTCGCCTGCAACGCAACGGCGAAGTAGGCTTGGCCGTCGGGAGCCACGTACTGGTAGACGGTGGCAGTCCCCTGGCTGACCGTGGCCGACTGTCGCGCCCACACCGCTCCACCAGCCAGCAACAGCCCGAACACCAGCGTCGCCGGCCAGAAATGCACACGCTCACGCCTCATCGGAAAACGCTCCACTTCTGTCTGCTTGGAAGACGGGTCTTCCTGTTGGAAACTGGCACGCACGCTGCCGCACGCTCAAAGACGAAGCTCGGCCGTGTGGAGCTCCGTCTCAAGAAAAACTTCGGCCGAGCCCTGTCGGGCAGCGCCGCTCGTCGAGGAAACGCCGTCTGCTGTTGAAGTGCGACTTCGTCTCGCCACTCACCACTGGTTGCAGACCGAACCTCCCCGTGCTGCTCCCAGCCTTCCGAACCAACGCCCGACGGTCCGCCGCCTCCTTGCCGCCGCTCGCCCCACTCTCTCACCGCCAGCTCAGCCCCGACCGTCCATTTGTGCGCTTCAAAGAACGAGTTGCTACGGCGGTTCGACGGCGCTTGTCGCACGTCGAAGCCGTGTTCCGATTCATTGTATATTCAGCTTCGGACGCCGTTGAAGCAATTTCCCTCCAAAAATGGGAATTCGCACAAAATGGAGGACTTCGGCGAAACTCCTTCGGCGCACTCGGCAGATTTCGCGCCGACTGCTTCCGCGCCCTCGGGTTTGGGAGTTCGCGTCGTTCTGCCGGAGCCAAATGTGTTTGTTGCACGAGGGAGTCGCTTTGTGACGCTCGTGCCGGCGCTCGTCGTGTTGCTGGGTGTGTCAGAGAGAGCGGTGAGGGAGAGACTGCGTGCGGCGACGGCTGGCACTGTGGCGGCTTTCGCGAAGACGAACCAGCGCCGGACGGGCCGGCTTTCAGTTTACGAAGAAGACGACACGCTCCGTCGCACTCGCCGCAGCCGCCCGCCCGGCTTGGCGAATGGCTGTCTTCGCGAAAGTGAACGCCAGACGGCTGGAAAGCGAGACGGTCGCGACGGAGCGTGTCGCTGGTTGAGCCGAGACGTCGTGGCGTGACTCTGGCCGAGCCGCGTCAGCAGCTGCCACAACGGTCGGCTTCGTGGACCGGTTTCGTCAGCCCAAGATTCGAATGGCCTCGAGCACGCCTTTTTCGAGCAGCTCCAGGCTGGCGCCGCCGCCGGTACTCACGTGGGTGATTCGGTCCGTGAAGCCCATTTGCTTGACGGCCGCCGCGCTGTCGCCACCGCCGACAATCGTCGTGCCGTCGACCGACGCCACGGCCTCGGCAATGGCTCTTGTCCCCTGGTCGAAAGGCGGCACCTCGAAGACGCCCATTGGGCCGTTCCAAACGACGGTCTTCGCGCCTTTGATGATTTCCGTGTACTTCTCAATGGTCTTCGGTCCAATGTCCAGACCTTGGAAGTCGTCCGGAATTTGACCGAACTCGACCACAATTTTCTCGCAGTCGCCGGTGATCTCCTCACCGCACTTTCCGCAATGCGTGTCGACCGGCAGAACTAGTTTGTCGCCGCCTTCCTGGAGCAGTTCTTTGGCCAAGTCGGCCTTGTCCGGTTCGACCAGGCTCTTGCCGACCTTTCCGCCCTGGGCCAGCGAGAACGTGTAGGCCATGGCGCCGCCAATCAGCACCTTGTCACACAACGCCAGCAAGCGGCGAATGACACCGATTTTGTCCGAGACCTTCGCTCCGCCCAGAATTGCCACGAACGGACGCTGCGGCTGCTCCACGGCACCCTTCAAGAACTTCAGTTCCTTCTCGACCAGGAAGCCCACCACTTTGGGCTTGTCTCCCATGGCCTGAGGCACGCCGACCATGGAAGCGTCGGTGCGGTGGCTGGTGCCAAACGCGTCGTTGCAGTAGACGTCTGCCAAGTCCGCCAGCATTTTGGCGAACTCGGGGTCGCCGTCCTTCTCGCCCGGGTGGAACCGCAAGTTTTCCAGCAACAGGACGTCGCCTTCCTCCAGCTCGGCGACCAACCGTTTCAGTTCCTCCGGCTTGAAGTCTTTCGGGCCCAGCTTGACCGGCTTGCCCAACTTCTGGCTGAGGTCCTCGGCCACGGGCTTCATGCTAAATTTTTCGTCAATGCCCTTGGGACGACCCAGGTGGCTCATCAGAATCAGCTTGCCGCCACGCTCCAGCACGGAATTGATGCTCGGCAGAGCGGCCTTGATTCGGCTGTCGTCCCGAACCTTCCCGTCGTCGGTCAGAGGGACGTTGAAGTCCACCCGCATGAGGACCGTTTTGCCTTTGACGTCGACGTCTGCAATCGTTTTCGCCATTGTCTCACTCCTTCCACTTCAACCACGGTGCGCCCCAGTTCTGCAGCTTCCTTAGCGCGTGTGCGGCCAACGCGTCCGGCGCCAGACCACGCTTCAGCGGCAAGCGTCCAAACCGGCCACGCCGCCAGCTCTTGTAGCCGCCACTCTCGACCGGCAAGAGTCTAGACTTCCCCGTGGTGATTACAAGTGAAGCCAGAGTGTCCAGCGGGCTAGGCGGCCGTCTCGAGACGAACGCGGTTTGGCCTGGAAGCGGCGACCGTGCTTCGTTCGCACCACTGCGGCTGGGCGGGACGCACCCGAAACCGGCCGCGAGCGCCCCTGGTCCCCCAGCGTCGTTCGGCTCGCCGCGCGGCGGCCACGGTGAGCAACCGAGCCGAGTCCGACAGCCGGACCGAGTCTGGCAGCCTGAAACTGTAGTGCCACAGGGAGCCACGGTTTGCTACCATGTCGCCGCACTCTAGGATTCAGAGCCGACCGGATGCGACGGGCGGCACGTTTCTTGCCACTCGGCGGACGCGGGTCGGCCGACGGTCCAAACCGAGTTCCAACTCAGACAGCTGCGAGGCGAAACCGTGCCCACCAACCCCATTGACTTTGGTCGCTACAAGTGTGGTCGTGGCCAGCCGCTGCTGTTCATTGCCGGTCCGTGTGTCATGGAAAGTGACCAGCTGGTTCTGGACGTGGCGGGACAGCTGGCCGAGATTTCCAAGGCCTTGCAGGCTCCCATTGTCTTCAAGTCCAGCTTCGACAAGGCCAACCGGACCAGCCTCAACAGCTTTCGGGGGCCGGGGCTGGAGGCTGGGTTGCAGTTGCTGGCGCGGGTGCCCGAGCAGTTTGGGCTGGACGTGACGACGGACA
This sequence comes from uncultured Planctomycetaceae bacterium, assembly GCA_964428935.1. GTDB lineage: Bacteria > Planctomycetota > Planctomycetia > Planctomycetales > Planctomycetaceae > JAADHY01. Next base: position 10,061 of record CAYSAG010000078.1, on the reverse strand, counting down.
TTCACGAACCGCAGCAGGCCGAGCCGGCGGCCGCGGTCTGCAAGATTGTGCAAATTCCAGCGTTCCTCGCTCGTCAGACGGACCTGGTTGTGGCGGCGGCCCGGGCGACGGCGCGGCACGGCGGTGTGGTCAACGTCAAGAAGCCTCAGTTCGTGGCGCCGGAAGACACGATTCACATTGTCCAGAAGTGTGAGCAGGCGGGAAACCCGCAGGTACTGCTGACCGAACGCGGTACGACGTTCGGCTACGGGCGTTTGGTGAACGACATGCGGGCTATTCCGGTCATGCAGCGTCACGGCGTGCCCGTCATTTTTGACGCCACGCACAGCGTGCAACGTCCGGGCGGAGCCAGTACGGGCGGCGAACGGGACATGGTGCCCACGCTGGCTCGAGCGGCCGTGGCGGCCGGCTGCGACGGAATTTTCGTCGAGACGCACCCCAACCCGGACCGCGCTTTGAGCGACGGGCCGAACATGATTCCGCTGTCGCAGGTCAAGACGTTGTTCGAGCAGTTGATGGAGCTGCGTTCGGTTGTGCTGAGCATGCTGTCGTAGGCGGCGAACCAGCTGGAAGCCGCTCCGGCTTCAAGCCGTTCGCGTGCCGCACCGAGCCTCTGGCCGGCAGGTTGTCCCGTTGGCTTCGGCAGGCGCGGCTCGTCGGTCGCCGTGAGTCTCCACACCAACGAACCGCACGCGGACAGTCGACACGTCAGAGGCCAACGAAAGTTTTCCGCAGGACAGACAAAGCCATGAGTGCCAACCAAACGGTGAAGCGAGTCAAGCAGGTTTCCCTTCTGGCCGGTCTGGTCGTTCTGGCCGTGCTGATTTACTTCGAAGCCCGGTCGGTGCCGAAGCGAGTGCTGGAGGAGCAGGTGCAGCGGAGCGAGCAGCAAACGGCGGAGCAGAGGGAGAGCCGCTGCGCCGGACTCATTGAAAACGCGCTGGTCATGCTCCAGCCCGACGCCCTGACCATTAGCTCGGACCCCGACACAGCCGTGTCGGTCCTGAATCAGTGGGTCGAGAAGTGCGAGGGGGGAGTGCCACAGTTAAAGCCCAGTCCGCAAGAGGCCTGGCCGAAGGCTGCCGGTTTGCTGCCGAGCGACATGTTTCAGCGGGCTCTGAGTGACCGGTTTCGTCCGGAGGACGGTTTTCACATTCGCGACGCGCTGTGGTGTCGTCAGGCCATTGACTTCGCGGCCGGCCCAACCCACCGCGACGTCGACCGAGCCGTCAGCTTGTTCTACTACGTGGTGCGGAACATGGACTTGGTCGGCCTGCCGGTTCCTGTGGGACCGTTCGACGCCATGCTGCTCGGAAAAGGGTCGGCGGCTCACCGGGCTTGGGTGTTCGTCGAGCTGCTTCGACAGCTTCGCCTGGACGCGGTCGTCCTGGTGCCCGGCAACGAAGACCCGAGTTCGACCACGAAACTGTTGGTCGGCGTCCTGGCGCGCGACGGCGTGTACCTTTTCGACCCCAAAGTCGGACTGCCCATTCCGTCGGCAGCGGACGACGGGAAAACAATCTACCCGACCAAACCGGCGACGCTGGCCGAAGTGCGAAGCCACCCCGAGCTGCTCCGGCGGCTCGACATTTCCTCCCAAACGCCCTACTGGTGGCAGCCGGAAGACTTGAACGAACCGAAGGTGCTGCTGGTCGGCGACAGCGTGTTGTGGTCCGTTCGCATGCGGCTGTTGCAGCGAATGCTGACGGGCGAAAACTTCGCTGTCGTTTTCGACGGGCTGGACGACACCCTGTTGGGACCTGGGCTGTTCAGCCGGGTGGTCGAGTTCGGCAAGAAAACGGATGGGTGGAAAGCCGACCAGGTGGGCGTGTGGCCTTTCCCGGAACAGCAACGCCAGGGACAAGCCCACATGACCGACGCTCAAAAGGCCGCGTACCGAGCGTTGCAAGAGTCACTGATGGTGCCGACTCCCTTAATGCAGGTGCAACGCACCGAGGACGAAAACGGTCGACCCACGCTGCAAATGCAGTTCGGGGCTCCGGAAAAAATCCACTTGTCGAAGCGAATCGACCAGTTGCTGGGCAAGTACGCGGACGCCATTCAAGGCTACTTGTTGATTCGGCTGTGGAAGCAAATGCCGCCGCCTCGCGAGCGAATGTACGTGCCGGACGAGGTCAAGCCGCTGATTGTCCAAAACATTCCCGAGCGAGTGCAGCGACCCCACCGGAAAGCCGCCGAAGAGGCTTTCTACCGAATCGCCGTCTGCCAGTACGAGCTGGGCGACTTTCCTCGAGCCGCTGACACGCTGAAGGCTTTCCTCGACGAGTACAAACAGAGCGACCTGCTCAACTCGGCCAAATTCTTGCTCGCCAGTTGCTACGCCGCGCTCGGCCAAAACGACCAGGCCGTGGCCACACTGAAGCTGATTGAGCGAGACTCGCCTTTCCGAATGGCGGCCATTTTCTTGCTGCGTCGCTGGTCGAAGTTTGCGGAAGCAAAGAAGGACCGGCCAGCGGCGACAGAAAACAAGCAAGAGAAGGCCGCCACCGAGAAACCGTCGGCGAAAGGGGACGCTTCCGAGTGAAAGCGTGTCTTCGAATTCGTGGGGTGAGTGGGTCCGGCCACAGGACGCCACACTCACCCCCTGCGTCCGCAAAGGCCCTCGCTGACTGTCCTATTCTCGTTGGCGACCCGCAGCCGGACGCTCGGCCACGCCGTTTCGCCGGCCTTGGCGGTTCCCCGGAGACCTTGGCGCAACTTCCGAAACCTGCCGCAATGCTTCGGTTCCTCCAAAAACGCTGGTTCCTGGTCGGGCTGGTGACGCTCCTTAGCCTGGGCCTGACGCTGGGGCTCACCGACCCGGCGTTGGGCCAGGTGTGGCGGGAGCGGTTTTTTCGGCCGCGAGTCATTGTTGCGGCCGTGTTGTTCCTCATGGCTTTCAGTTTGGACACCAGCCGGCTGGGCCAGTCGGTTCGTCGGCCCGGTCCGGTGCTGTGGGCCTCGGCCGTCAACTACTTACTGATTCCGCTGCTGGCGTGGCTGGTCATGGACTGGCAGGTTGGGCCGGACTTTCGGTTCGGTCTCATGATTGCCGCCAGCGTTCCGTGCACCTTGGCGTCGGCGTCCGTGTGGACGCGGAAGGCCGGCGGCAACGACGCCGTGTCGCTGCTCTCGACCATTCTGACCAACTCCGTCTGCTTCCTGGCCACGCCGTTCTGGTTGAACCTGACGACGGTCGAGGGGGTGCAGCTGGACGCACGGGAAATGGTCGTGCGACTGGTGGAGGCCGTCCTGGTGCCGACCGTGGTGGGGCAGTTGTTGCGGCAGGTTCCGCCGCTGCGGCGTCTGGCGACTCGCTACAAGACGCCCATTGGAGCTGTGGCCCAGTGTTTGGTTCTGTCGCTGGTGTTCTTGGCCTCGTGGAACGCCGGCACGTACCTGCACGACCAGTCGGTCGGACTCAGTTGGCAGGCGGTGGCGCTGGTTTGGTCGACGGTGGTCGTTCTGCACGTCGTGGCGTTGGTGGTGGCCGTGGCGGGAGCGAAACTGTTTGGCTTCGACCGCTACGACGTTCCGGCCGTGGCTTTTGCCGGCAGTCAGAAGACGCTTCCCATTGGAGCCTACTTGGCGACGGACCCGCGTTTTTTCGGCAACCCGAACCTGCTCGGTCCCGGCCTCGGCGTGCCGTTCGTCATTTTTCCCATGCTCATGTACCACGCGTCGCAGCTTTTCATTGACACGCTGGTGGCCGACTACATGGCCGCGAAGTTGGAAGGGTCAACGGAACGAGGCGGCTCGCCGGAGCCTTTGCCCAGAGCGGACGCCGGTGACGTTGGTTGAGCCGTGGCGAAAGGCTTCTTGCCGGCGCGAGCCGTCTGCGCGAAAGCGGTCCCGGTCGACGCGTCGCTGCCCACAGTTCCGTCCGCCGCGTCCTCGCCACGGTTCAGCGAGCGGCCGGACCGAGCTCACCGCTGTTGCGACGGCTGCTTTGGCTCGAGCGGCTGCGACGCCTCTTCTTGCTCGAGCGACTGCAAAGCCTCGCGGCAGCGACGCCGGTACTCGTTCTGCTCCTTCGACCCTTTCGGCAGCGCCGCTCCAGCCTTCCACGCGGCCCGAGCCTCTTCCAGCCGTCCCAGTGCCTGCAACGCTCGTCCGCGCCAGTACTGGGCGGCGGCTTCTTCGGGTCGGTCGGGGCGGCCCACGTTGAGGTTCTCGGGGTAGGTGAGAGCGGCCTCGAAGTCGGCCAACGCCGCTTCGTACTGCCCGCGTTCGAACCGCTGACGCCCACGGGCCACGTGCGACCGGTTGAACAGTCGCCACGTGGCGTCTTGTCCTTCCCAGTTGATGAAGTGCGGAATCGACTCGAGCAGCCGAATGACGTCGTCGTAGCGCCGCTCGTCGAAGTACGCCTTGGCCAGCAGCATGAGCACGTCTCCACGGCGAACGTCAGCCGGAGGCATGGACTCGAGCACACGAATGGCCTCGGAACGCTTGCCGGCAGCAATCAAAATTTCCGCCAGGTCCCGGTACAGCGTTTGGTCCTCCGGCCGCGCGGCAATGGCTCGGCGGTAAAGCGACGCGGCCGTGTCGCTGTCGTGCAAGGAAATGGCCGTGTACAGACCCAGGTTACGGAAGGCCATGGCCAGTTGCGGGTTCAGCTCGCCCGCGCGACGCCAATGCTCGGCCGCCTCGCCCAGTCGCCCCAAATGGGCCAGCAGGTTTCCAAGGTGGAGGTGCGCGTTGGCGTCGGCCGGGTCGACGCGCAGCGCGTAGGTGAGCGGCGCGAGTGCCTCGGGCCGAGACGGGAAGACAAAGTCGCGCCACGGCAGCGACGCCGCTCGGGCCACCAACTGGCGGGCCGCGTTTTCGTCGCCAAGCCGGTGTTTCCAGTAGCCCAGGTAGTAAAGCACGAGCGGGTTGACCCGCTCGGCCGGCGCTCCCTCAACGCAGAGCGCTTGCACCACGTCGGCCGCTTCCGCGACCAGTCCGACCTCGGCCAACGTCAGCGCCGCTTCCAGCGTTTCGAAGTCCACCTCACCGACAAAGTGCCGGACCTGCTCGCGCAAGTGAGTCAGGCCGTCCGGTTGCAGCCGGGCGGCGACAATGCGCGGCAGCAGGTCGGTCGGGTCTTCGGCCAAACGTTGACGGGCCAGTTGCTCCGCCTCGTCCTTTCGGCCGGCGGCGTACAGAGCCAGCAGCAGGTGGTTGGCGGCCCGCAGGTCGTCGCCGTTGGTCTGAACGGCTCGACGGAACGCCTGGACGGCCCGGTCGAAGCGTCGTTGTCGCAGGTAGCAGCGGCCCGCCAGGTCGTAGCCGAGCGAGCGAGTGCCAAAGCAGCGGACGGCCCGGTACGCGCAGTCCAGCGCGCCCTCCCAGTCGCCCTGGCGAAACCGACACGCTCCCAAAAGAAACCAGCACCGCCCGTCGTCCGGGTCGCGCTGCAAGGCCTTTTCCAGTCGCCGCGCAGCCTGGTGGTACAAGGCCGACTCGAAGTCCAAGACGGCCAGCCCGTGCAAGGCGCGAACCAAACCGGGGTCGCGCTGAAGAGCCAGGTTGTAGTAGCGACGGGCCTTCTGTCGGCTGGTCGCTCGGTGAGCGGCTCGGCCACGCAGGAAAGCCTCCTCGGCGGTCAACTGCTCGTCCGGTTTGTCGGCCAGCCAGGGGCCTTTCGGCGGCTCGACCTTCGGAATGGGCAGCGGCGAAGTGAAGTCGGCCAGCTTCGTCCCGTCGGCTGCCGTCACGACAATTCGCACCGGCCGGTTCCCCGCTCCCGCGACCTGGACGACCCGCGGCGAGCGAGGGGACAGGTCGACGAACTGCTCAGCCAACGTCTTTGCTCCGTCCAAGACGCGACACTTGGCTCGAGGAAACTCGGCCGTTGCCAGCAGCCGCACCGTCAGTTTGCCGTCGGCGCGGTCGGTTTGGACGGCGACGTCCCGCGTGGCGAACTCGAACCCGCCTCCCATTCCGTGCACCGGGTACCACCACTCCTGCCAGCTGACCTGACCGTGCGGCGGCAGGCCGCCGTAGTCGGACTGAGTCGGCAGCGGACCGCTTTGCACTTCAATGTACGGGCCGTCTTCGTCCGTCAGGTTGCTTTGCGCCACCAGTCCGAACTGCCACGTGCCCCACGTCCAGGCCTTCTTCCCGGACAGCCGACGGTGGTCGGCTACCTGGACCAGCCCGCGGTCGGCGTCCACGTCGTAGGCGCCGAAAAAGTCGTGCGTGCAGTTCACGGCAAAAATCGACTGGTAGCGAACGTGGTTTTTCAGCCACGACAGGTCTTTGCCTTTGTGAACGGGCCAATTGAAGAACTGACGGCCGAAGTGGTCCGTGCCCAACGACATGGGAAAAATGAACCGCGTCCCCGGTCGGTTCGGAAACGCCGTGCAATTCCAGAAGTAGTACGGCTGCATGGTGTCGGTGGGGTTGTAGAGCCGAATGCGTTCTTCCAGGAAAGCGCGGCCCGGACGCAAGGTCACTCGCACCGTCCACCGCGTTCGGAAAATTTGCTCCACGTTGTTGATTTCAATGAACGCGGACCCGTCGTCGTTGCGGCCAACGAGGGCGTCGACGGGCGACAGGGCCGTGACGGTGTGGCCGTGTGGTCCCGTGTTCCACTCGACCCCGCCGCTGGTCCACGCGCCCCGCATGGCAATCAAGCTCGGCTTGACCACGTGGTTCAAGTAGAACATGGGCTGGCCCGTCGTCTTGTCAATGACCGCGTAAAGGCGACCACCGAGTTCGGGCAAGCAGACCACTTTCAGGTACTCGTTTTCCAAGAACAGCGCTTTGTAGGTGCGAGGCTGCTTCTGACGCAGCAGCACGTCCTGCATGGTGTAAGGGTAAATGATGGAACTGCGGCGTACGGCCGAGAAGTCGCCGTCGTCCAAAGCCCAGAACTTGGGGTTGACGTCCGACTGCCAGGGGTAGGTCGGGAGCGTGAGCGAGCCTTCCCAGGCTTGAACCGGCCGCCCCGGTGCGGCCTTCGCGGACGAGAGGCCTCCAGAGAAAACAACCAGCACGACGACCCAAACGACGCGACCGAACCGCTGCATTCGCCTGCCCTCCGTTGTTTGGCTGTCGGAGCGTGCGCCGGCGTGTCGACCGACTGCGCGGTCTGCGCCAACGCCGACCGACCGCTCGCCCACTCGGTCCGCCTCCAGAACGCAAAAGGCTCCGGACGGGGCTGCGTCCGGAAAGCGCCCCAAACCCAAGACGCTCGATTGTTGGCTGACCGACGCGCAAAATGCAACGAAACAAGACCGTCCGGCCGCGACAGTGACCTCGGCGCCGGCCGCACGACGCTGGCGCCGTGCGTCGGGCCGTGGGCTTGGCGTTTTGCCTCTTGTCGTCGGTTTTGCAAAACACGGACAGGGCGCCACGCCATGACAGACTCGGGCACTCAGCCGTTGCTTCACGTTGTGCTCTACCAACCCGAAATTCCTCAGAACACCGGCACGATTGGACGCACCTGCGTGGCCGTCGGGGCCAAGTTGTGGCTAGTCCGACCGCTCGGTTTCCACCTCGACAACCGCCACCTTCGCCGAGCCGGGCTGGACTACTGGCAGCACCTCGACTGGGAAGTCGTCGACTCGTGGGCCGACTTGCAACAGCGACTGGCCGGACGCCGCTTCTGGTACTTGACGAAGTGGGCTAAACGTCTGGTGTGGGAAGCCGACTTCGGCGCCGCCGACGTGCTGGTCTTCGGGCCCGAAACCCACGGACTGCCTCCCAGCATTCTGGACCAGCAACCCGACCGAAACCTCTGCCTGCCCATGTACCCGCAAGCTCGTAGCCTGAACCTGTCCAACGCCGTGGCGGCCGTCGTGTACGAGGCCGTGCGACAGCTGGGCGGGCTTCCGAAGCGGCCGGACGCCACGCAGCTGGGAGCGTAGGCCGGGCACCACGCAGCAAAGCGAACAAGCGGAACGAGCGAGCGTTTCGGAACGAAGGCACGTTGACACAATGTGGTGCTTGGACGATACTTACAGCCCAAAATTCGAACCCCACCTCGGCATTTTCCTCCGATTGGACGCGTCAAGAGCCCGCAAGAAAGAAGTCGCGTTGGCTGCCGACCGCTGGTCGCGCGGCGGGGTAGTTTGGACCTTCCGTTCAGCACGGTTGGACGCACGACATGCGTCAAGGCCGGCCTTGGTCGCACTAGCGGGACCCGGTGCGGCCGCAACGAAATCTAGGGCTCGACTGGCGGTAGCTCGACGTCCTTTCCGACAAAATGCGGAGAACGGCGAACCATGAACCAACAAGGCTCGTCCCAACCACTCGACTTGCAGCAGTACGCGACCGAATTGGCTCAGAAGGCACGTGCCGCCGCCTACGAGCTGGCGTGTTTGTCCGGGCAGAAGAAGAACGAGTGGCTGAGCCGTTCGGCTCGAGCGCTGCGTGAACGACGAGCGGAGATTCTGGAAGCGAACCAGAAAGACCTGCAGAAGGCTCCCGAGTACGGCCTGACCTCGGCCGCCACGGATCGACTGCGGTTGACCGACTCGCGGCTGGAGTCCATGGCGTCGGCTCTGGAGCAGATTGTCCTGCTGCCGGACCCGGTCGGCGAAACGATTGACAGCCATGTGCGTCCGAATGGACTGGTGGTGTCGCGGGTTCGGGTCCCGTTGGGGGTTATCTTTTTCATTTACGAATCTCGCCCGAACGTGACGGTCGACGCGGCGGCCTTGTGTGTCAAGAGCGGCAACGCCGTCATTCTGCGTGGTGGCAAAGAAGCTTTCTACAGCAATCAGGCGTTGTACCGAATCTTGTCCGAGGCGGCCGAGCAGGTCGGGCTGCCCGAGGGCGCGGTCCAGCTGGTCGAGACGACGGACCGGGAAATCGTGGGACATTTCTTGAAAATGAACGGTCTGATCGACGTGACCATTCCGCGCGGCGGCCGCTCGCTCATCGAGCGGGTGACCCGCGAGGCCACCATGCCCGTCATCAAGCACTTTGACGGCATCTGTCACGTGTACGTCGACCGGGCCGCCGACTTTGACATGGCCCGAAAGATTGTCGTCAATGCGAAGTGCCAGCGACCGGGAGTGTGCAACGCGGCGGAGTGCTTGTTGGTGCACAGCGAAATTGCCGAGAAGTTCTTGCCGTTGGTGGCGGCCGACCTGCAGGAGCGGTCGGTGGAGCTTCGGTGCTGCGAACGGTCGCTGCCTTTGGTCCCGAATGCCAAGCCGGCCACGGAGGAGGATTTTCGGACCGAGTACTTGGATCTGATCCTTTCGGTCAAGGTGGTGGACGACTTGGAGCAGGCGATTCGGCACATCAACCATTACGGGTCTCACCACACCGACGCCATTGTGACGAACGACCTGCGAGCGGCTCGACGGTTCGTGCAGGCCGTCGATTCGTCGGCTGTCCACGTCAACGCTAGCACTCGGTTCAACGACGGCGGAGAATTCGGACTGGGGGCCGAAATTGGCATCAGCACCGACAAGTTTCACGCCCGCGGTCCTTGCGGGCTGCGCGAGCTGACCAGCTACAAGTACGTCGTGTACGGCGACGGCCACGTGCGTCAGTAAGGGACCGGACGGCGACGCCGGTCTGGCCGCGTCGTCGAAAGTGGTCCCCGCGAAGGTCGGCCGTGGTCGTCACAAGACAGGAGGCCAAGGATGGCTGAGGTCTTGAGCCAGTCGGAAGTCGAGTCGTTGCTGGCCGCCCTGGACCCCGTCGCGCACGGAGCGACCGCCCCTTTGGCTCCGCACCGGCCGGACGAATTCCACGGTCAGATCAGCGTCTACGACTTCAAACGCCCGGAGCGGGTCAGCAAGGACCAGATTCGAGCATTCCAGTCGCTGCACGAAAGCTTCAGCCGCGAGTTCGGGGCGGGGCTGAGCGGTCTGCTGCGTTCGATTGTCGAAGTGAAACTGATTAGCGTCGACCAGCTCACCTACAGCGAGTTCGTCTTCAGCTTGGACAAGCCGACGTGCTTTACGTTGCTCGAATCGAAGACGCTGGAAGGTCACCTGATTCTGGACCTGAACCCGTCCATTGTCTTTCCCATTGTCGACCGTTTGCTGGGCGGAGGACGCAACACCACCCGGACGATTCCGCAACGGCCTTTGACCGACATTGAACAACGT
>CAYSAG010000077.1:0-18536 GCA_964428935.1 uncultured Planctomycetaceae bacterium | reverse complement strand
CGGCGAGCGGCTGAACCGCGGCAGGCAGACGACTCGGCGGCCGTCGTTGGCCGGGACGACGTTTCGCGCGAATGGGTCGAGCGGGTGAATGCTTTTCTGCGGCAGCACGGCTTGCTGGGCCGTAGCACCGACCCGCTGACCGCTCCCACCGGCCCTCGGTTCAGCCACGCCTGGGTCGTCGGCGGACGAAAAACCACAACCGGGTCGGCGGTGCTGGTCAGCGACCCGCAGACGTTGGTCGGCAATCCGTCGATGTTCTACGAGTTTCACATTCGCGGCCGGAGCTTCAACGTGCGGGGCATTGGCGTGCCCGGCAGCCCGGTCATTCTAATCGGCTTCAACGAGCATGTGGCGTGGGGCATGACGGCTCTCGGGGCGGACCAGGCCGACCTGTTCCGGCTCAAGACCGACCCCGCTCACCCGGACCAGTACTTCTTCGACGGCCAGTGGCGCCGCATGGAATTGGTGAAAGAGACGATTCGAGTGAAGGGCGGTGAGCCGCAGGAGCTGACGGTCCGCTGGACGCACCTCGGCCCGCTCGTCACCGACTACGTCTTTGCTCGCCCGGAAGACGGCCAGTTTGCGCTCAAGCGCGTTCCGGTCTGCGTTGAGGACAGCGAGACCGTCCAGGCCGCCGTTCAGATGATGCGGGCCCGCGACGCGTTCCAGTTCGCCCGGGCCCTGGCCGGCTGGCAGTTCCCGAGTGCGAACGTGGTTTTCGGCGACAGCCAAGGAAACATTGGCTACTGGGTGCTGGGAGCTCTGCCGGTCCGTTCGAGCCGGAGTCCGGCGGCGGGCCGTTTCCCTCAGGACGGCACCCGTTCCGACGGCGACTGGCAAGGTTTTCTGCCGCACGACCTGAAGCCGCACGTTCTCAATCCGAAGCGAGGGTACATTTACAGTGCCAACCACCGACCGATCGGTTCGTTCTACAAGGCGTACATTGGTGCGACGACTGGCTTTCTGGGCCACACGCTGCGGTCGTTTCGGCTGGACGAGCTGCTTTCCTCCGAGCCGCTCTTTGCGCCCGAAGACGTGCTGGCCGTGCACTACAGCGACGTCAACCCCGCTCGGCGCGACTTGGTGCGAGCGGGTCTGTTCTTGCGGGACCAGCAGAAAGCACCGCTCTCGGACGACGCCCGGAAAGCGCTCGAACACCTAGAGCCGTGGTTGAAGGCCGGCGCTCGGAGCGACCTGAACGTGCCGGGAGCCGCTCTGGCCATGCAAATCAACACCATGTTCCGGGTGGTCAACACCGAGCTGGCTGCGGAGTACGGCGGCGGTGAGACGGGGCTGACGCGGTTCCTGAAGTCGCTGCAACAGAAGCTGGCGCACCCGCGAACGGCCCAGCTCAACGACAAGGAAGCTCGCTACGTCGACACGGTTCTGGCTCGAGCGTGGCGGTCGGCGGTTGCGAAGTACGGGCCGGACACGGAGCGGTGGAACGAAAAGGCTCGGCAAGAAGTGACGCGGCGCCGGTTGGGGTACTTCGTCAGCCTCGACGGTTTTCCGTCGCTCGACCCGGCTCGGGACCTGCCCGAACCGCCGTTGGCTTGCGTGGACGGCGCGACCATTCGCTCGCAGGCGGCCCAGTCCTACACTCAGTTCGTCCGGCTGGACGACGTGGACCGGTCGCTGTCGCTGCTGCCAATCGGCGCGTCCGAGCGTCCGGAATCTCCTTTCCGAACCTCGACGCTGAAGTTGTGGGCAACCGGGCGACTCCACCCCGCTCCGCTCTCCGAAAAGGCCGTCCGCTCGCTGGCCGTTTCCACGACGAAGCTTCAGCGAGCCGAACGTCGCCACGAGGGCCGTCGCTGACGCGGCGACTGCGAGCCTCGCAAAACGCAAAACGTAACACCGGGCCCGTCGGAGAGGCGGGCGGTCGAGCCCGAAGGGCAAACCGAGCTGAGCTCGGCGGCCAGGCAGCGAGCGGCGTCTGTCTTTCGTGCTCGCGGTCCTGCCGCGCAGTTGGACGCCGCACCGCCGTTCGCACTCGGACGCTGTGCGGCCGCTCGGCTCGCTGTGTTGGCTTGGCGCGTCGTTCGTCAGACCGTCGTCGTGCTCGCTGGGCTACAAAGACAAGTCCCGGCTGCCCCAAATTCGCGCGACGACCAGCACCAAGACGGCCGCGAAGACCATGATGAGCGACACGGCGACGGCCGCTTCCAGGTTGCCAATGCTCAGTTCCAGAAACACGCTGGTCGAGAGCACCTCGGTCTTCATTCGGGTCGCGCCGGCAAAAATCAGCAGCGGACCGAACTCGCCCAACGCCCGGGCCCACGCCAAGGTTCCGGCCGTCAGAATGCCTTGTCGGGCCTGAGGAAGAACGACCATTCCAAAGGCTTGTCCGCGCGTGCAGCCCAGCGTCATGGCCACGTTCTCCAGCCGAGTGTCGATCTGGTCAAACGTGGCCCTCATGACCCGAACGGCAAACGCCGCCGCGACCATGAACTGAGCGAGCACGACCGCCGGGACCTGAAAGACGACCCAAGGCCCAATGACCCGGAACGGCCAAAATTGAAACAAAATCAGCAAGCTTAGCCCCACAACCAGTGGCGGCAGAACAATGGGCACGTCGAGCACGGCGTCCAGTAGGTTGCGACCCGGAAACTGAAACCGCGACAGAATGTAGCCGATCGGAATGGCCACACACAGCGACAGAATGGCCGAGAACAGGCAGGCGACCATGGTCAGCTTGACGGAGTACTGGATTTCGGGCGTGGCCAGAGCGGCGGCCATGGCCAGGGCTGGACGGAGCAGGGGCCGAGCCCATTCCAGCGCGGCCGGCAGCTGGGCCGTTGCTCCGGAGGACGAGACGGTCATGTAAGCCACGTCCGCAACCAGTAGCCCGACCAGCAAGACGACGTACAAGCCGCCCAGGACGCACATGCCGACAAAGAACGGTACGTCCGAACCCACGCGCGGCTGACTCGCTGCCGGCCGCTCGGTCGTCAACGTGGCCGTCCGACTGCCAACGCTTTCTGCCTGCGCTGAACTTGCCGTCATTCTGTCGAAATCTTCGTTGGTCTTGGGCCTTCCAGTCGAAAGTGAAAACCGGCGGCTTCGAACTTGTCGCGCGAGCGGGCAATGGCTTCGAACAGCCGCCGCACCAGCCACTTGTGCTCACTGCTCTTGGCAATTGCAAACGGCTGAATGGCCTTCGCCGCTTCGGACGGAATCCGAATGACGTCGACGCGGTCCTTTTCGGCCAGCGTGTCGGTCAAGTAGGCCAACGTGGCGTCCACGGAGCCGGTGACCACGGTCGGCACCAGCATGGCCGACGACGCCGTCTGCGTGACCACGTTTTTCATGACCTGGTCGTACAGTCCTTCCTTTTTCAGAAGCTCACGCGTCAGCACGCCGATTGTGCACTGGTCCGGCTGGCCGACGGAAACGCGAATGCCCGGTTTGGTCAGGTCCTTCAGCGAGCGGATGCCCTTCGGGTTGCCCTTGGGTACGGCAATGACGATTTCGGTGTCCGAAACTTCGACGTCTTCCTGGAACCAGTCGCGGACCGTGTTCAGGTAGTAGACGTCGCAGGCCATGTAAGCGTCCGGGAAGCCAAGCCCCTGACGCTGCTCCTTAATGGTTCTCATTTGAGCGGTCAGGATGCCACAGCCGTTGTAGACCGTGTTGATTCGAATGCCCTCGCGCTTTTCAAACTCCTTCACGATCGGCTCGACCGACCGCCGGTTCACCGAGCCGGCGTAGAAAACGATTTCCGGAACGTCGGCCCATTTGTCTCCTTCGACCGTTTCGAACCCCATTTCGCTGAAGACGGCCAAGCCTTTGTCTTTCGCGGTCAAGTAGCGAGCGAAGTGAAGAGCACGCGTGGGGTCTTTCGAGCTACTCAACACGGCGACAATGATCGCCGACTTGCCCACGTCCAGCTCGGGCGTCCGAACCGCCTCCAGCTCGGGGTAAATGGCCAGCGTGGCGTCCCACACAATGCCCGCGTCCGCTGCGCCCAGCTTCACGTTGTTGGCCACTTCCGGGACGGTCGGCAGGAACACGCCCGTCTTCGTGACCTGTTCCTTCAAGGCGTCCCAGTGCCCCGACTTCTGAAGCACCTTACGCGTGATTCGCCCAATGGCGGCCTGGTCCGGGTTGCCCAAGGCGACTTTCACGTCCGGACGCAGCAAGTCTTCCACGCCGTGAATGCCTTTCGGGTTCCCTTTCTTGACGGCAATGACCGGCCGCTGGTAGCCAATCGGAATTCGCTCCTCCACCAACCCTCTGGCTCGCGCCAGTTTGATGTAGCTGTCGTCGGCGGCCAGGTACAAGTCGCCGCTGCGCGAGACGTCGATTTGACTGAGCAAGGTCTGCGAGCCACCGTACTGAATGCGGACGACAATCCCGTACTCCTTCTGGTACTCGGCCGCGATTCGCTCCACCGGCGGTCGAACACCGGCCGCACAGTAGAAGAACAGCTCCTTGGTGTCCTCACCGCCCGCGGTGCTCGAACCGGCGCCGGACGTCGGCTTGGTCGCCGTCGGGCTGGTGCTCCGTCCCATGCGGAACAACACCACGCCCAGGACGAACAGCAGGGCCACGGCCGCAATTGCCAACACGTAAAGTGTGTTCGAAGCCCCTCGTCTGGTCGGTTCCCCCCTCTTGTCGTTGCCTTGCATCGGTCCCGTTCTCCTGTTCTGAGCGGACGCGGTCAGGCTGCGGCAACTGCTGCCGTTCTGTCGGCGTCGAAAACAACGGCACAGCTCGCCGTGCCCGCCTCGGCCCGCAAGCTCCACTTCCGCACCGTCTCGACTCGGCCGTGGAAGAACGGTGTCTTCGTGGTGAAACGAGCGGTCGCCAGCGACCGTCTCGTCGATTCGGCTGAGAAATCCAACGTGCTCTCGCGCTCCCCCGGTCGACGGCCCTCTCGACCTGCCAGTTGCAGACCGACGCCGCGCCTTGCCACGAACACCCCGGTCCTTGTGGACCGCCTCCGACGAAGCGCCCGCGTCGGGCCACCCAGTCTGGTGCATCATGACACACCACGCAGCGGTCTTCAAACGCCGTGCCGGTGCGTCACGTCTGGTCGTCGGAGGCGACGGAGACCGCAGACTTTTCGGACACGACCCGGCCGTCTTCCAAACGGACGACGCGGTCGGCCCGAGCGGCGGCTCGTTCGTCGTGAGTCACGAGCAGCACCGCGCCTCCTTCCCGGGCAAACTCGGCCAAGTAGCCCAACACGACGTCGGCGTTTTGACGGTCGAGGTTGCCCGTCGGCTCGTCGGCCAGCAACACTTTGGGCTCGTTCAGCAAGGCTCGAGCGAACGCTGTGCGCTGACGCTCGCCCGTGCTCAGCTGAGCGGGAACGTGGTGTGCCCGGTGGGTCAAACCAAAACGGACGAGCAGTTCGTCGGCTCGGCGACGAGCGTCCGTCCTGCCGGTGGCCAGCGCTGCGGCCAGCACGTTCTCGCGCACTGTCAAGTAGGGCACCAAGTGGAACTGCTGGAAAACGAACCCAATCGTCTCGGCACGGAACCGAGCCCGCTCGTCGGCCGGCAGGGCGTACGGAGCCCGCCCGTCAATGACGACGGTCCCCGAACTCGGCGCGAGCAGACCGCCGGCAATCAGGAGCAGCGTGGTCTTGCCCGAGCCACTCGGTCCCTGTACGGCAACGAACTCACCGGCTCCGACCGTCAGCCAAACGCCGTCCAGCGCCCGCACCTCGGCCGGGCCGCTCCGGTACACTTTCGTGACTTCCTGCAGTTCCACCAAGTTGCTCATTCCCCGTCTCACCCCTTGCTCTGTTTTCCAACTGCTTCTGCGGCGCCGTCCGGCCGGCTGGACCGGAGGCCCAGCAAGGCGTCTACGACGGCGGCCGCTCGCAGCGTTCACCTTCTGCCGTCTCGACGCTCGCCCGCCGCATTCTCACTCGTTCTGGAGCACGACGGCCGGGTCCTGACGAGCAGCCATTAGGCTGGGAATCCAGCTCCCGACGACCGACAACACCACGGCCATGAGCAAGGCCACGACCAGCAGCGCCGGCGTGAACAGCACGCGCGCCGTCTCTGGGGTGGACGGCAGGTCGCCAAAGTAGACTCCGACGCCAAAGCCAGCGGCGTAGCCGACCACGGCGCCGACCAGTCCCACCACAGCCGCTCGTCCCAAGAACAGCGACAGGATTTGCCACGACCGCACGCCAATGGCCCGCAAAATGCCAATTTCTTCGCGGCGTTGACGCACGTTGGTAAACGCCAGGAAGGCGATCCAGACCGCGCTGGCCACGACGGCCACGGGGACCAGCACGGCGGCCAGTCGTTCGCGTTGTCGAGTAATGGCCGCCCGTGTTCGCTTCTCGCGTTCCAACGCGGCCTTGGCCGACTCGGCCGCCTTTTTCCGAGCCTCCGCCCGCGCCAGCGCCGGCGGCCCCACTTCAATCACCTGCGTGCCAGGCAGAATGCTCGCCACCTCTTGACGCACTTCAGCCACTCGGTCTTGCGCCGTGCAATTACATTCCAACGCCAAAATGGCGTTGATCAAGTTCTGCATGCCGAACAGCTGCTGAGCCTCCTTCAGGTTGATCCAGACGGTGATGTCGTCCACCGTGCCCCGCTCGGGGTAGACCTTGGTAATCGTGAACTCGCGGCCGAGCAGCTTGACCGTGTCGCCCTCTTGCAGCCCCAACTTCTTATGGACCAATTGCCCAATGACCATGGTGCCTTCCGGCACGTGGTCGATGATGGGCTTCTTGGGCAGCCGGTGCAGCAATGGCACTTCGCCGCGTGTCCCGACCACGACCACGGTAAAGTTGCCCTGCTCCGGCCACTGAATCTTTCGCGTAATCATCGGCAGCAGGTGGTTGATGGTCATGATGCGGGAGTTGGCCAAGCGGTGAGCGTACTCTTCGGGCATGGTTTTCGAGGCCGTGTGCTCCAGCCGCAATTCACTCAGGTCCTGGTCTTTGGGAAGAATCCAAATGTTGAAGCCGAGCCCCTTCATGATTTTTCGCATGGCGTCTTGCAGCTCGGCGCCGGCCTTTTCGACCTCCTTTTGCTTTTCCTCCAGAATTTGCTGGGTTCGAATGGCGTCGGCACGCAGCAGCGTCTTGGCGCCGACCAGAGCCCCCACGGCCACGGCCACCGAGACCAAGGCCAACACAAAGTTGACCTTGCGGTGCAGAATTTCTCGAACGACCAGACGAAGGATGCTCACCTCGCGGTCCTCCCGTCACCACAGGTCCGTCCCGAAAAGGCGCCCGCCCGACGGCTTACGCCATCGGCCGACAGCGTCACACAGCCGTGCCGCTTTTCCGGACAATCCAGAAACTGCCCACCGCCACCGCGAGCACGCCTAGGGCGGCCACAATCAGCAGGTTTCTGACCATTCGGCTTTCGGCCGCCGTGTCGTCGGCGGGCTCGCCCCCTCCGGCCGTTGCGGCTGGTACGGTAGCTTCTACGTCAACCTCGCCCGGCTTGTTGGGCCGCTCCTCGCTGGCCTCAGCTGCTTTGCCCCCCTCTTCAGCCGTCTCCGCTTCCGTGCCACCCTGGGTGGTCTGCGAACGCGCGGCGTGGCCGGCAGCGGCCGAGGCCGCGTGCTCAGCAGAAGCACCGCTCGCCGGCGCCGGTTTGGTCTGAGCCGCTTGGCCGGACGTCGCTTGTTGTTCCGAACCACCGTGCTCGGTTTGCTTCTTGCCCGCTGCGTCCGAGCTCGGCTGCACAGACGCGTCGGTCTGACCAGCAGACGCCGCCGCCCCGGCCGGCGACGCCGTCTTGCCTTCGGCCGCCTCGACCGGCTCGGCAGCGGCCAGCGCCCCAAGCCCAGCCAAATCGGGCGTCTGCTTTTCCAGCTTGGCCATGGCCTGCTCGTACTGCTCTTCCAGCTTGGCGTCCCAATCCATGGCGACCACGAGGTCGGTTCCCGGGTTTTGTTCCTTAATCGTGCACGTGCACGGACCGGTCAGAATGAACGCCGACTCGGTAATGGTGTCGGGGTTGATGCCTTTTCCGACCAGAGCGAACAGAACGCGGCCCCGTCCGAAAACCGGAAAGACCATGGGTTCGGTCTTGTAGTCCCGCAGGTCCGGCTCGGTGCCCAACAGCATTTCGACCAACATTTTCTCGGCCGGGTCGGTGCGTGAGACCCGCAGAATGGAGAACCGAATCTTGAGCGAGTCCGGGTCGCCCATGAAGTAGCCCATGGCAATGTCCTGCGGGTCGATTTCGGGTGGAGCGAGCTCCTTCTGGAGTTGAGCCAGCTGTTTTTTCAGCAGGTTGTACGCCGCGTCGTCCTTTTTCTTGTCGCCCGATTCGAGCAGGAGCCAGACGGCCGAGTCGCCGTCGAGCAGCCGTTTGGCGATTTCCTGTCGGGCCGGCGAATCAATGACCGCCTTCACTGCGTCCTCGCTCAGTGGTCCGGTCCAAGCTGGCACCGGAATGCCGGCTTGCCAGGGGTAAAGCAAGACCATCCAGGGGAACGACTTGGCTTTGTCCTTCTGCTGCTCCCACAGCTTGGTCAAGTGCTCTGGCACTTCCTTCTCGACGTCGACCGCCACGGCGTACACGTTGGCGTGTTTCTTTCCCGCCAAGCCGTCTTCGCTCATCAGTTCGACGATTTTCTTTTGTTGGGCGGTCAACGGCCCGCGGTGGAACACCACCGCGACGTAGTAGTCCGCTGGCCAGCGTTCCAGCGCGTAGCGAAAAACCGGGACCGAACAGGCCCAGGCCGCCGTCGTCGACAGCAGCGTGACAAGGCTCAAGACAGAAACGAGCGTCGACTTTCGCATGACTGGACTCCCCTAAGTCAAAAGGTCCGGCACTTGGTTTGGCGGGAAAGCTAGGTGGGATCGACAGACGTGGTGGAGCTTCCGTGCCACGAGCAGCGTTCGCTCTGGGGGCCCTCTCGCCAACGCCGCAGGCTCACGCCCACCGTCAACCGGCTTCGGCCCAAAAGACTTCGAGCCGCCTGCCGAGTGTTCAACCAGGGCCGCTGCCCGTACCACAGCCCGACCCACTCCCCCGTCGGGCCGTTTTCATGACCACCATTCTAGGCCAGGCGTGGGTCACTGCACAGTCAACGCCCGTCCGCTCGTTCCGTCGCTCACGGCTCGTACGTCACGAAAAACGGCGACGCCCAGCCAATCTCCGGGTCGCCCTCGGGGTTCTCGGGGTCGACCTGGAACACGCGCACGTAGTAATAGCCCTCGCCCGGCTCCGGCGACGTGTCCGTAAACGTCGCTCGGAACCGCCGCCGGTTCGGGTGCGTCGTGAAGACGTACTTTCCGTTTCGGACGACGTCGACCCGCAGAATTTTCTCCGGCGCCTCGACTTCCATTTCGATTGTCAGCGGGCTGGACAGCTTGGTCTTAATGTGCTCGCCGACTGCGTGGTACACCGGTCGGCCGCTGGCCCGTTCCACGGCGACGACTTTCAAAATGATTTCGTCGCTGGCGGCGAAGGTTCGCTTGGCGAGCATGGCGTCGAACAGCGAGCTGCGAGTGGGCTTTTCGGCCCAGACGCCCGCCCAACTGTTGTGCGTCGACCCGTGGTCGCTGAAGGAGACGAACCCGTAGACGTTGCCGACGGCCAGTGCGTCGCGAGCGAAGTGTCCCGGCTCGTCGGTCTGAGTCGGTCCCCGCTTTTCGCCCGGCGGAAGTCGCCACGCCTCGTAGCTGCCGCGACAACCCTGGTAAATTTCCAACAAGCAGTCGAAAGGCGGGTTCGGCCACTTCCAGTCGGCCAGCGGACCGGCTGCAAACGTGTGCGGGACAATGACCACGCGCTGTCCGGGTTGCGTCAGCACGTTTTCTTCCATCCACTTCCACAGGTTGGGAGGCAAGTTGTCGGGGCTGTTTCTGGAGCGGTCGGCCACTCGCAGCGGAGCTCCCCGCTTCAAGTACAGCACGTTTCGGTGGCCGGACGGTCGCGACAGCGAATGCTCGTAGCTGTAGATTCCCATGAACCGCGGCTCGTGCGTGAACAGGTCGACGAACTTTTGCTGGTACCACCACTGGTAGTCGCGCAGCCCGTCGGGCCACTCGCCGGCCGTGACCTGGTTGTGGTCGCCCAGGCCGAGAAAGTCCAGCTGGGCGGCGTCCAGTGCGTAGCGGTAGGTGTCCAGCGCCGACCCGTCGACGCCGCTGTGTCCGCGCACGTCCGTGTGTCGGTGGCAGTCTCCAAAGAGCAGAACGTACTGGCGGTCGCCGACTCGGTACGTCTGACGCGCACGCGGCTGCCACTTGCCGGTGGCGGGCGGCAGCTGGACCGGCCGAAGTCCGACCACCTCACCCCGACTGTGAGCCGGCAGCCGAGCCAAGTAGACCACGTACGGCAAGGCGTGGACGGCGTCTTTGGGTTTGACGCCGGGAGCTCGGCCGTCGGAGGAGTAGACGACGTAAACCGCGCCGTCGGGTGAGCGGGCGACGTCGGCGTGCTGGGTGTTTCGTCCCGAGCTGTTGGCCAGACGCACCGGCACGGACCAGCCGTCTCCGGTCAGCTTCGTCGCGTAGAAGTGGTACATTTCGTGCGGCCGGGTAATGGTCCAGTGTCGGAAGACCAGCCACAGCGTGCCGCTGCCGTCGAATTGCAATGCAGGCAGTTCCGCGTACCGCGACATGCGGCCGGTCAGAATCTTTTTCAAGTCCGCCGTCGGCTCGTAGACCAGTCCGCGCTCGACCACGCGAAGGCCCAGTTGTCGTGAGTAGTGCAGGCCGCGGCTGCCGGGAGCGGCGCTGGAGCGAGAAAAGTCCTTACCCCAATTCACGCCCGCTTCGTCCCAGGCCACCCACTTGCGGTCCTTTGCGTCGACGGCAATGGTCGAGTGGAATTGAGCCGTCGGCTCGGTGGTGACGGCCACCAGCCGCCCGGCCTCTCGGCCGTCGAAGCTGCGGAGGAACACGTCGTAGTTGCCGTGTTCGTAGCTGTCCCACACCACCCACGCGACGCCTTGCGAGTCGACGGCAACGGCCGGTTCCCAGTCGTTGGCCTCGCTGGGAGAAATCCGCACCGACGGGCCCACCTGTCCGGACGCGTCGATTCGGCAAGCGTAGACGTCGCCCTGCCCGTTGCGAAACGTCTGCCAGACGACCGTCACGTTGCCCTGTGCGTCCACCGCCACTCGGACGTTGAAGTCGCTGTGTGGAGCGTCGGTCAGCTGCTGAATTGGGCCCGTCTTTAGCCGTCCGCCCTGGTCCACCCGGACCACGGTCCAGTACAAGTCGAAGCTGGTTGGGTTGTGTCCCGGCCACACGGCGACCACCTCGCGTCCCCGTGCCGCCAACGCCGGCGTGTAGTGCTCAAAGCACCCGTCCTTCAGCTCCACGCACTCCGACCACTTCCCGTCCGGACCCTTGCGGCGCACCAGCACTCGGTCGCGGTTGACGCCGTTCCACTCCACCCACGCGGCCCAGACGGCTCCGTCGCCCGTCACGGCTAGAGCGGGGAAGTCGGCTTGGGGCGCTTCCACCGACACCCGCTCCGCTGCCACCTCACCGGCAATCTTGGCCGGAGGCAGGCCGCCGCGTCCCGCCAAGTGCTGGTTGCGTTGTCGTCGGCGTCGGCGTTGAGCCGTTCCCGGCCGAGCCGCTCGCCGCCCGGCCCGCCCTTCGACCCCCTTGCGCACAGACACACCGGGGCGCTCCGACCGCTGAGCCTCCACGACGCCTCTCGCCCCACCCGGCCCGAGCGCCACCACGACCAACAAACTTGCCGCAACTCCCGCAACACCAGCCCACCGTTTCATGGCTCGAGCTCCGCAAGTTCCACTTCGCGTCCGGTTGTGTTTCGACCACTGCCACTTCGAACGCCTAAGCGCGTCCCGCCGGCCCGGTCCCAGCCCCCGGCCTTCCCGCAGGACGAAGGACCTTCCCGTTTCCAGTTCAGCCGCTCGACGCGCCGCGTCTTCCTGCTCGACCCGGTCCAACACGTCGCGGCCGCCGTCGGCCCGCGAAGACCGTCCGAGGGAACCGAGGGCCGTGGACTGCCGACGCGTCCCCAAGTTCCGACCCTACCTTACCCCGAAACCCGCCGCTCCGTCCAGCAAACGCCCCCGCCGCGGACGAACGGCGTCCAGTAAAGCGAGCGGCCGTCACACAAGCGAGCCGCAGACTTGTCAACCCGTCGCCCCGGCGTAAACTCGCCGGCAGGAGCGAGCTCGAGCGGCGCAGACGGCCGCGTTTGCCCTGCAACACGCAACGCCTCACCAGCAGGAGGTTCCGAATGAAACTGCTCCTTCTGGGAACCGGTGGCTACCACCCGAGCGAGCAACGGCACACGGCGTGTTACTTCTTGCCCGAGCTGGGGTTGGTCTTCGACGCGGGCACGGCTTTTTTTCGCGTGCCGAAGCGACTGGCGACGCGCCAGCTGCAAGTCTTCCTTTCGCACCCACACTTGGACCACGTCGTTGGTCTGACTTACTTCTTGCCGGCGTTCAAGCTGGGTTGGGTCGACCGCGTGCGAGTTTACGGCACGGCCGAGACGCTGGAGGCTGTGCAGGCTCACCTGTTTGAAACGCCCGTGTTCTCCGGCCGGTCGCGCTACGAGTTCGTCGTGCTGGACGGCCCTGTCGACGTGGGTGCGGGCGCACGGCTCACCTTCTGCCCCCTCCCAAACCACCCGGGCGGCTCCACGGCCTTTCGCGTCGACTGGCCGGACTTCTCGTTGGCCTACGTCACCGACACGCCGGTCGACGGCACCTACACCGAGCTGGTCCGCAACGTCGACCTGCTGCTGCACGAGTGCACGTTCCCGGACGAGCTGGCCGAACTGGCCGACCAGTCCCACCACAGCTACGCGTCGGCCGTGGCGAAGCTGTGCAGCCAGGCCAGAGTTCGGCGGCTGGTTCTGTGCCACCTGGACCCGTGGCTGGCCGACTTTCACTCGGCCATTCTTCAGCAGGTGCAGTCCGGCTTCCCCGACACGACACTCGGAACCGACCTGGAGGAACTCCCCCTCCGCCGCACAGAGTAAAACCTTCGGCCGACGTCCTGCGTGAGCAAGCCAACGCCCGCCGTGCTACCAGCCGCTCACGGCGTGGCCTCGACCCGAGCAATGACCAGCTCGCCCTTGTGAATGCCTTTCAGTCCCTTCAACTGTGAGGCGATTTTTTGTACGCGGTTGGCCGGTCCGCGCAGAATGATGACTTCCAGGCACAGGTCGTGTGACAGGTGAATGTGGGTCGTGGAGACAATCAGGTCGTTGTGGTCGTGCTGAATGCGGGTCAGGCGGTCGATGAGTTGAGCGCGGTGGTGGTCGTAGACCAAAGTCAGAGTGCCCGCCACTTCGGCCGCACCTTTCTCCCAGCTCCAAGCCGTCAGCCGGTCGCGAATCAGTTGTCGCACCGCTTCGCTTCGCGTCGCGAATTGTTCCTTCTTGCAGTAGCGGTCGAAACCGTCCAAAAGACTTTCCTCAATCGACACGCTGAACCGGACGATTCTGTCACCGCCCATGGAGTGTGGCTCCTTGTGCATTGCGTCGGGAAAACACGAAAAGAACGGAACCGCGAGACGTCGACGGACGTGACGAGCCGGCGGAGGTCAGCGACGTCTGCCCGCCTTTCCGGCGTCTTTCAGGACGACTCCCATGTCCTTGCGCCAAAACTTCATGTCTTCCCAGACGTCTCGCTTGGCCGGCGGGTAGCGGAGCAGGTAGGAGGGGTGGTACGTGCAAACCACTTTTGCGTTGCCGTACTGAAAGAACCGGCCGCGCAACCGTCCAATGGGGTCTTTGGTACCGAGCAACGTCTGGGCGGCGGTGGTTCCCCAGCAGACAATGTAGTCGGGCTGAATGATTTCCAATTGAGCTTTCAGGTACTTGAGGCAGTTCGCACACTCCTCGGCCGTGGGCGTCCGGTTTCGAGGCGGTCGGCATTTGACGACGTTCGTAATGTAAATGTCCTCCCGTTTCAGTTGGCACGCCTCAATGATTTTGTTCAGCAACTGGCCGGCCGCGCCCACGAACGGCTCGCCTTGTCGGTCTTCGTCGGCGCCGGGAGCCTCGCCAACGAAAACAATCGACGTGTTCGGGTTCCCAACACCGAAAACCGTTTGCGTCCGGTTCTGGACCAGTTCGGGACAGCGCGTGCACCGGGCCACCGCCTTGGCCACCGCGGCCAAACGTTGCTGCCGAGACCGACCACTTCCACTCCGCTTCGCCACCGCTTTGTCTTCCTGCTTGTCTTCTTCCACGGCAAACAGCTTGCAGAAGTCGGCTCGAGGCAAGTGCGACACACCGGCCATTCGCAAGTCGTCGAGCCGCTGCTGCAAGGCTCTCACCAAGTCCAAATTCGTGACCGCTTTCATGGACACGACCAGCGTGAACCTTCCGAGAAGTTTTCTTTTCGCCGAAGGCTTCTTCGGACCGCGTGGTTCGGCGTCCCGCTCGAGCCGACCGGCCCTGTGGAGCTCGTGGCCGGCGTGCAAACGCCGCCCCGCTCTCGAAGCCGTCGCCGGAGAGGCGTCGGACCGAGCCTTCGCCGTTTTGGACGAGCGGCAGTATGGCTGCGGCAGAAGGGCTAGTTCAAGGGAAGAGCGGAGGACTGTTTCTGCGCCACCCACCACCGTTGCCAGATTCGCTCTTCGTAGCCGAAGTCCTTGCCGGTCAGCTTTTGCAGCGCGACCAGAACCTCCGGGTTCTGCAAGCGGACCCGCACCGTGACAACCTTGGTGCGCTGGTGAGCTCGCAAGACCGGGTCGGGTTGGACCAGCACGCCGTACGGAAGCTGTCCGGTGCGGAGTGCCAGTTCGACGTCCGGCGGGAGGGGCGTGGTGAGCGGAGCGCCGCCAATGCTGAAGGAGCCGTCGGTCGAGAAGCCGTAGGTGTTGGAGTAGGTCGGCACGCGAACCTTGTAGGCGTGCGTGGTGACCAGTGCGGCAATGAGCGCCGGGACGTCCTCTTGCGTTCCGACCTCGGCCAGCGCCGCGCCGGCCCGTCGCACCAGGCGGTTGTCTTGACTTCCCAACGCGGCGCGAAAGCGAGCTCGGGCCGTGGGCAAGTACGACTCCGGAATGGCTCGAACGGCCGCCTGCCGCACCTGCTCGTCCGGGTCCTGCAAAGCCAGCGTCGTCAGCAGAGCGTGCGCCGGCGCCGCGTCCATTTGTGCCAGAATTTCGACCAGCAGGGCGCGGACGGACGACCGACGGTCGCGTCCCAGAAACTGTTGTAAGGCCCGAAGAGCGGCCGGGTCCCGCACCTCGCGCAGCCTCGCCAAAGCCTCCGCCCGTCGGTCCGCCCGACGTCCAGTCAGCCACCGGTGCCAAATGCGAATTTTCGGGAACCACTGCTGCTGCCTAGCGGTCAGGCGTTCCTTCTGCTGCAGCAGTTCAAGCTCCTGACGCGTGAGGTACCGGCCCTTGTAAAGCACGTAGCCGTTTTCTCGCATCAGTCGGTCGTACTCGTCTCGAGTGACCCAGCGCCCGTCGTAGCGGACGTGCTTGAGGGCTCGGTGAGCCACTTGGTTGTTGGGGTCCAATTCCAAGACCCGCCGAAGTTCTTCGGCCCGCTCAGCCTCCAACCCGTGCTGCTGGCACCAGGTGGCCAGACGCAGGTGCTCCTCGACCGTGTCCGCAGCGCAAGCCCGTTGCAGCTCGTACTGCTCCCGCACCAGCGAACGTGTTTGGACGTCGACGACCTCCGACCGAATCACTTCGACCAGCGCGCCGGTCACCGTTCGAATGCGAAGCACGCCGAGCGTCTCGTCGGAGGACGGGTCCGGCGTCGAGTCCTGCGACACGACTTTTCCGTAGAGCCGACCACCGTTGGCCAGACGAACTACGTCAGCCACGACGCGGTCGGCCGAGTACACCAAGCTGAACGTCGCGGCCCAGACGGCCAACAGCCCACGCAAAGGTTTGTAGCGGACGGACGGAGGCATGGCCGTCCTTTCTGTCCAGACAGACGGAAAGTGCCAGGACAAACCCCGGGTTCAGCCAACCCAGTACCGCGCCGGCCCGAAAAGGTGGTCCAACCAAAGAAGCTTGCCGGCTCTGGCCTTCTGCGTTTGAGCCACGGCGTCGTTGTTTGCGTCGTGCTGGCTAGTCGGATTCTACCGGTTGAAATCGCGTCTTTTCAACAAGCGAAGTCTGGTTTCGTGTCTGCCGAGATGTCTACAATGGTGCTCGTTCCTGTCTTTGACGAGCGGTTCGGCGGGCAACGGAAACCGGGCCCGCTCCGTCCCAACCTGAGTGGGGGCAGACATGACCAGAACGCAGTTCGGGCTCTTGTGTGCTAGCGGTTGGCTGTGGGTGTGCCTGGCCGTCGGAGGGGCCGGGAATTGCTCGGCGCAGGTCTCCGACCATCTGCTGCCGACCAACACCGAGCTGGCTCGGGTCGCTCTGGAGCGGGCGTGGTGGAGCCAAGCAACGATTAATCCGGCCAGGTCCGTCGTTCGGCACCTGGTTGTCGACGAAGACGTGCTGCTGGTGCAGACCAGCGGAGGCGTGGTCACGGCGTTCGACAGCGAAACCGGTCGGAAACTGTGGGCCCGACAACTGGGACAGCGAGACGACCCGCAGTACCGAGCCACCTCGAACCGCGACTTCGTGTTCATTGTCTCGGGCATCAACCTTTACTGCTTGGGCAAGTTCGACGGAAAAATCGCCTGGTGGTTGCGACTGCCGCGCGACCCGTCGACCAGTCCAACGGTCGACGACCGGCAAATTTACTTCGGCACGGTCGACGGCAGCGTGTTCGCGTACGACTTGCGCGAGCTGGACAAGCTTTTTGACCAAGGTCGACTGCCCGAATTCGCCGTGTCTGCACTTCGTTGGCGGTTCAAGACCGGTGGCGAAATTCTGTCCGCTCCCATTTCCACCGGCCGCGTCGTCAACTTCGCCAGCAAAGACGCGTCCCTTTACTCGGTGGGAACGGCGCTGGGACGGTTGCAGTGGCAGTTCGAGACCGACGCTCCCGCTTCCGCTCCGCTGGCCGAACACGCCGAGTACATTGTCATGCCCACAGCCGACTTCAACGTCTACTGCATTAAGAAGGAGACGGGAGCGTTGGAGTGGCGGCCGTTCGTGCTGGGCTACCCCGTGCGCGTCCAGCCGCAAATCATTGACGAACACATTTACTTGATTGCTTTGGAGGGCGGTTTGTACTGCCTGTCGCTGCGAAAGGGCGAGCGGCTTTGGTCGTACCCGCGAATTACGGGATTTGTGGCCGCGACCGACCAGTTCGTCTACGTGACGGACGTGGTCGGCAACCTGGTGGTGCTGCACCGACAGAACGGAGCCTTGCGTGGCGCCTTGCCGTTGCGTCGTTTCTCGGTGCGTCTGGCCAACAACCGAACGGACCGCATTTACCTGTGCACGCCCGACGGGCTGGTCTTGTGCCTGCGCGAGGTGGGCCGGGAGTTCCCGTGGTTCCATTTGCACCCAGAGCGAATGCCCATTCTGCCCGAGCTGGCTCCGGCACAGACGGCGCAGAGCCAGTCCGGCTCAACAACCCAGTGACGCAGCACCGCTGACTACTGCTTTTTCTCCAGCAAGCCCATGGACTTCAGCCACTTCTCGCACAGTTCCGGCCAGGCTTGAGCGACCGGGTGCGGTGAAGGACGCAAGCCGTAGCCGTGGCCGCCTTTCGTGAAGACATGCAGCTCAGCCGGAACGCCCGCCTTTTTCAGCTCGACCAGCAGCAGAGCGGCCTGAGCGCCTCGCATCTTGTCGTCCCAAGTCACGGCCATGAACGCAGGCGGCGTTTCCGGTGTCACACGAACCAGGCGCCCCAGTTGCGGGACCGAGTCGTTGTAGTCGTCACCGAGGTAGGCCGCGTAAATGGGAATCATGAAGTCGGGCCGGCAGCTCAACCGGTCGGCCTCGTCGACCGGTTCGTAAGTCTTCTCGTCCCAGTGCGTGGCGGCCATGACCGTCAAGTGCCCGCCAGCGGAAAAGCCCAGAATGCCAATTCGGTGCGGGTCCACGTTCCACTGCTCGGCGTGCTGCCGGACCAAACGAATGGCCCGTTGAGCGTCTTGCAACGGCTCCCAGTGAGGCCGCTGGGGGTCGCGACGAGGCACGCGGTACTTGAGCACGGCGGCGAAGACGCCGAGCCGGTTCAGCCACTCGGCCACCTCGACGCCCTCCTTGTTCCAAGCCAGAATGTTGTACCCGCCGCCCGGACAAACCACGACCGCACACCCCGTCGCCTTCTCCTTCGAAACCGGGAACAACGTGAGCGTGGGACGGTCGACGTAGGCAATTCGTTCGGGGTTGTTCTTGGCTTTGAGCTGAGCGGCCTTTTCGGGCGGGACAGGCTTGGCGTCGGCGGGCAGTCCTTTCGGCCACAGCTCCAGCACCGTCCGGTTCCCCTCCCCAGACCAGGCCGCACCACACAACGCGAACACACAAACGGCACACACCGCTGCCATCGCAACACGCTTCATGACTCGCTCCTTTAACTCACGCCGTCTCGACATCCACGTCTTCAGCTTGGTTTCCCGTCTTTCGGCCGGCACACCGAGCCCGTCGGTGAAGTGAGCTTGGGTCGTCCAGGACCACGTCCCGCCCAAACGACTAGCCGACAGCTGGCGGCTGCGACAAGACGCAACCCACCGCGCCCCTCAGCCGGACGCGGCTCCCTTCACGCCCGCTCCAAGTC
>CAYSAG010000076.1:0-18685 GCA_964428935.1 uncultured Planctomycetaceae bacterium | reverse complement strand
CTTGGAGAGCTCGCACTTCTTCGTCCCCGGACTGGTCGGAATCATTCTGCAATTGGTGACGCTGTTCTTGACGGCCTTCGCCATTGTTCGGGAACGGGAGTTGGGAACGCTGGAGCAGTTGTTCGTGACGCCGGTTGGCCGAGTGGGACTGATGCTGGGAAAGCTGCTGCCGTACGCAGCCGTCGGCGTGCTCGAGACGCTCATTGTGCTCAACGTCATGGTCTACTTGTTCGGCGTTCCCATTCACGGCGACGTCGCGTTGCTGCTCGCTTTGTCGTCGCTGTTCATTGTGTGTGCCTTGGGCTTGGGGCTGTTGGTTTCCACAATTGCCACGACGCAGGTGGAAGCCATGCAGTTCGCGTTTCTAATCATGTTGCCCTCGGTTCTGCTCTCCGGGTTCATGTTTCCGCGAAGCGAAATGCCGCTGCCGATTTACTGGATTAGTTGTGTCCTTCCAGT
Organism: uncultured Planctomycetaceae bacterium; assembly: GCA_964428935.1. Classification (GTDB taxonomy): domain Bacteria; phylum Planctomycetota; class Planctomycetia; order Planctomycetales; family Planctomycetaceae; genus JAADHY01. Next base: position 18,226 of record CAYSAG010000076.1, on the reverse strand, counting down.
GACGTACTTTGTCGAAATTCTGCGGGGTGTGGTGTTGCGGGGAGCGGACTGGGTGGACCTGTTGCCGGCAACGGTTAGTCTAGCCGTTTGCGGAGCCGTCATTCTGACGCTCAGTGTCGCTCGGTTCCGAAAAACGCTGGGCTGAAACTGCCCACCGGCGGCGCAGGCGGAAACCCGCAGCTTTTCGTGCGTCGGCGGCGGAGCAGCGTGCGACTTGCTGTCGAACGACGCTCCCAAGCGGCCGGAGCGGCTCGACGTCCCAGCGCCGACGCGGAAGGACACGTCTTCTTCCGGCCGTCGAGCACTTCTGGCAGCGGCCCTGTGAACGGCAACCCGAACGCCAAGAGCCGAAGGGGGCGTCTCCGCCGGACGCCCGGCCGTCTGGCGGCGAGCGTTCGACCACCAAACCCGAGACACCGAACGGTAAACACACGCGGCGAAGAAAAGGAGAGTACAGACATGCTCAACGCGCGAGGTGCACTGGTAACCGTCCTTCTGAGTGGAGCTCTCGGTTTTGGCCTGTTGCCGGCCGTCGCGGCAGACGGCTCCACCTTTTCCATTCACAACCGGTCGTTGCGAGTCGTGCTGGCCGTGCCGTCCGGGCTGCTGACGGTTGAAGACTTGCGAAACGGAGTCGTGTGGCGGCAGTACGTGCCGTTTCAGTCCGCCCGGGGACGAGCCTGGGGGCAGGTCGAGACGACACCCATTCCACCCGCCCGCCTGATTCGACTGGCCGACGCCACGGTCGACGGAACAACCATTCGAGCCAAAGCGACGTGGAAAGGCTACCCGTTCGAAGTGACGTACCGGCTGGCCGAGGACGAGCCAACGCTGACTGTCGTGCTCGACACACCGAAACGCAACGAGCGTCTACCGTGGCAGCCTGGTTGGGCTGGAGTGGCCCTCATGACCTACCCGTACGCGTTCGTGAACGACGAGGCGGGGCCGGAGGCGGCGGTGCCAATCGACGAAGGCGTCTTGTGGGCGATTCGCGAAACCGACCCGAACGTCGACTACCGCCGCTGGAACTCCTACTGGTTGCACCAGCGTCTGAGCATGCCGTGGTGGGGCGTGACGGACGGGCGTCGCGGAGTCATGACGGAAGTCGAGACGCCGTTCGACTGCCTGTTTTCGGTCAATTGGGTGCGAACGCCGTCCGGCGAGCGGACGTTGCCGCACGTAACGTGGCTGGACTCCAAACGCACGTGGGCCTACCCACGCCGCGTGACGTTTCGCTTCTTCGCCGAAGGTGGCTACGTGGCCATGGCCAAGGCGTTTCGTCGGGCCGAGCAGGCTCGGGGAGCATTCCGCTCGTGGCAAGACAAGATTCGAGCCAACCCCGAGGTGGCTCGGCTGCGCGGTGCCTTGGACGTGTGGAACCAGACGGAGCTCACGGCCGAGCTGGTGGAGGCTCTGCAAGCGACCGGCGTCCGTCAGGCCGTTGTGGCCAAGCCGCGAGCGGGCGACGCACCGGAAGCGGCGGGCATTGAACCCGACGCGGTCCGGGCAGCGCGGCGAGCAGGCTACTTGATTGGCGGCTACCACAACTTCAGTTGGATTCAAGGACGGTGGGTCGACGCGAACCCGTCGCTGAAAGAGGCAGCCGTTCTTCCTGAGTCGGGCCAGTTGAAGTACAAGCCCAACGCTTGGGACCCGAAGGGCCGACTGGACCGTTGCCCGGCGGCGCACCGAGCGGTCTTCGTCCAGCGAGGTCGGCAAGCTCGCGCTCTGGGCTTGAACTACTTTTTCACCGACTGCACCACCACCGGCGGCTCGATTCACGAGTGCTACCACCCGGACCACCCGGTCCGCCGGTCCGAAGGAGCTGACCGACTGAACGAAGCATTGCAGGCCCTGGCCGACCTCGGCCTGGTCGTCGGCTCGGAACGTGGCAAGTGGTGGGCCACCCGGACCACGCACGTCTTCGAGGGCGTTGAGACTCTGCTCGAGTACGCCGGAGCCTACTACGGCAGCGGCGACGAGACCCACTGGGTCGGTCCGTACCGGAAGGACAAGCCCGGCTACCGCGAGCGGTTCCTGGGCTACGACTTCAACCCGGCTCGCCGCGTCCCCCTCTTTCAGCTCGTCTACCACGACTCCGTCTTTTGCACTCGCCGTTGGAACCAGGACCCGGGCCGAGCGCCCGAACTGTGGAACCGCCACGACCTGTTCAACATTCTCTACGGTACGCCCACGATTCTTTTCCTGCACCCGAAGGCCGGCAACGTGGTCGGCACGCCGGCCTGGGCGAAGGTGAAGGACCGCTACTGGCAAACGTACAAGAACGTGTGCGGCTGGCACGAAAAAATCGGCTTCGACGAGTTGACCGACCACCGCTTTCTGTCTGCGGACCGACTGGTGCAGGAAACGCGGTTTTCGTCTGGCTGGTCCGTGGTCGTCAACTTTTCGAAGGTTGCTTGGCACGACCCGAGAGGGTTTACTGTGGAGCCGGAAGGCTTTCGGACGTTCCGAAACGACCGGTAGCCGGCTCGGTCGGCTGCGGCCCACTGACAGGGCAACCGGCGGCAGCGAATTTCGCGAGCGAATTGGTCTGCGACACACCAAGAGGAGCTGCTTTCATGAGGACGCTCGGCCGGTTTCAAACGCTTGCAACCTTCTTGGCGTTGGTCGAGGTTTACGCCGGGCTGTCGGCGCACGCGGCCGAGGGCGTGGAGCAGAGGACGACGCGTACGGCGAGCTCGAAGCCGCAGGCCACGCTCGCCCAGGACCCTCGTGGCCCGCAGCGGTACAACGTCGTCTGGAACTCGCCCAGCCGCGACGCCCTTGGGTCCATGCCGCTCGGAAACGGCGAAATTGGGCTGAACGCGTGGGTGGAGCCGAACGGCGACCTCGTGTTCTACATTGCTCGGACCGACTCGTGGGGAGACAACGGCCGGCTGCTGAAAGTGGGGCGGGTTCGCGTTTCGTTCGACCCGTGTCCGCCGACGAGCGAACAGTTCCGCCAAGAGCTGCAATTGCAGGACGCGACGTTGGTCGCTCGTTGGGGAAAGGCGGGCGAGCGGCTCACGCTGCGCTTGTGGGTCGACGCGAACCACCCGGTGGTTTACGTCACAGTGGACAGCCAGCGACCCACAACGGCCACGGCATCGATTGAGTTGTGGCGGACGGAGCGGTACGAGCTGCCGAGCATTGAGGTGAGCGACGTCCTGCTCGACCGCTCTCGCCCCGACAACAAGCACGCTCCGACCATTGTCGAACCCGACACCGTGCTCAAGGACCAAGCCGGGCGGATTGGGTGGTACCACCACAACGTCAAGTCGGTGGGACCCGCGCTGACGGCCAAGATTCAAGGTTTGAGCGGGTTCGACCGTCCCGACCCGCTGCTGCACCGCACGTTTGGAGCGGTCATTCGAGCGGAGGGAGGTCGGCGAGTCGACGACTGGCACCTGCAGTCGCCCCGCTCGACCACGCACCGCTTCAGCGTCTACGTCCACACGCTCCACCCGTCGTCGCCGCAGCAGTGGCTGACAGCCGTGGACCGGCTAATCGACGAGGTCGAAAAGACGCCGTTCGAGCAACGGCGCCGCGAGCACGAAGCGTGGTGGGCCGAGTTCTGGAACCGAAGCTGGATTCACGTGACGTCCGCTCGGCCGCAGACACCGAAGCCGCTCGTCCCGCGGAACCGGCACGCCGTTCGCGTGGGCGTCGACCAGCACGGCCAGAACCGGTTGAAGGGCGAGCTGGGCCGGGTGAGCGTGTGGAACCGTCCGTTGAGCGAAGAGGAAATTCGCGGCTTGGCGAAGCTGGAGCGAACGCAACCGCTTCCCGACCAACCCGGTCTGCTGTACTCGGGCACTCCGCAAGTCGGTCAGTCACTGAAAGGCTCCAGAGACTGGACCTTTAACGACGGTCTGACCGTCGAAGCGTGGGTCCGTCCGGACAAGCTGCCGCGAGGTGGCGGCCGACTGGTCGACAAGCTCACGCCCGGCGGCGCCGACGGCTTCCTGCTCGACACGTACCCGGGCAACAGTGCGCGGCTGATTGTGGGTCGGCACGTGATTGGTCGGCGTCGAGCACTGCGGCCGAACCGTTGGACGCACGTGGCTGGCGTCGTCGACACCCGCACGGGCTGGATTCGCCTTTTCGTCGACGGGCGGGAAGTCGCAGCCGAGCGAGAGGAAGGGCTCGACGACGCCTTCGTCGTCAGCCGCGGCTACGCCTTGCAGCGGTTCATTACGGCCTGCGCCGGACGGGGCCGCTACCCAATCAAGTTCAACGGCTCGCTGTTCACCATGCCTTGGCCAGGCAAACCCGGTGACGCCGACTACCGCCGTTGGGGACCGGGCTACTGGTGGCAGAACACGCGACTTCCGTACTACGGCCTGTGTGCGGCCGGCGACTTCGAAATGTTCCAGCCGCTGTTCCGAATGTACGGTCGCGACCTCATGCCGCTGTTTCGCTACCGCACGCGACTCTACTTCGGCCACGACGGCGCGTTCATTCCCGAGTGCATTTACTTCTGGGGCGACGTGTTCAGCGAGACCTACGGCTGGACGCCGTTTGAACAACGCGGAGACGACAAGCTGCAAACCAGCCGCTGGCACAAGTGGGAATGGGTCAGCGGCCTCGAGCTGGTCTGGCTGATGCTCGACTACTACGACTACACGCAAGACGAAGCCTTCTTGAAATCGACCGCGTTGCCCACGGCCCACGAAATTCTGACTTTCTTCGACCAGCACTACCGGGTCGGCCCGGACGGCAAGCTCGTCCTCCACCCAGCTCAGGCGCTCGAAACCTGGTGGGACTGCACGAACCCCATGCCCGAGCTGGCCGGCCTGCACGCGCTGACGGCCCGGCTGCTGGCGCTGCCCGAGCGGCTGACGACGGTCGAAGAGCGAACGTTTTGGAAGTCGCTTCGGTCGAAGCTGCCGGAACTGCCCTTGCGCGAAGTCGACGGTGTGAAAATGCTGGCTCCTGCCGAGCGGTACGCCATTAAGCACAACATTGAAAACCCGGAGCTCTACGCCGTGTTCCCCTTCCGGTTGGTGGCCTTCGAGAAACCCAGCGCACAGCTGGGGGTCGAGGCGTTGCGGCACCGGTGGAACAAGGGCAATGCCGGCTGGCGTCAGGACGACGTTTTCATGGCGTACCTCGGGCTGGCTGAAGAGGCACGGGAGTACGTGGTCGGACGCGCTCGCCGCTGGTGCCGCGAGTGCCGCTTCCCGGCCTTCTGGGGACCCAACTACGACTGGGTTCCGGACCAAGACCACGGCTCGATTCTTGTCAAAGCTCTGCAGTCCATGCTCCTGCAAACGGATGGAGAGAAAATCTACCTGCTGCCGGCCTGGCCCAAAGACTGGAACGTCTCGTTCAAACTGCACGCTCCGGGACGGACGGTCGTCGAGTGTGAGTACCGGGACGGGCGGGTGCGTCTATTGAAGGTGACGCCGCCGGACCGCCAGGCCGATGTCGTCGTAAGTCGTTAGAGGAAAGCAACTTAAGTCGGGCTGGCGTTCGTCGCTCGCCCATTGAGACCCGGCCGGCTCCCTTTTTCTCCTTGACAGGAGGAGAAATTGCTAGGATATTCTCCTCCGTAGAAGGAGAAAAACATGCCCGTTGGTCCGCACGCCGACAAAGCTCCGTTCAACAGTCGGTTGGACGAGTACTTGCGCGAAGCCGTGACGGCGCCGTGGCCTCAGCTGACGCGACGGAAAGTTTGGCATCGCGCGACATTTCCGGGGAAAGCCACGGCGGTGGTCGGCATGCGCCGCGTCGGCAAGACGACCTTCTTGCACCAGTTGCGAGCCGCGCGGCACGAAGGCGGCGTGCCCCGCCCGCGTCTGCCGTACTTCAATTTGGAAGACGACCGGTTGGTCGGGCTGGCCGTGCGGGAGCTTGGGCGGCTGGTTGAAGAGTATTACCGCTTGTTTCCGTCATTTCGCCGGGATCAAACCGTCACGTGGTGCTTTGACGAAGTGCAGGCGGTTCCTGGTTGGGAGCGGTTTGTGCGCCGGCTGCTGGACACGGAAAACGTCGAGGTCTTGGTTAGTGGTTCGTCGTCGGCGCTCCTGTCGCGGGAGATCGCAACGGCCATGCGCGGCCGAGCTTGGGAGGTTGCTCTTTTCCCGTTCAGTTTCGAGGAGTTCCTGCGGCACCGAGGCCAAGCCCTGCCTGATCGACTCGAGCTGCTCGAACCGCCGACGCGTTCCTTCTTGGAAAGTGCCTTCCGTGAGTATCTGACGGTGGGCGGTTTTCCTGAGGTGCAGGGCCTGACCGCGGCGGATCGTCGCCGAATTTTGACAGACTACGTGGACGTGGCGATCCTGCGCGACGTGGTCGAACGCCACCGAGTGAGCAACGTGGTGAGCCTTCGATGGCTGGTCCGGCATTTGTTGGCCAATCCGGCGTCTCCCTTTAGCGTCGAGAAGTTTCACAATGTCCTCAAGTCGCAAGGCATCAGCGTTGGTCGGGACACTTTGCACCACTTGTTGGGCTACCTCGAAGACTGCTTTCTGGTCCGCGTGAGCTGGCTGGCGACCGATTCGGAACGTCGCCGGATGGTGAACCCGCGAAAGGTGTACCCGGTCGACCCGGGGCTGATTCCCGTGTTCGATCGGTCGGGCAAGGCGAACATTGGCCACGCGCTGGAGACGGCGGTGCGGATTGAACTGGAACGACGCGATGCCGAAGTCCGCTACGTTCGCACTCGCGACGGGTACGAGGTCGATTTTCTGGCCCGACACGCCGACGGCCAAGAGGAATTGATTCAGGCGTGTGCTACGCTGGATGACCCGGACACCCGCGAGCGTGAGGTGCAGGCCCTGGAGGCGGCGGCGTCTGAATTTCCGCAAGCGTCCTTGCATCTGATCACGCTCGCTCCAGAGACGGCCCGCGGGATTCCCGAGTCGATTCGGGTGCACAACGCTCCTTACTGGTTCCTGACGCCGTGGCTCGACAAGCCTTTTCCGGAAGGCGACCAAAGTTCCGACAAACGGTGAAGGTAGCGCCAGAATGCATTCAACCGAGAAAACCGAACGCGTCCTGAAGGCACTCGACCACCAGCAGCCGGACCGAGTGCCCATTGGGGAGTTCTTCTGGAGCGACTTTCTGGACCGGTGCCGTCGGGAACTGAACGTGGGGGACGACTTCGACCCGTACCGCTACTGGGACTTGGACCTGGTCGTCGTCACGCCGAACATGGACCCGCACGTAACGGGCATTCGCGTGCTGGAGGACACGCCGGAGCGGAAGGTGGTCCGAACCGGCTACGGCGCCACCATTGAACACGCAGCGGGCTGTCCCATGCCCAACTTTCTCGAGTTCGAAACGCAGACGTTCGAGCAAATGGAGTCGCTCGAATTCGACGACCCGAAAGACCCGCGGCGCTACTACGAGGCCATTGACGACCAAATCAACTCGGTCGGCGACCGAATCAACTTGGGGCTGCCGTCGTTCGTCGAGCGGGTCGAGGCCTACGCCGACGACTTTTGCGTCTTTGGCAGCGTGTGCGAGGTTCAAGAGCAGTTGTGGCGAATCATCGGTCCGGAGAACGTGTACTACAAGATGGCCGAGGACCCGGAGCGGTTGGCTCGGTTCGCCGAACGCCTTGGTGACTTCTTGGTCGGAATCGTCGAAGGGCAGATCGAGGCGGCTCGGGGCAAGTTGAGCGGCATTTACGTGTGGGGCGACGTGGCCAGCACACGAGGCATGCTGTTCTCGCCCGAGCTGTGGCGGCGCGTCCACAAACCCCAGCTCAGACGCATTTGCGACGCGGTCCACGCGGCCGGTCTGAAGGTGGTCTACCACGGCTGCGGCAACGCGTTGCCGATTTTCGAAGACCTGATTGAGTGCGGCGTCGACGCGTACAACACGCTGGAAGCCAAGGCCGGCCTGGACGTGGTCGAGCTGAAACGACGGTTCGGCCGGCGGCTGGCCTTCAACGGAAACATTGACGTGCAAGTTCTGGAAACGAACGACCGGTCGCGGGTCCGGGCCGAGGTGCTCCGGAAGCTGAACGCGGCCAAGGGCGGCGGCTACGTCTTTCAGTCGGACCACTCCATTTCTTCCCGGGTCGACCCGGCGACGTACGACTACGTGGTCCAACTGGTCCGCCGCCACGGAACCTACCCGCTCGACTTGAGTGAATTCGACGAGCCAGTGCAGTAGAGTTGGTCCGTGTGCCGCTGCGGCCGGTGAGAAAGGCGGACGGTTGGTGGAGGTCCACTGATGAAACGGCAGTTGCGAACGACGCTGTGCATTCTGGCTTTCGTCACGCTGCTGGGGCCGCTGGCCGGGGCCGGGCTTCGGGCAGCCGAACGGGAACGTCGACCGCCGAACATTCTCTTCGTTCTTCTGGACAACATCGGAAAAGACTGGTTCCGCTGTTACGGCAGCCAAGAGAACGCGACGCCGAACATTGACCGCCTGGCTTGCACGGGTCTGAAGGTGCGGAACTTCTACGTCACGCCCGTCTGCAGCACGACGCGAGTCATGCTGCTCACCGGTCGCTACCCCTTCCGGACCGGTTGGCACACGCACCACGACCCGGCCATTTACGGAGGCGGCTACTTCGACTGGAAACGTGAAGTCTGTCTGGCCCGCGTGCTGCGTTCGGCCGGCTACCACACAGCCATTGCCGGCAAGTGGCAAATCAACGACCTGTTCGACCCGGCCCAAAAGGACGCGCTGAACAAGCACGGGTTCGAGGAGTACTGCATTTGGCCTGAAGGGCACAAAGGCCACCCGGCGCACAAGAAACGTTACTGGGACGCGTACGTCATTCAGAACGGCAAGCGGCTGGACACCACGGGCCGCTTCGGCCCCGACATTTACAGCAACTTCCTAATCGACTTCATGCGTCGACACCGGGACGCGCCCTTCTTTGCCTACTACTCGGCGGTCTTGGCGCACATTCCCGTGGTGTCCACGCCACACAACAAGGGGCGGAAGCTGAATCCGCGCGAGCAGTTTGCGGACATGGTCCGCTACGCGGACTACTTGGTCGGACGGTTGGTGGCCACGCTGGAAGAGCTGGGTCTGCGCGACAACACGATTCTGTTCGTCACCTCCGACAACGGAACGGACAACGGCACCGACCAGGGCTACAACCTGAGCCTGGGCGGGCGAGTGAACGGCCGCATTTCCGGGGAGGGCATTTACTCGCTCAAGGAGCGAGGCATCAACGTGCCGCTCATTGTCAACTGCCCCGGGCTGGTGCCTTGCTGCACTGAGTTGGACGACCTGCTCGACGCAACGGACATTTTGCCGACGCTGGCCGAACTGGCCGGCGCGAAACTGCCGGACGGCGTGAAAATCGACGGCCGTTCGTTCGCTGCGCAGCTGCTCGGCCGACGGCCAAGCAAACCGTGGCGGCCGTGGTGTCTGACGCAGTACTACAAGACCCGCGTCATTCGCGGCCAGCGGTTCAAACTGTACTCGACCGGCGAGTTCTACGACTTGGCCGAAGACCCGCTCGAGCTGCACAACCTGGCCGGCACCGAAGTCTTGCGTCAAGCGCCCGCTCGCGACGCCTACCAACGGCTGAAGGCCGTGCTCGACTCGCTGCCTCCCGACACGAAACTTCCTTGGGAGTTCCGCAGCATTTCGGCCCGCAAGATTCGGGCGGAGGAAGAGCGACGCCGACGGCAGAAAGAGCGCCAGCAGCGCTAGCCCTTTGGTGCGGCGAGAGCAAGACGTTGGGCGTGCCGTTCGGCTGTGGGCTTTTTCGGGCCGTGAGGTGAGCGTCTGGCGAGTCGTGTGGGGAACCGAGCACGTTGAAAAGGAGGTGGGGCATGCAACGCATTGGTTGGGTCACCCGGCTGAAACCCGAGAAGGCAGACGAGTACATTCGGCTGCACGCCAACGTCTGGCCGGGCGTGCTGGAAATGATTAAGCAGTGCAACATTCAGAACTACTCGATTTTCGTGAAGACCTTGCCCAACGGCGAGAAGTGGTTGTTTAGCTACTTGGAGTACACGGGCGAGGACTTCGAGGCGGACATGAAAAAAATGGCCGCGCACGAAGAAACGCAACGGTGGTGGAAGGTTTGCCACCCGTGTTTGGAGCCGGTCGAGGAACTACCGGAAGGGCAAGTTTGGGCTCCAATGGAGCAGATTTTCTACTTGGCGTAGTTTGGTCTTCGCGCTCGCCAGTCGGCCCCGGTCGACAACGAAAGTCTTGTCGCTCACGGAGCGGCCAGTTCGAGCGGAGCGCTCGGTTCCCAACCGGCGGCGTCTGGCAGGTGAAACAGAGCGAACGAAGTCTGGAGCGGGTAGTTGCACACGCAGCCCACAGCGTAGCACGGGACGTTCAGCAACCCGCCGGCAGCGACTAGACTGTTGCTGCAGCCGGAGCGGAGCGTGCGCAGGCTGTGTTCGACGCCTCGGTCCAACTCCACGTACGTCGCACACCGCCGGCGCAGGAAGACCAAGTGCCGTGTCGCGACGGCGTAGTTGCACCCGCCGCCGCGGCGGAAAAGCGGCTGCTCGGACGAAAGCTCGCCGGTTCGTACGTCGTACTTCAGACCGGCCTGAGTCAGAAACCAGTCGTCGGCCACAATGAGCGGCTGCTGACCGCCCCCCGGTTGGTGCCACAACGGGCGACCGGTCTTGGCGTCCAGCGCGTGAATTTGGCCCACTTTTCCGGTCAGCAGGACCTCGTGCGTCGCGTTGTACGCCACCCAGTCGTCGTTGGCCCGAATGCTGAGCCAGGAAAGGGTGGGAAGCGGCGGGTACTGGAAGGTGCGACGCCAAAGTTCTCGGCCCGTGCGTTCGTCCAACACCAGCAGCGTGGACGGGAAAGTCTTCGCCGCCTGCCCTCGCCGTCGCAGCCGGTCCAGCTCGCGCGGCGGCTTCGAGTCCACGCAGTAGACCCGTCCGCCTCCGACAGCAACCGCGTGCAGGTTGAAGCGGTCGGTGGCCTCGCGCACCCAGAGCTGTCGGCCCGTCCGGCGGTCCAAGGCGACCAACACGCGAGCGTCCCACAGCCCCTGTTCAATGGCCGGGTGACTGTGGTGAGTCGGCAGGTTGAAGCCGACGGCCACGACCAGCAGGTCGTCGGTCGCCCGGACGCCAACCACACCCGGACTCTGCCCGCTCGGAACGTCGACGTTCAGACGGAACCGTTGCCGGCGCCGGCCGGTCGCCGGGTCGAGCACGTCGCAGTGCAGGCCGTGAGCGACGTAGACGCCGTCGGGCAACGAAACGAACCGAACCAACGGCGTCGGGGTCTTGTACTCCCAAAGCCGTCGGCCCGTGTAAATGTCGACCGCTCTCAGCACTCGCGTGCGGTCGTTGAAGGCAAACAGACGGCCGCGACAGACCTGCGGCTTGACACCCCGACCGTAGTCCTTCCACTTGTGGAACCCGTAGTCCGGCCCGTCGCCGTACCACAGAACCGCCAGCGGGTGTCGGACGCGTTCGTCTTTCGAGAAGTAGCTGCGTCCGGCGTCGGCGCACTCGTGCGTCCAGTCGGCCGCACCGGGCAAAGCGTCCGGGCGGCGAAGGAGCGTCCACTCGCCGAGCGTCACGACTTCGACGCCCGCCACCCGTGCCGCTCGCCAACGCTCCGCCAGCTTCGTCTCGGCGCCGCTCCGCCCCGGTCCCCGCTGCTCCCGCACGCACGCCGTTCCGCCGTACGGCCGGAGCAGTTGACACAACCGCTCTGCGGGCACTGCCCCCAGCGGTCCGTCCGGCCCGGGCTGCTCCGAAACGACCAGGTTGGCCAGGTACGGCGGAAACAGGAACGTCGTCGGCTCACCCACCAGCACCTCCGCACGCCGGCCGTACAGACCCGCTCGCACCAGCCGCCGACGCAGCCGGTAAACCGTTGCAGCGTCGGCGTCGACAGCAAAGACCCGCAAGCGCGACTGCCGAAGCAGCTCTTCGACCAGCCGTCCCTGGTCCAGGCCCAGCACCAACACGCAGCCCTCACGGACGCCGCTGACTTCCAGCAGTCGATGGGCCAGGTCCGTCCACGCGTCGTTCTGTTCGGCCAGCGGCTTTTTCGCAGCCGCGTACCGTTTCGGCTCGCCCGGTTTCGCTCCGAAGCAACACAGCCGCCCGTCGCTCAGCACGACGAACAACTTCCCGTTGGCGGCCAACATGCTGGCTGGGACTCCGTCCAGCTTCTGCTTCCAGACGACGCGTGGCCGCTGGTTGGCAACCTGGCCCGCGGAAGCCTTCGACGGCTCGGCCGCTCGAGCCGCGTCGACCCTCGGCAGCTCGACGGCAAACAACACGTCGTCGACGTGCGTGTAAAGCCGGCTGCCGGCCTTAATGGAAACTTGGGTCGAGCCCGCGTCCGCGTCGGCCAGCGGCAACGGCGGCCAGAGTCGTGGAGCGTCCCAGCGAGCCGGGTGCAGGGTCAGGTTGTCGACTTTTTTCTCGTAGAGGGAAATGCGGGCGCGGCTGAGGTCGTAGCCGTACAGCCGACCCCGCTCGACTCCGTACGCGGCCCGGCCGTCGAACACGGACCGGTAGTCGCAAGCCGGCAGGAACTTGTAGCCGAAGTAGGGGCCTTCGAACAGGTCGCGCTTGGCTCCGTTCCAGCCTTCCGGCGCTTCCTGGCCCGCTTCGGCCCAGCGGCTGCCCACTTCGCGTCCGTCTTCGATTCGGACCACGCCCCGTTCACCGACGAACAACAACCGTTGCGACGCCACGACCCGCGCGTCGCCGTTTCGGTAGCCTTGCACGTAGTAAAGCATTCGCCCGGTCTTGGGGTCGAACCGAGCGGGCATGGAACGGCCGCTGGGCACGACCAACTTGCCGTCCACGAACAGGCAGTAGCCTTGCGGCGACAGTCCGACGTCGGTCCGGTCGTTGTGGTCGACCCGAACGCTCCGGAGGTAGCCGACTCGGTCGTTGACCCACAAGCGGCGGCCGGTCCGTGCGTCGACCGCTTCGACGAACACACCCAAGGTCGGCCAAAGGCCGACGCCGAAGTAGACGACGCCGTCGACGACCACCGGTCCCCCTCGGACCGGCCAAAACGAAATGAGTCGGTTGTTGCCGAGGTGCCGGTAGTCGGGCCGGTCGTCCGGCACACCGCGAACTTTCCAGCGGAGGGAACCGGTGGCCGCGTCGAGGCAGTAGAGCCAACCGTCGTCCGAGCCGACGTAGACGGCTCCTTCCCACACCGCCGGCGCGCACCGCACCGGGCCTTCCGTGTTGAACGTCCACAGCTCGCGGCCCGTGTCGGCGTCGTAAGCCGTCACGCTGCCGTCGACCGGCGAGCCGACGAACAGGCGACCGGCGGCCGCCACCGGCTGGTAGGACGCGTCGAACTGCAGTCGCGGTTCGACCGGCCAGGCCGGCTCGAACGCCGGCAGCTCACGCACCCACTGCAACTGCAGTCGGTCGGGCAGTTGTTCGGCCGTCACCCCGCTGCGTTGAGCGTCGTGTCGCCACGTGGGCCAGTCGGCGGCCACGCTCGGCAAGGTCAGTCCGACTAGAACGGCCAGCGAGAAGGCCGACGTCGCTCCCGCAACCCTGCAACCAGCTCGTTTCATTTCCTCTCTCCTGCAAAACTTGACCAGCCGTCCAAATCACAAGGTCCGTCGCGCGCCCGGGCGACGGCGAAGATTGCCCTTACGAGGACTTGGCCGTGTCTTGCGCGTGCCCGTCGCTCGGTTTTTCTTCTGTCCCGAACAGCAGGCTCAGGTCGTCCGTGCGGCTGGCCACGGCTCGCCAAGCCACCAATGCGTCGCGAACGGCCTTCACGTCGTGCACGCGCAGAATGTCGACCCGCTGCGCGGCCAACGCCACGCTCACTCCCACCGTTCCCCAGACACGCTCTTCCACGGGCCGGTTCAGCAGAGCGTGCAGGAACTGTTTGCGTGAATGCCCCACCAGGACCGGTCGGCCCAAGCTTCGCAGCCACCGCACGTTGGCCAGCAGCGCCAGGTTGTGTTCGACGGTCTTGCCGAAACCGATTCCCGGGTCGAAGACCACGCGCTGCTCGGGCAGACGCCCGGCCAGCCGTCGCCGCAAGTCACGGAAGTACTCCAGCAGGTCGCGTCCGAGCAGCTCGTAGTGCGGCCGCCGTTGCATGGTTTTCGGCGTGCCTTGAATGTGCATGCACACAACGCCCACGTCCGACTCGGCGCACACGTCGACCATTCGCGGGTCGAACCGCAACGCCGAAATGTCGTTGACAATTCGAGCCCCGGCTTGAATGGCTTCGCGAGCGACCACCGACTTGGTCGTGTCGACCGAAATGGGAACCGTGGTCTGCTCGGCCAGGCGCTGAATGACGGGAATGACCCGGCGCAGCTCCTCCTCCGCCGACACCGGCTCGGCGCCCGGCCGAGTCGACTCGCCGCCGACGTCCAAAATGTCCGCTCCCTCTTCGACCAACCGAAGCCCGTGCTCCACGGCGGCCTTCGGGTCCAGGAACCGACCGCCGTCGGAGAAACTGTCGGGCGTGACGTTGACAATTCCCATGAGCCAGGGAAACTCGCCCAACCAGTACTCCCGCCCGCCCCACGCCCACAGGCGAAGGTGGGAGCGGTCTGCTGGGACCGGGTCGACACTCACCGCTCGCCTCCCGAAAACGTCACCCCTGCACGCCTCACCGTCGGTCTTCCAAACCGAACGTCGACTGCTCCCCCTCGGTCTGGTTCGACTGCTCCCTCTCGGTCTGGTTCGACTGCTCCCTCTCGGCCCGCTTCGACGCCTCCCGACCGCTGCCCGCACCGAGCCGACCGGCCGAACCCCACCGACCCACTTTCCGAAGCGACCAGTCCTGTTCGCGGAACAAGTAGACGGTTCGCCCGGGAAACGTCTTCAGAACGTCGGCCAGTTGTGCCGGCAGCGGCCGGTCGGGTTGAGGCCGAAACCGGCCGAACAACACCGGGCCGCTCAAGTCGGGGTCGTTCACCACGAAGTCCATGTGACGGTCCGCCGGGTCGGGCTCGACCAGCACCAACGCCGGTCGCTCCGTCACTTCTCGTTCCACCAGCTCACGGAAGGCTTCGTACCGGAGCCGTGGAAACGCAAACTCCTCGATTCCCGCTCGCAGTCGCGACGTCGCCCAGACAGGCGGAAGGCTGACCCAGTTGACGGCCACGGCCGCAGCGAGCACCAGTCCCCACCAGACCGGCATTCGAGTTCGACCCTGACGACGCCACGCCGCCACCGCTCGCGCTGTGGCCACCGCCAGCAACAGCGTCCACAGCAGGCCCGTCTCGAACACGTAGTGCCAGTGCAAAATGCCGTCGTACCAGTACGGAAAGTACACGGCGTGGACGCCGAGCAACGCCCCGACCAACAGCCACCACCCCGACGACACGCCGCGCAGCCCGACGCAAACAAACACCGTCGTCAGAAGCAGCGGAACGACCCCCACCGTCCACTGCCAACTGGCCAGCAGTCGGTTTCGGACGTTCCGCACGGCCAACGACGGCGTCAGGTTCTCGGCCCAACGGTCGTAGTTCTCCAACACGCGCGGGCCCAAACGCCGCTGGCCTCGAACCACGTTGTTGAACCCGTACACGTGCCGCGGTGTGTAGGTGTCGGTGTAGAGCTGGTAGGGAGTGACCAGCACACGGCCGGTCAAGGCGTGGTCGTAGTACGCCAGGAAGGCCAGTCCGACCAGCACGGGGACGACAAGACACCCCGCCCGTTTCCACTGGCGTGCCCACCGGGGCCCTCGCTCTGTCGCCTGAGCGTCCGCGCAGCCAGGCGTCTCGCCCGGACCGGCCTCCACACGCGTCTTGCCTGAACCGGCCTCGGCCGTCGCCTCCCGCTGCTCGACGACCCGCGCGCCGGCCAACGTCCGAACCAGTCCAACGGCCACCGTCGCGGCGAAGGGCAGGCAGTAGCCGAACGCGGTCAACGGCCGGCACAGCATGGCAAACGACAGCCCGACGCCCGACGCCAGGGCCGGCCAGCAGCCGCCGGTCCGCTCCGACCGAAAAAAACCGTACGTGAACGCGCTCAGCCCGACCAGCGTCGGGTGGTGGGACAGCAGCAAGTTGCTGAAAAGAGCGTAGCCGGGAGCCAACGCCAACAGCAGACCGGCCAGCAGCCCGACGCCGTTGTTGGCTAGTTCTCGCCCGACGGCGAACACCAACACGGCGGTCAGCGCGTTGGCCAGCCAGTGTCCCCAGTGCGGGCGGTTCAGCGCGACGAACGGAGCCAACCACGCTCCCACACCCGGAAAGTACCGACTGGCGAACCGACCCTCGTTCAGCACGTGCATTTGGTCGAAAAGGTGCGGAGTCGTCGGGTGGCTGGGGAACCAAAGGCGTCCGGCCAGAAAAGTCTTGGCCTGAAAGAGGTAGCTGTACTCGTCGTGCAAAGCCGGCGGAAGCTGGCCGAAGCGGAACCAGCCGTCCGGCCCGACGCGGGCTTGCGCCACGTGCACGCTGGCCCACAGAGCGACCAGTCCGACGGTCAAGGCCAGCCCGGCGGCGGTCGTCCGCGCCGTCCGAGCCGGCAGTGTCGGCTGGCGCGGAGAATCTTGCAGCGCGACGGCGACGGCCTTCCAGAACCCAAGACGGCTCCCTCCCGACGCCTCGCCAGGCCCGCTCCGGCTCGCCGCTCGACGAACGTCGGCCCGCCGCAGCCGCTTCTTGCCCGTCCCCGGCTCGCCTTGTCCTCGTGGCTTCCGACCGCTCCGCTCCCGACCACCCTCCTCCCGGCCGGTCCGCTCCCCGCCGGTCCGCGCTGGACCGCTGGCCGCTCCGCCTGCCTCGGCCGCTCCGCCCCGGTCCGCTCGACGCCGCCAAAACCACGGCAACGCCAAGAACAAGAAGAAGTACGGCGTCGTGTCCACGTTCCAGCCCGTCAGGGCACCGACCAGTCCTTCCGGCCCCAAAGCCTGACTGACCAACCGCGTCAGCTCGACCGGCAACACCACGGCTAGCCCGGCCAGCAGGGCCAGCAACTGCGCGAGCAGAAAGCGGCGTTGTTCGTGAGCGTCACGTGGCATGAGTGTTTTGTGGCATTGTCGGTTCGCGCCGTGGTGCCCGAGGCGCGTGGACGCGTCCGTCCCAGCCGGCTCGGTTCACTCCACGCCCACCTGCCGAATGGCCTGAAGAACTCCGTCGTGCAGCAACCCGTTCGTCACCACCACGCCGCAGTTCTTTTCCAGCCGTCGGCCGACGGTGAAGTCCAGCGGCTGACCGTTGACGTCCGTCACGGTGCCGCCCGACTGCTCGACCAACAACGCGCCGGCCGCGTGGTCCCAAACCTTCTCGCGGTACTGCGGGTCCGAAGGCAGTCGCAGGTAGACGTCGGCCTCGCCGCGAGCGACCAACGCGTACTTGGCCTGACTGTCCAGCCGCAAAGCTCGCCGCGTCACGCCCAGCCGTTGCTGGACGGCGGCCGAGCGGTCGTGAGCCGTGTGAGCCGACTCGAGCGACTCGCACACCAAAGCCTCGGCCGGGTCGCGGCACTGGCTGACGCGAACGGGTGTAGCCGTTCCGCCCTCCAGCGGCTGGAACTGGCTGCCCTGCCCGGCCACGGCGAAGAAGAGCGAACCCACGTCGGAGTTGCTGTCCAGGCTTTGCACGGGCAGGTTCGGACACGCCAACACGGCCACTACCAACCGACCCTCCTCGGCCAGAGCCAAGGCGACGGCGTACTGACCGCCGCGGAGGAACCCTTTGGTGCCGTCGATTGGGTCGAGCAACCAGCGGCGTGCGGCTCCGTCGGTTCGCCCCCAGTCAATCCACTCGCAAATTTCCGACCGCGTCGCCTGGACGCCCACGGCCGCCAGCTCCTCTTGAACAGCGGCCAACGCTTCCTCGCCACCCGACTCGACCAACACCGACGACTTCTCCTCGGCCACCACCGCGTCGTCGGGAAAGGCCTGAGCCAACGCTCGGCCGACCACCGCCTGACTGCCAAAGTCGGCGACCGTCACGGGGCTCCGGTCGGCCTTTTCAATGGAACCGACTCGCCGCTGCTGCACCGACCGGCACAAGCGGGCAGCCAACCGCACCGCCTCCAACGCCACAGCCAGTTCTCGCTCGTAACCGCTGCTCATGTCTCCGCCGTTTGTTCGAAAGCCGAACCGGCCGTTGTGTCGCCGGGCCGGACGGCTAACATGAAAACCGACGTTCGAACGGAACCGCACGTTCGAACGAACCCAAACGAAAACGAGCGCCCAAACGACGACGAACGCTCAAAAAACCAACGCCCGAAAAAACCGAACGCGAGCCGGCACGCCGAAAGTCACGCCCAGCGTGAGCCGTCCACCGGGCAAGACAACTCGCTTCCACCGGCGGCCCAGCACACCGGGCAGACTCTACCACCTGCCC
>CAYSAG010000075.1:0-18877 GCA_964428935.1 uncultured Planctomycetaceae bacterium | reverse complement strand
AGCCGCAGGACGGAAACCACTTCTCGCCGCAACGGGACTTCTTGTTGCTCTTGCCCTTGTCCGAAGACCCGGACCCGACCGTCGAGCTGGACGACCAAACGCTGGTCGACAAGAGCAAGCTGTCGGGTGAGGGCGAGCACCCGGCGAACTACCCGCTGTTCAAGCCGGACAAGCCGTCGGCTGAACCGAAGTTGGTCCACGACGAAGAAAAGGACTACTGGCTGGTCGACTGGACGGCCACGACGACGGCTGGTGGCAAGACGGGTCGCCTGCCCTTGCGGTTCGTCGTCGTGGGCGTGACGGACGAGTGACTCCGGGCGGACCAGCCGAGCGCGTTCAGACGCGCGAGCGGCGAGCCGTCGGCGACTCGCCTTTCTCGTTCCCGTGCTCTGGTCTGGAAGGCCTCGGCCGGGAACTCCCGCCGCCGTGCGCCACCAAGGGACGCTCGCGTCTCGGTAAACGCAGTCCGGCAGTTCGGTGCGGCTGGCCTGTTGCTTGACACCTTGCGCCCGACTCGCCAGTCTCTGACCCGGTTCTTGCGCTGGCACTCGAACGGGGACGATTGGGCCGAGCCGTCGTGGTTGCGGCGAGCGTCCTTCCGGGCGGACGAACGAAGGGGAGCGGCCGGCGCAGGCGAGCGTTGTCTGGCAATTGGTCGGGGGAAGGAACCAGGACGGAATGACAGAAAAGACGGTCGAAAGACTGAACGAACGAGCGTGGCGGGTGGTCGAGCGGGTTTGCCGGCAGGTGGAAACGCTTCGGATTCGTCACTTCCAGACGGTCGGGGGAGCACGGGTCGTCGACTTCGGGCTCACCGTGCCGGGCGGACTGCAGGCGGGGTTGGAGTTGGCTCGCATTTGTCTGGCCGACCTGGGGCACGTCCAACTGGTTTGGCGAACGTTCGACGAACGGGACTGGCCGCACGTGGAAGTGCGGACGGACTGTCCGGTGGAAGCGTGCCTGTTCAGCCAGTACGCGGGCTGGCAGCTCAGTCTGCCCGACTTCTTTGCCATTGGCTCCGGCCCGGCTCGAGCGGCGGCGGGTGTTGAGGAACTGTTCGACCGGCTCGGCTACCGCGAGCGGCCCGGTGTCGCCGTGGCTGTGTTGGAGACCGCTCAGGTTCCGGACGAACCGGTGGCTCGACACGTGGCCGAGGCGGCCGGTGTGCCACTTCGGCAAGTCGCCTTGGCCGTCGCGTCGGCCAGCAGTCTTGCCGGAACGGTCCAAGTGGTGGCACGCACGGTCGAGACGGCATTGCACAAGCTGTACGAGTTGGACTTCGACCTGCGACGAGTCCGAAGCGCCTACGGAATCGCTCCCCTTCCGCCCGTGGCCGGCGACGACCTGCAGGGATTGGCTCGCACCAACGACGCCATTCTCTACGGCGGCTGCGTCACGCTGTGGGTGGACGGCGAGAACGAGTCGCTGCGCAAGGTTGGACCGTTGGTTCCTTCCTGCAGTTCGTCTGCCTACGGCCGGCCGTTTCGCGAGCTGTTTGAAGAGGCGGGCCGCGACTTCTACCAAATGGACCCGTACCTGTTCAGTCCGGCCAGCGTGACGTTCGTGAACGTCGAGACGGGCGACGTTTTCCGTTTTGGCGAAAAACGCCTGGACGTGCTCCGGCAGTCTTTCGGCCTTTGACAGCCCGTCTGTCGCACGTTGGTCGGGGAACGGCGGCAACGGACGCTCGTCGGTTTGCCGCGACCGGTTCGCGGCCGCGGCAGGCACAGCGGCGCAGGCCCCGGCGGCGCGTTGGCCGTTTGAACTGGTTCTCTCTTTCTGGCAGAATCAGCTCCGCCACAGCAAGCGCTGTGCCCACCGGTCAACGACGGGTCCAATCAGCGTGCAAAGAGAGGTCAGCCATGCGTGTCGTCACCTTCGGCGAAGTCATGTTGCGACTGAACCCGGAAGGCCACCTGCGGTTGCGGCAGGTCATTCCGGGACGGCTGGAGGCGACGTTCGGCGGGGGCGAGCTGAACGTGGCCGTGTCGATTGCCTTTCAGGGAGGTCGAGCGGCGTTCCTGACGGTGTTGCCGGACAACGTGCTGACCGACGCTTTGGAACAGGAACTGCGGCGGCTCAACGTCGACACCGACCTGGTCGTCCGCTCGTCGGAGGGGCGGTTCGGCATTTACTTTGTCGAGACGGGAGCGAACCAGCGGCCGAGCACGGTCACTTACGACCGCTCCGGTTCGTCCATTTCGCTCTTTCCGGCGTCAGGCTACGACTGGGACCGTGTCTTTCACGACGCCGGTTGGTTCCACGTGACGGGAATTACGCCCGCCATTAGTCGACACGCGGCCGAGGCGGCTTTGCAGGCGGTCCAGCAGGCTCGCCAGCGCGGCGTGCCGGTCTCGTGCGACCTGAATTTCCGGAAGAAGTTGTGGCGTTGGGAGCCGGGGACGGCTCCGGTCGAGCTGGCTCGGCGGGTCATGGACCAACTGGTTCGTCAGGTCGACGTGGTCATTGGAAACGAGGAAGACGCCGAGCTGTCGCTGGGAATTTCGGCTCCGAAGAGCGACGTGGAAGCGGGTCGGCTGAACGTCGAGGGCTACGTTGCCGTGGCGCGGCAGATTGTCGAGCGTTACAGCCAGGTGCGCCAGGTGGCCATTACGTTGCGCGAGAGCGTTTCGGCCGACTACAACCGGTGGGGAGCTTTGTTGTTCGACGCCCAGACGGGCCAAAGCCACTTCGCTCCCACCGACGCGGACGGAACCTACCGGCCGTACGAAATTCGAGACATTGTGGACCGTGTCGGAGCGGGCGACGCGTTCGCCGGGGCGTTGATTTTTGCTCTGAACACGCCGGAGCTGTCGGAGCCGCAGTTGGCTGTGCGCTACGCAGTGGCCGCCAGTTGCCTGAAGCACAGCATTCGCGGTGACTTCAACTTCGTCACGCGTTCCGAAATCGAGTCGCTGGTGCGCGGTTCGGGCACCGGCCGAGTGCAGCGGTGAGACGGGAGCGCGGGGGGCGAGCGCTCGGCGGTCGTTGGTCGAAGACTCGCGGTCCGCACGCGTCGACGTAGGGAAAGGGGCTGGTGGAGCGGTGCCGTCCGGTCGCTCGCTCCCGTCCGGCGGAGCGACGCCGTCCGGTCGGCGAATTCACCGGTCGCTGCAAACGACAACGTCGGAAGGCCAACATGAAGCGGTCCAGCTCCAGACGGGCGAAACTTCAGCGGTGGTTCGGCTCCGAAGGCACCGCTCTTTTCGTTCTGAACTCCAAACGGAAACTGGTGTACTTCAACGCGGGCTGCGAGCGGCTGACGGGCGCGAAGGCCGCCGACTTGCTCGGCAAAGCGTGCTCGTACTCCAGTGAAGGCGAGCCGGCGGAAACGTTGCTGGGCCTTCTGGCCCCGCCGCCGGAAGTGTGGCAAGGGCAGACCAAGCAGGTGCCGGCGTACGTTCCGAACGCGGAGGGCGGAACCACGGCCGTCCTGCTTCACTTCTTTCCGCTGCGGGCAGCCGACGGCCACGTGCAAGGCGTGCTGGGGGTGGTGAGCGACGTTCCGGAACCGGAGCTGCGGGTGCGTCCCACGTTGGCTCAGCAGCTTCACGCCGAGCTGGGTGCGTTGCGCCTGACGTTGCGACGACGTTTCGGTCTGACGAGCGTCGTGGGCCGCTGCGACGCCATGCAGAAAGTGCTGGCTCAGGTCAAGCTGGCCGTCCAGTCCGACGTGCCCGTGCTGTTGCAAGGGGAACGCGGCACGGGCAAGGAACACCTGGCTCGAGTCATTCACACGGAAGGCAAGGGAAAAGGTAGAGCGTTCGTGCCGTTGGACTGCGAGCTGTTGCCGCCCGAGCGGCTGGAGGAGGCTTTGCGGCGGGCCGTGTCGGCCGACGAGGAGCCGCTCCACCCGGGCCTGCGGGTCGGCACGTTGTACTTGAGCCACGTGGAGTGTCTGGCTCGCGAGTGGCAGCAGGAGCTGGTCCGGGTGGTGAAGCAGCGGGCCCCGAACGCTCCGCGGCTGGTTGTTTCGACCACCGGTGACCTGCACGCGGCTTTGGAGCAGGACCGGCTGCGTCCGGACTTCTTCCACACCGTCAGCACGCTGACAATCGAACTGCCGGCGCTGCGTGAGCGGTTGGAAGACTTGCCGCTGTTGGTGCAGGCGTTCGTCGAGCAGCTAAACCGAAGCAGCGACCGGCAGATTGGCGGCGTCACCGAGCCGGTCCTGGAGGAGTTTCGCCGGTACAACTGGCCCGGAAACCTGGACGAGTTGTGGTCGGTGGTCAGCGAGGCGTGGACGGCTTGTCAAGACACGACCATTGGCACTCGCGACCTGCCGTTCCGGTTCCGCGCCGGCTTCGACGCTCAAACAATCGGTCCGCCTCCCCAAACGGTGCTCCCGCAGCCGCTCGAGCAGTTCTTGGAACAGGTGGAGCGTCAGCACATTGAAGAGACGTTGCGGCGGTGTCGTTACAACAAGACGAAGGCCGCCGAGCTGCTCGGTCTGACCCGAGCCCGGCTCTACCGGCGAATGCAAGCGCTTGGAATTGAAGACCGCGAGCCGTAACGGTGCGGCTCGCCGCGCGGCGGAGCCGAGTCAGTGCTTCTGGTCTGCGTCGACTTGCTGCCGCTCGGGCCAATTCAGAAAACGGTGCAGAAACCGAAACGTGCCCACTCCGTGAATGGTGTGCGGACCGTTGAAGAATTCGATTTCGGTTCGGTTTCCGATTCCCAGCTCGTCGTACAACCGACGCACCTTCGCGTACTCCCACGCGACCCACTCGTCCGGTGCCACTCCGTCTCGGTGACCTCGTTCGACCATGAACGGCCGCGGAACCATCAGCGACGCCAGCTCAGCGTAGTTCGCCACGTGTCCCATGTTCCACTCGAACATTTCGTACTCGCCCGTGAACACGTAGCTGTAACGGTCTTCGCTGCTGACGTTTTTCAGAATCCATTCGTTGAAGTCGCCCGAGCAAATGGACAAGGCGTACTGCGGCAGCAGTGGCGGCACGCGCACAGCCGTCTTTCCGCCGTACGACAGGCCGTAAAAGCCAATGCGTTCTGAATCAACGTACGGCAACGACGACAACCACCGCAGGGTCTGTTGGTGCTGACGCACAATGTAGCTGAAGAGCGACCGTTTCAGCGGGTTGGACTTGCGCTGAATGGTTCGGAAGCGGTCCCGACCGCGGTACGGGTTCTGCGGCGCGTAAACGACAAAGCCCCGTCGAGCCAGCTCGGCGCTGAAGGCCTTGTACGCCCGAAAAGCTCGGCCCTCGCCAGTCACCGTGTCCAGCGGCGTCCCTTCCAGACCGTGCTGACACACGACAACCGGCCGCCGCTCGCCCGGACGCAAGTCCTTGGGCAGCAACAGCAGGCCACCGGCCACGACGTCCGGGTAGACGTCCAGCAGAATCTCGTAGGCGACGAAGCGGTCGGCGTTGAGCACCAACCGCGAGCGCGGATTGGGCCGAAGCGTCGGTTCCGGCAGCTTTCCAATCAGCTCCTCCCACACGTACTGTCGGTAGAACTCGGTCGACTTCACCCACGCCTCGACCGACGACCGGTCGGCCCGGCTCCAAAACCGCTGCCGCACCTTCGCACTTCGACGCATCAGTTGTTGCGTGAATGCAACCAGCTCGTCGAACTGCCGGTGTTGACGTTCGGCCGCGTCCGGCAACGGGCCGAGCCGCTTGGGCAATTCGTCGGACGTGGCCCGGACACCGTCCCAAGGCACGTTCAACAGCCGACAAAAAGCTCGGACTGCCTGCGGACTGCCGGCCGGACCGGTCCCGTCGCCGCTGACCGCAAGAACCAGTTGCTCCGACACGCCCAGCTTGTCGAAGTGCAGGCGAGCGCGGCGGAACTCGGCGCGGACCGACTCCAGTCGCGGTGTGAGGATTTTTCCCGGAGCGGCACAGTTGGCCCGTCCGTCTCGCGGCGGCGGAGGCCCGTCCACTTCCGGCGCCGAGCACGCCTCGACGACCAGGCCGCGTGGAGCCACCAGGCTGGCCAGCTCGGCGTCGCCGAACCGCGTGAGCAAGGCCCAGACGTTCCGGTAAATGGGCTCTTGCCAAACCCCTTCTCGCTGCTGGAAGTAACCGCCGACCCACGCGGCGTCGATTCGAGGGTCGACGGCCGCCGAGTAGAACGCCAGCAGTCCGCCTTCGCCCACACCGACAACGCCAATCGGCAAGCCCGTCCCGCACTGCCGGTTCAACCGCTCGAACTCGTCGACGGCCGCCAACACCTTTTGCACCTCGTAGCCAATGACGTGGCGTCCCATTTCGAAAGCCATGCGGTAAATGAACTCGCGGTGCGGCTGGTTCGTGAAACGAATCTCCGGGTGGCCGGACCAGGTGTCGTCGCGGTTAATCAGCGTGGGCACCAACACCTCGGTGCCGAGCAGAGCCAGTCGCCGAGCCAACTGCGTTTGCGGAAGCAGGCGGTTAGTCAGTCCGGCAAAGTCCTCGGGCGTCCAGTCGGCGTCCGGCAGACAGACGACACGAGCCACCGGCTCGCCAGTCGGCTCCAACAGCAACCCTTCGGCCGTCACGCCCGGCAAGACGCGCCACCGAACCGCGTGGACCGTGTAGCTCGTTCCTTCGGCCACTCGCGAGCTGCGGGTCAGCGTCGCCAGCAGCTCAATTCCGTCCGGCTTCACACGTGGGTCCACGGCACCAATGAGCGTCCGGAACAGCTCGCGAGCTTCTCGGACGCTGGCCGCGTAACGCTGCCCACTGCGGTAGTCCCAGTGCCACCGTTCCGCACGCTGTTCTCTCGCCCGGACCAGCTCACGCAAGGCAAACCGGTTGATTCCGTCGACCATGAATTCGTCCAGCGGCCGAGACAGCTCCAGCTTCTGCGTTCCGGGCAGGTTGGCCGGTGGGTGGTGGAAGTCCGGCAGCCGAGGCGAATTCGACTCGGCTCGCCCCACGCCGCTCCACACGCCAACAACCGCCACGACGCCAACCACACAAACGCGAAACCAAGACCGACCCACCGCTCCAGCTCCGCCGCTCATTTCGCCTCCTCCACTCTGCTCCAACACCCGTCGTCTTGCCCGACGCTTTGCCTCCGTCGACGCCTTCTCTTGCTCGACGGCTTGTGTTGTTTGACGCGTTGTTGCCCTGGACGCCTTGGCTCGCTGGACGCGTTGTCTCGCTCGCCGTCGTCGCCGAACAACGGCCTGCGTTGGAAACCCGCGCGGCGTGGCCTATTATGCCTGGACGGAAACGCGTTCGGCAAAACGAGCGGCTGGTGTTGGCTCGAGGTCGACGCAAGGACCGCCAAGGCCGGGCGTTCGGCCGACGTGGTCCGAGACGGTGCGTGACCGAACCGGCAAGAGCCCGCGTCCGGCCGAGCCAGCCCGAGCGGCTGTGCGAGCAGGCTCGCTGGAGGCGGCGTCTGGCTGAGCTCGCCGGAACCGCTCGGACGACTGCCAGTGGACACCGACCCGTCCCCGAACGGAGCTCTTGGCACGCAGCGCAACAGCTGTCTGTCGCGGCCATGACCATTTCCCGTCTCCCTCTTGGTTACTGCAGCAACGTGCACCCGGGCCGCTGTCTGGACGAGGTGCTGGAGGGCCTGCGCCGTTACGCCGGCCCGGTCGGTCGGAACCTCGGCCGACCAACCAGCGTGGGCCTTTGGCTCGCGGCGCCGGTCGTGCACGAGCTGCTGTCGGACCGCCGCAAGCTGGAGCGGTTGCGAGCCGCGTTGAGCGACGAGCGACTTTGCTGCTACAGCTTGAACGCCTTTCCGTTCGGCGACTTCCACAAGCGGCGAGTGAAGCGCGAAGTCTACCGGCCGGACTGGGCCGACGAGCAACGCTTGCAGTACACGCTGTCCTGTGCGCAGGTGTTGGGCGAACTGTTGCCGGAGGACGTGGACGGCAGCGTCTCGACGCTTCCCTTGGGGTTCGCCTCCGACGTCGACGAAGTCCGGCTTCTTTGCAGTCTGGACCGGCTGGTCGACTGCGCCGACCAGTTGGCCCAGTTGGCCGACCGAACCGGTCGGGTGGTCCGTTTGGCGTTGGAGCCGGAACCGTTCTGCTGGCTGGAACGAACCGAAAGGGTGGTGACGTTTTTCCAAAAGGCGTTGTGGCCCCACGCCGACCGACGCGGACGGTTGGACGCCGTCCGACGCCACATTGGGGTTTGCTTGGACGTGTGCCACCAGGCCGTGTTGTTCGAGGACGTGGGCCAGTCCGTTCGGCGGCTCGCCGAGGCCGACGTTCGCGTCAACAAAGTCCACGTGACTTGTGCGTTGAAGGTGTCTCGGCCCGGACGAGACCCCGAGGCGCTGACCGAGCTGGAGCGGTTCGTCGAGCCGCGTTACCTACACCAAACGTTTGCTCGCACGGCCGACGGGCGGGTGCTTCGGTGCGAGGACCTGACGGAACGGCTGGTGCGGCAGCCACCGACCGAGTGGCTCGACGCGACCGAGTGGCGGGTCCACTTCCACGTCCCCGTTCACGCTCGGCGGTTGGGCCGCCTGTCGACGACGCAGTCCGAACTGCAACAGACACTGGCCGCCGTGGCTGGTTTGCCCGACGCACCCCACTTGGAAGTCGAAACGTACACGTGGAGCGTCTTGCCGGGGCAAGAGAAGACGTTTGACCTGGTCGAAGGACTGACGCGCGAGCTGCAGGCCGCCCACGAGCTGCTGGAACAGGTGGAGCCCTCGGCGGCCGACGCGTAGTCGGGCCCGTCTGCCCTCGGCGGCGTCCGAGCTCCGCCGGCGTCCGGGCTTTGCCGGCGCTTCGTTCGACGGGCCTCCCGTTTGACACACAACGGCGGCCGGTTCGAGAACAACGAACCACGACAAGGCGGAGGCAGCGTGCGGTGTTCGGTCAACGTCGCACAAGAGAGGTTCCAAGTCGGTGCCGTTCGGTTGGTCGGTCTCAACACGGACCGGCGGCTTCCAGCGGCTCGTTGGACCGCTCGGCCGGCGGCCGCTTGCGCCGGTGTGCCTGTCGGCTCGGCCGGTCGCTGGCCGTCCTGCTGTTCGTCGCCTTTTGGCTGCAAGGAGCCATTGCCGTGAGTGAGCCGCCCGGTCCCAACCCGTTCCCGAACCGAACGTTGGCTCCCAGTTTGGACGGCGGGACCGCTTGGCTGAACACGTCACGGCCGCTGACGCTGAAAGAGCTCCGCGGCAAAGTCGTCCTGCTCGACTTCTGGACCTACTGCTGCATTAACTGTCTGCACGTCTTGCCCGACCTGAAGTTCCTGGAGGAAAAGTACGCGAACGAGCTGGTCGTCATTGGCGTCCACTCGGCTAAGTTCGACAACGAAAAGCTGACCGAGAACATTCGGCAAGCCATTCTGCGTCTGGGCATTCGGCACCCGGTCGTGAACGACTCACGAATGGTTCTGTGGCGAAAGTTCGACGTTCACGCTTGGCCCACGCTGGTGCTCATTGACCCGGAAGGCTACTACTGCGGCTTTGTTTCAGGAGAAGGGCACCGCGACACTCTGGACCGGGCCATTCGCGAACTCATTCAGTACCACCGGGCCAAAGGCACGCTGAACGACCAGCCGCTCCGGTGGGACTTGGAACGACTGGCTCCGACGCCGCTGCGTTTTCCCGGCAAAGTTCTGGCAGACGGCGAGCGCGGCCGGCTGTTCGTGGCCGACACGGGCCACAACCGAATCGTTGTCTGCTCGCTGGACGGCCGACTGCTCGACGTGGTCGGCAGCGGACAACTGGGACGACGAGACGGCCCGTTCGAGCTGGCTTCGTTCGACCACCCGCAAGGCTTGGCCCTGGTCGGCGAGCGGTTGTTTGTCGCCGACACCGAGAACCACCTCATTCGCGTGGTGGACTTGAAACGGCGCACGGTGGAAACGTTGGCCGGAACCGGCCGGCAAGCTCGAGGTCGTCCGCGCGGTGGCCCGCTGCGCTCGACCCCGCTCAACAGCCCGTGGGACCTGTGCGCCGTCGGCGACGTGCTTTACGTGGCCATGGCCGGCAGCCACCAGCTTTGGCAACACCGTCTGGGTGCCGACACGCTGGAGGTGTTCGCCGGGACCGGACGCGAAGACGTGCAAGACGGACCGCTCTCGCGTTCCGCCTTCGCTCAGCCGTCCGGCCTGACGACAGACGGCACCGACTTGTTCGTGGCCGACAGCGAAGGGTCGGCCGTGCGTCGCGTGCGACTGGGCAGGGGGCAGGTCGAGACGTTGGCCGGGCCGTCCAACTTGCCCAACGGCCGGGCGTTGTTCCGTTTTGGAGACCGGGACGGCGTCGGCGCGTCGGCTCGGTTCCAGCACCCGCTGGCCGTGGCGTGGTGGAAGGACCAAGTTCTGGTGGCCGACACGTACAACCACAAAATTCGGTCGGTCGACCCGGACACGGGCCGCGTGACGACTGTGTTCGACGGTGCGGCAGAAGACGGCAAAAGTCCCGGGGCGTTGGCCGAGCCGGGCGGACTGAGCTGCGTCGGCGACCGCCTTTTCGTCGCCGACACGAACCACCACCGCTTGTGCGTGTTGGACTTGAAGACGGGCCGGCTGAGCGAGCTGCAAGTGGACGGCCTGAAACCACCGTCGGGCGAAAGAAGCGGCCGTTGAGTTTCGCGTCGGCTGCGGCAAACTGGACAACGACGGGTGGACCAGTCCACAATGGACAGGTCTGAGTGGCTGTGTGGGCGCGGAGCGAAAGCAGGTCCACCCTCGGCCGGCCGTGCCGCGCGTCGCGGGACGTTGCGGAACGTCCCGAGCGACTGTGCGGCCGTTCGGACGGAGGTCTCTCGCTTTCCCGTCGCGTGTTGGACCGCCAGCAGGCCGTCTTTCGTGCTGGCCGTTCAGAACCCGTCGGGTCGAACTCAGCGAGCTGCGTCGAGAGGCGCGAGCGGGCGCTTGAGAGGCGGTGTCTCCTCCGCGGCGGACTGGACGGCGGACGCCACGGGGCGGGCCGGCGAGCAGCGAGTCGCTCCACCCTTTCCCGAAACAGCGTGCAGAAGGACGTCGGGGCACGCGGCCCGCGGACACTCGGGTCCAGAAGTCCTCGAAGTCGTTCAGGTCCAGAAGTCGCTGCGGTGAAGCCGCGCCGTCCAAGCTGGAAGTGTGTGGGTGTTGAGCCAGGAGACCGGGACGGACCCATGTCGGAAACGAGTCGACCGAGTTCGGCCGCTCGGGGTGGAGAGCGGTCTTTGCAGAAGCGAGAGCAAGCGTCGCGCGAACAGGTTTGGCAGCAGCTGCGGCAGTCGCTGCGGGGTCCGGTTCAGACGCAGCACCGGCCGACGCTCGGGTACCGTCTGGCGGTCTTGGCGGCGTTCCTGGTGGTGGTCGTGTTGGTGCTGGTCTACTTCTCGCTGCTGTTGGCCGCGGGCGCGCTTGTCGCCTGGTACAGCCTGCACTTTCCCGAGGTGGCCTCGTCCGCGGACTCGGTCAGAGCCGGGTTGCTGGCCGTGCTGGTTCCGATTGTCGGCGGCTCGGCCATGTTCGTCGCGTTGTTGAAACCGCTGCTGGCCGGAGAGTCATCGGACCAGGAGCAGCGGTACTTGAAGCGCGAGGCGGAACCGTTTCTGTTCGAGTGGGTGCAGCGCATTGCCGAGGCCGTGGGAGCTCCGGCGCCGTCGGCCATTGCCGTCGACTGTCGGGTCAACGCCGGCGCCAGTTACCGAGGCGGCGTGCTGGGGGCTTGGAGAAACGACCTAGTGCTGACAATTGGTCTTCCGCTGGTCGAGGGCTTGACGGTTCGGCAACTGACGGGCGTGCTGGCTCACGAGCTGGGCCACTTTTCGCAAGGCTGGGCCAGACGGTGCGGCGCGGCAGCTCAGGCCGTCTTGCAGTGGTTTGGGCGAGCTGTTTACGAACGCGACGAGTGGGACGAGTGGCTGGCGAGGTGGTCGACCCAGGGAACCTCGTACAACATGGTTCCCCTACTGCTGGCTCGCTTCGTCGTCTGGCTGACGCGAAAGTTGCTGTTTTGTTTCCTGTGGGTCGGACACGCCGTGACGTTCTACCTGTTCCGGCAGAGGGAGTACGACGCGGACCAGTACGAGGCTTACGTGGCGGGCAGTGAGTGCTTCAGTCGAACGATGTCTCGCATGGTCGAGCTGGAGGTGGGCCGTCTGGCCGCCGTCGACGACTTGGCCTCGCTTTGGGAGGAAGGACGGCTGGTCGACAGCCTGCCCAGCCTAATTGTGGCGAACCGGGAGTTGATTGACGAACGCACGCAGCGACGGTTGCGTCGGTTGGTCGAGTCGGAACGCGAGGGTGTGTTCTCGACTCACCCAGCCATGCGAAAGCGTGTGGCCTTCGTTCGCAGTTTGCAGGCTCCCGGCCTGTTGCAGCTTCCTCCGCAATTGGAACGGGCGCCGGCCAGGGTGCTGTTCCGAAACTACGAGCGGTTGGCGAAAGCGGCCACCTTGCTGTTCTACCGCCGGGCGTTGGACAAACCGATCGAGCCGGAGAGGCTGTGTCCGACCGAAGAGGTTCTTCGCAGACGACAGGAAGAGCGGGCCATTGCCAAGACTCTGGCCCGATTTTTCCAAGTGAAGTTGCCGCCGTTCCGCCCGCTTCCGTTGCCCAAGTCTTTGACCGACCCGCCACAGGACGTGCCCGCCGAACTTCGCGAACTGAAAGCGGCTCGTCAGGAAATGCTGCACCTGCTGCCTCGGGCTCGAGCCATTCTGAAAGAGTACTCCGACACGCAGTCCGAACTGAACGAGCTGCTGGTGGTGGCCACGTTCAAGCAGGCCGGCGTCTCGCTGTTTCGCGTCCGGCTGAAGAACAAACGGCTGCGTTGGCTTTCGTTGACGAAAGTGAACGAGCGGCGAGACGGACTGCAACGAAAGCTGGGCCGGTTGAGCGGCCACCTGTACCACTTCGAGGCAGCCGTGGCGCGACGAATGGCCGCCGCGCTCAGACTGCTGCAAGTCCCTTCGGTTCAGCGAAAGGTCGAACGCGGTCAGGACCGGCAGTTCGAAGTGTACTCGCTGCAAGACGACGTGCAGTTCCTCGGCTCGCTGGCCGACGAACTGGGGCCACTTCACGCCGCCGTCAAGCGGGCGCTGCTGTTGACGCACGTGCTGTCCCAAGAGCAGCACCCGGCGGCCGCCGAACGGCTGTTGGAGACCGTTCGTCTTCTGTACGACCGCCTGGTGCACTACTACCAGCACATGGGAACGCGGCTTTACCCGCTCGACCACGCCCAACGCGACCTGCAGTTGCGCGACTACTTGATTCCCGAGCTGCCGGACGAGGCCGAGTGGAGCGTCATTCCGGCGGTCGACACGTTCCTGGACCGCTTCCAGTTGCTTTACTCTCGTCTGTACGCTCGCTTGGCCGTCGCGGCTGAACAAGTCGAGCTGGCCTTGGGGCTGCCTCGACTGCCGGACCCGAAGCCAGAGGAGGACGAAGACGAGGAGGACTGAGCGGCTCGCCAGTCCTCGGGGTCCGGAAGCACAAGGCGGCCGAGCGGCTGCCGGGCACGCGCCGCCCCGTGCGAGCGTCCGCACTCCGCCGGACCGACACGGGCTCGCTCCACGAGGCCAATTCCGGCCACGGCCGCTCGTGCCGGCTCGCCGCGACTAGGGAGGAGCCTTCTTCGGCGACGTTTGCTTTTGGTCAGACGTCGGTTGCGTGGACGGAGCCTTCGGCGTGGACGGGGCCGGCTTCGGCTGCGTCGACTTCGGAGGCGTCTGCCCGCCCGCAGCCTTCTTCACCGCTTTGGCTTCCGCAGCCGAGCGTTCGCCCTTGGCCGGGCTTTCGCCCTTGGCGGTCGGCTTCTGCGCCGCCGGTTTCGACGACGAAGCTTTTTCGGCCGTCTGCGGGCTGCGCGCTTCCAGCTCGCCTGTCACCGGCACCAACGCCGTTTGCCAGACTTCGCGTGTCGCGTCGTCCTGCACGAAGGCCACCACGTGCAAGGCTCTGAGGTCGAGCGGTCGGGCGGGGAAGCGGTAGCCGCGCGTCTTCTCGAAGTTCGTCAGGTACGACTCCAACTGCGTCCGCAGGTCGCTCAAACTCACTTCGCCCTCGTAGGACAGCCGGCCGTCCTGCGGCCCCACACCCGACGGCCCGCCCAACATTTTCCGAACAATCATTTCGTGCTTTCGGACGCCGTTCCGGGCGACGTACGAAACCTCGTCTTCGGCCAAGACCAGACGCAGCCGAACTGTGTCGGGCAACGGCTCTTTCGAGTCGACCTTCGCTGAAACCTTCAGCACGCCGTTTTCGGCCACGGCCTTCAGAGCAATCTTCACCGACCGGGACGGCCTCGCTCGGCCCAGAATTTCGTCAATGGGTCGCCGAATGCGAGCGTAAACCTCGGGCACGTGAATGAGGAAACCACCGACCCCGGACACCTTCCGGCCGTCGACGACCAAGGTGGGCGTTCCTCGGGCCTGGTAGTACTGGAACCGCTGAGCGGTGTCGGGGTTGGCCATGGGGTCCGGGCCGGGAATGTGCTGGTGGTAACGCAGGACGACGACTTCCGTCTGGGGGTAGGTGTGAGCCACGCCGCCCAGGGCAATGTCGGCGGCGACGCAAGGCGGACACTGAGACCCCGTGAAGAGCTCGCACAGAATGACGTGTCCGTTCGAAACCGTCGGCTGCTTTCGGGCCTCGGCGAAGCTGTAGATTCGCTCCGAGTAGACCTTGTCGAGGAAAGCCTCCAGTCCCTCCGTCGACCCGTGTTTCTCTTTCCACAGCCGCGCCAAAGCTTCGCTGGGCAACTCCTTGCTTCCCAGCGACGCCCACTGCTGCAACAGCATTTGCTCGGCCATGGGCAGCACCGCCACCTCGGCGTACAGCCGAATGGCCTCGTCTTTTCGTCCTTCCCGTTCCGCGTAACGAGCCAAAGCGTAAGCAATGCTCGGGTCGAACGGCCGTTGCTCACGCAGCTCGGACAGAATCCGAGCCCCTTCCGCTCGCTTCTGGGGGTCGTCGGATTCGACCAACCGTCGCCCCCTTTCGGCTCGAGCGTTGGCCTTGGCCGCCTCGAGCGCCTCGCGTTGAGTCGACAAAATTTCGGCCGGCACCTGGCGCTCGGCCTGCTCCAGCAGCCCCAGCGTCACGTCCGGGTCGTAGTTGACGCTGCTGAGCATGAGCCCGACCGTGACGCGAGCGAAGTCGGCGAACCGCTGCCCCCAGCGTCCGGCCTGCTCCACGTACCGTTCCGCAATCTGCTTGACCTGCGCGGCGTCCCAGCCTTTGGACCCCGCTTGCAACAGCAACTGCCCGTACGCCTCGGCCGCCAACGGGCTGGACGCAAACTTCTGACAAAACTCCCCAACCGCCGCCACCGGGTCGTCCGCCTGGACGGCCTTCCGCAGTTCCGACAGCCCTGGCGTCGGCCCGTACAGACGCTCGTTCTTCAGCGTTTCCAGCTCGGTCGGCTCCAACCGCGCCGGGTCACAGCGGCCGGCACCGAACAGCACGTTTCCCCGCACCGTTCCGTCGCGAAACCGCCCGCGAAAGTCCATTTGGTCCTCTTCCACCGCCAGGACCAAGTGGACGTCCTGGCCGACCGCCTCGGCCTGCTTGAGCTGAGCTGGCGGCAGCACGCTGGTCGTCTCGACCAGCCGGCACGAGAAAACGGGCGTCTGACCTTGCTGCCCCAAGGGTTGGAATTCCAGCAGCGCAGCTTTGAAGTCGGTGCCGTTTTGGGTGAGCGTCAGGACCCAGCGGCCGGCGAGCGAGGTTCGCGGCGCGGGCGCCGGCTGCTTCGGCTCGCCAGCGGTCGACTCCGCCGGTTTCGGCTTGCCTGCCGCGGCGGAAGCGGACGGAGCGGTTTCCGAGAAACGGCCCTGGCCGCTGGGTTTGGCGGCACCCGCGGCTGACCCAGCTGTCTCCGCAGCCGTGGGCGTGGTGCTTTCTGGCGTCGAGCTGGTTGGGCTGCCCGCTGTCTGGCTGCCCGTCGAACCCGGCTGCTCGGTGGCGGCCGTGGAGCTTTGCGACGAGCCGCTCGGGGCAGCTGTCGCCGCTTGCGGCTTCTCGGCGGACGTTTGGTCCGACTGTTGGCCGGAGCAGCCGGCAAGACAGAGGGTCAACGCCAAGGCGAGCGTGGACCCGAACGAGAGGAAGCCACTCACACGTCGCATGCCTGAATTCCCTTTGCGTTTGGTCGGTTCAGCGGAGTTTTGAGCTGGGTCGCAGCAAGCGGTGGGAGGACGACGCCGGCCCGGCCGCCGGAAGCTCGGCAAGCGGTGCGGGTTGACCCGCGCCGAGTGAGCTCGGCGACTTCCGGCCGGGTTTTCTCGAAAGACCGATTCTAACGACCGGCACGTCTTGCGATTGTAGCCAAACTCACAGCCGGGCGAAACGAGCGGGACAAACGGGACGGGAGGGTCGAGCAGTCGGAGTCGGAGGCCGGCGGGCGGCGACGCCCGGACAGGCGAGGGCCCAGCGCGTGCCCGAGCGGAGCGGGGTGGGACCGGTCGGGCCGAGCGAGTGGCGGACGGGGCGTCGGGCGCTGTGTCGGAGCGTCGGGACTGGGACGGACGGCAGTTCCGGGACGAGGGCGAGAATCGTCACGTCCGTTACGACCGTCACCACCGCAACGACCGAACCGCTTAAGTCGTAACAGGCCAAACAGTTGAGCGACTCTAACGAAGGCCGAAGGCCGCGCCGATACTCAAGAAACGACCAACCAAAACAACCCGTGCCGGGAGCAAGAGTGTCAGGAACCGGCGAACCGACAGCGTCCTCGTGGGCGCGAAGCGGTGTGATGGCGACTATTCGGCCAAGAGTGTTCGGGGTTCATGGGCGTTTGCTAGCGCCGCGCCGCTGAGATCGAGCCATCATTCCGAACCGGTGGTCGACGACGCGTTGGCTCCTCCGACTTCCGGAGGGCGTGGGGTAACGAGACGGGCCCAGTCGGCGCGGGCAGCAGCTCAGAGAAAAAGGAGAGGTTTCGGTATGCGTTGGATCAAGGGTTTGACGGTGTTGGTCGCGACGATCGGCCTCAGCGTGTCGGCCCACGCTGGGGTGCTGGACCTGTTCGGTCCGTCGTGCGGCGACCAGGAAGGTTGTGGAGAGGCGAAGGCACCGGAGTGTGCGAAGCCAGTCATCTACAAGCCGTGTAAGCAGAAGCTGTTCACGTACCAGCGCAAGGTCTGTGACAAGGCTCCGCCGAGCTGCAAGCCGGAGTGTGTCGCGCCGGCTCCGAACGCTGGCTGCGCTCCCAAGCCGATTCAGCCCAAGTGCGAGGCTCCGGCCGTGAAGCAGCCCTGCACGCCTCCGGTCATTCCTTGCCCGGCTTGCCAGAAGGAAAAAGGCAAAGGGTGCGCGGACGGCTGCGGTGAGTGCTGCGTCGAGAAGCCGGTTTGCGACGCCGACCCGTGCGAGATTGCCGAGTTGATCTTCAAGTCGCAGACCGCCTGCTACGCAAAGGACCGGGCCAAGGCAATCGACGAGCTGGGTGACCGGTTCGACGCTCGCTGCAATCCCGAAATCATGGCGGCGTTCATCTACGCTCTGAACGACGCCGACGAGCGAGTTCGGGAAGAAGCGGCGGACGAAATCGGCGACCAGCTGGAGAAGCACCCGTGCTGCTGCACGAAGGAGGTCATCGAGGCCTTGACCGCGGCCCTGGCCGACTGCGACAAAGGTGTCCGCCGAGAGGCCAAAGAGGCTCTCGAGAAGTGCGGCTACGAGGTGGTGGACAACTGCGGCAAGAAGTGCGTCGAGTGCGTCGACGGCTGTGCCGAGGGCTGTGCTCCGGCTCCGGCGCCCAAAGCGCCGCAAGCGCCCAAAGCCCCGGAGGCTCCAAAAGCTCAGGGCACCGCTCTGCTGCCGGTTCCCTCGGCCATCAAAAAGACGTCGGCCGCCATCAGCTCGAAGGTTCGTGACCTGATCGACCTGCTCGACTGAGCACGAGCCCGGTCGGAGGTACCGGCCTCGGCGAACGCGGCCCGCACGACCGACCCTCGTGACCGTTGACCGCCCAGCACAGCAACGCCCCGTCGCCCTCCTCGGCACGGGGCGTTTTTTCTCGCGCCGACCGCGCCGCAACACGAAACGTCCGTCGGAAACACGCCCGACGTCCCCGAAAACGAACGAATTCGCCGTCGGTTCGTGGGCAATCTCACAGAGACCGCACACCGAACGGTCGATAAGAGAACCGTAGCCGCACTGAACGAGTTGTCGACGGCTCGCCGGCGAGAAGTCACTTTCAGCCCGTGCGGAACGCGTTGCCGAACTCACAACAGATTCGACCGTTTCAAGAAGCCGGAGAGAGACATGGCTCAGCAGCGAAACCACCTGACGATCTGGGCGACTTTCCTGGCCACGCTCTGGATGTCCAGCGTCCTGAACGCGGCCGAACCCGCCTCTCCAACTGCACCGCAGCCACCGAAGTGGTACACCGACCTGCAACGAGCGCACCAAGCGGCCGTCCGGCAGGACAAGCCGCTGCTTCTGCTGTTCGTGCAGAAGTCCTGCCTCTATTGTCGCCAGCTGGAAGCCGTCACGTTGGCGTCGGAAAAGATTCAGCAGCGGCTTCGGCAGGACTTCGTCCCTGTCGTGCTCGACTTGGACCAGAACAAGAAGGCGGCAAAGGTCCTGAAGATTGAAGGCGTTCCGGCAACCGTCATTTTGACCCCGCGAGCGGAGCTGCTCGCACGCGTCGAGGGCTTCGTGCCGCCCGAAGCCTACAACGCGCTGCTGGTCAAAGCGGCCAGCCGGCACGCGGAAATCAGCCGCGTCCGCCAAGCCGCGCTGCAAAAGGACGCGGCCAGTCGGCGCTGAGAGTCGCGAGGGGCTGAGAAGACGGCCGACATCGTCTGGCCGAGACAATGGGCGAGGAAGCGACTACGTCGTCGTCCGGCTACGTCCTCGAGGGCCGGCAACTTGCAGCGCGGCCGGCCCTCGGCTCGAAACCCGCTCGGTCACCGTTGCTAGTAGTCGCTCATGATGTTGGCAAAACATCTCGCGGTGTACGGCGTTTTCTCGCTGGTCTTAGACGTTCGTCGGTCTGAGAC
>CAYSAG010000074.1:0-19113 GCA_964428935.1 uncultured Planctomycetaceae bacterium | reverse complement strand
CGCCCGACACTCGACCGACGGCACGGCTCGAGGCCGTCCGGGCGCGGAAGAACAGTGGTGGGTTCCCCGCGCGGTACACGGCGGTTGCGACCGGCGACCCGTGAGGGGCCAACCTGGCCGGTGAAATCGGGGCGACGCAGACAGGTTCGACACAAGGGTGTGTTTCCCGCCAGGCCGTGGGGAAACCGAAAGGCGGGCGAGCGGGGCTGGACGCACTCACTCGGTTGCGCGCTCGACCAACCGGCGAGCGAACGCCAGCACCTGCCGTTGCTGCTCCGGAGACAGCTTCGGCCAAAGGCGAGCCAACTCCTTGAGCAACGAATCCGGCCCCTCCAGGCCCGTCGCAGCCTCGCTCTCTTCGCAGCTTCGCCCCTCCGACTCGACTGCAGCGCCTACCGCAGCGCCCCGTTCGAGTGATCGGTGTAAGTCCTTGTCAGAGTTGGTGCTTACGTTGCATCGTTCCAGTCCCGCCGCGCAAAAAAATTCCGGAGCGAGTTCGAGACGCTCCGGACGTCGAGAAACGCAAGTTAGAGGGTGGGTAACCGGGTTCGAACCGGCGACCTCCAGATCCACAATCTGGCGCTCTAACCAGCTGAGCTATACCCACCGTGTGTTCGAACGTCTGTTGCCCGCTGCAACGCGGACGCTTCGCCTGGCTCGGTCCAAGCGTTAAAAGAATAGACGACGCGTCTTGGCGTTTCAAGATTTCGCAAGCAGAATTCGAGGAGCACGGGATGGGTCGAAGCAACGAGTGTCGGGTCGTGGTGATTACTGGAGTTTCGCGAGGGCTGGGCCGGGCCATGGTGGACGAATTCGTCCGCCGCGGGCATCGGGTTTTCGGGTGCGCCCGCTCTGACACGGCCATTCGGTCGCTGAACGCCACTCACGGATCGCCGCACTGCTTCGACGTGGTCGACGTAGCGAGCGACGCGGCGGTGGCGGCGTGGGCCGAACGGGTCTTGGCCGCAGCCGGGCCGCCGGACCTGCTGGTCAACAACGCTGCTCTGATCAACCAGAACGCGCCGCTGTGGAAGGTGCCGGCCGACGAGTTCGGCCGCGTCGTCGATGTGAACATCAAGGGGGTCGCGAACGTCATTCGGCACTTCGTGCCGAGGATGATCGAGCGAGGGGTCGGCGTGGTGGTCAACTTCAGCTCGGGCTGGGGCCGTTCCACCTCGCCCGAGGTCGCTCCGTACTGTGCCACCAAGTGGGCCATCGAAGGGTTGACGCAGGCATTGGCTCAGGAGTTGCCGCCCGGCTTGGCCGCGGTGCCGCTCAACCCGGGAATCATCGACACCGACATGCTCCGCAGTTGCTTCGGCCCTTCCGCTTCCCACTACCCGTCGCCGGAGCAATGGGCCAAGAAGGCCGTGCCGTTCCTGCTCGGTCTGTCGCCCGACGACAACGGTCGACCGCTGACCGTGCCGACCTGAGGGAGCTGGGCTAGCAGCGCCACCGAATGGCGGTAGAAGACCGTCCGCCCCAGCGTCGTCCTGCCGGGCTGCAATCGAAGGCAAGCTCCCGAAGGCCTCGTCGGCTTCAGCGCGCCAGCCTCCCCAGCCGGTAACGGCCTCTGGGCCACTCCTTCTCGGTCGAGCGTGCTGACAAACGGGTCGGATCACGTGCGTTTTACGGCAGCTCGGTCGAAAACGACACCAAGGCTCTCATGTAGTTCGCTCGCTGCAACGCGCTGGGGTCCGGGCAGTTTCGGATGCTCAGGCTGCCCTTCATTTGCTCGACCGATTCATACTCTTTCTCTTCCAGCCAGCTTTCCAGCTCTTGCCGCATGGTGGAGAGCACACTGGGACCATGTCGGAGCAAGGTAGCGGCCATCATGACCACGTCTGCGCCGACGAGCAGGGCCTTGAGGACGTCTTCGGCGGCGTGGAAGCCTGACGTGGCGGCCAGTGACCCGGAGAATTGGTCGCGCAGGATGGCTAGCCACCGCAGCGGCAACCGGGACTCGTAGCGGGAACTCAGCGTGAGCGTGGGCTGGATTTCGAGGTTCTCCAAGTCGATGTCCGGTTCAAGAAAGCGATTGAACAAGACGACGCCCTTGGCCCCCGCCTGTTCCAGTCGTCGGATGAAGTGGGGCAGACTGGAGAAGTACGGGCCGATCTTAACGGCGACCGGGATTCGGACCGACTGGCAGACCGAGGCCACTAGCTGCACGTAGCGCCGCTCGACGCTGTCGGAGTCCATTTGTGGGTCCGTCGGGACCAAGTACGCATTCAATTCGAGTGCGTCTGCCCCCGCGTCTTCGATTTTCTTGGCGTACGTGGTCCAACCGCCGTCGGTGTGGCCGTTCAAGCTGCCGATGACGGGAATGGACAAAGCCTGCTTGGCGGCTTCGACCTGCCGCAGGTATTCGTCCGGTCCCGCGTTGTACTCTTGCAGGTCCGGAAAGTAGGTCGCCGCTTCGGGCGAGGCGAAACTGGTCTGTTCGTGCATGCCATGCACCTGCAGCTGTTCGTGCTCCACTTGCTCTTCGAACAGCGACGGCAGCACGACAGCCGCGGCTCCGGCCTGTTCCAGTTCACGCAACGATTCCAGGTTGCCCGTCAGCGGGCAGGGAGCGGCCACCAGCGGGCTGGTCAATTGCAGCCCCAGATACTTGGTCGACACGTCTACGGCCACCGTTACACCTCCCTCTGTCCGTTGGCGCTGGCCAGAGCGATTTCCCGCTCAATCTTGGCCATTTGCTCGTAGTAGTGCCATTGGTCGTTGATGTCACGCTGAGCCAGCTCGAACAGCCGTTCCGCCCGCTCGGGGTTCGACCGAGCCAAAATGGCGAACCGGCCTTCTTTCAAAGCGAAGTCTCGGAAGGGAACGGTCGGCTTGCGGCTGTCGAGCTGGAACGGATGGCCGCCGTCGTGTGCCAGTCGCGGGTCGTACCGGAACAGCGGCCAGAAGCCGCTGGACACTGCCTCCTTCTGGTGGCTCATCGACGTCGTCATGTCGATGCCGTGGGCGATGCAGTGGGCGTAGGCAATGATCAGCGACGTGCCGCGGTAAGAATCGGCCTCGCGGAAGGCCTTGATGCATTGGGCCGGGTTGGCGCCCAGAGCTACCTGCGCGACGTAGACGTTGCCGTAAGAGACGGCCAGCATGCCCAGGTCTTTCTTCCGAGCCGGCTTGCCGGCCGTAGCGAACTTCGCGATGGCTCCGCGCGGGGTCGCCTTCGAGGCTTGCCCGCCGGTGTTCGAGTACACGCCCGTGTCCAGCACCAGCAGGTTGACGTCGCGGCCGGACGCCAGGACGTGGTCCAGCCCACCGAACCCGATGTCGTAAGCCCAACCGTCGCCGCCCATGATCCAGACGCTGCGACGGACCAACACGTCTGCGATCGGCAGCAGCCGTTTCGCCAGCGGGTTGTCGAGGGTCTTCAGTTTTTCTTTCAGAGCAGCGACCCGAGCTCGCTGGGCCGTGATTTCGGCGTCGTCCTCCTGCGGCGACTCCAACAGCTCACGGACCAAGTCGTCCCCCAGTTCGGACGCCAGCTGCTTCAGGTACTCCTCGGCCATCAGACGCTGTTCGTCCAGCGCCAACCGCATGCCGAATCCGAACTCGGCGTTGTCCTCGAACAACGAATTGTTCCAGGTCGGACCTCTGCCGTCGCGGTTCGTCGTCCACGGTGTGGTTGGCAAGTTGCCGCCGTAGATGGACGAGCAACCGGTGGCGTTGGCCACGAGCATGCGGTCGCCGAACAGTTGCGAGGCCAGCTTGACGTAGGGCGTTTCGCCGCAGCCGGCGCACGCGCCGGAGAATTCGAACAGCGGCTCCAGAAGCTGCGACCCTTTGACGGTTTGCACC
This sequence comes from uncultured Planctomycetaceae bacterium, assembly GCA_964428935.1. Lineage (GTDB taxonomy): Bacteria > Planctomycetota > Planctomycetia > Planctomycetales > Planctomycetaceae > JAADHY01. The sequence goes on along the minus strand of CAYSAG010000074.1, from coordinate 15,300 downwards.
TTGACTTTGGTCCGGTCGACCTCGGGCAAGGTGAGGAAGAAGTCGAAGGCCGCCCGCTCCCGCTCCAGGTGCTCCAGCTTCGGCTCCATGTTGATGGCTTTGTGTTTGGCCACTTCCTTGCTCTTGGCCGGACACACGTCGACGCACACGCCGCAGCCGGTGCAGTCGTCCGGAGCGACCTGGATGGTCATGTTCATGCCGGCAAAGTCTTTGCCTTTCCAGGGCACCGATTTGAACCCATCCGGAGCCTTCTGCAAGAGGTCCGGCGAGTAGACCTTCATGCGAATGGCCGCGTGCGGACAGACGAACGAGCACAGTCCGCACTGCGTGCAGATGTCCGGGTCCCAAATCGGGATGTCCAAAGCAATGCTGCGTTTCTCGTACTTCGCCGTGCCGGTCGGGAACGTGCCGTCCGGCGGGAACGCGCTGACGGGCAACAGATCCCCTTTGCCGGCGATGATGGTTCCCAGCACTCGCTTGACGAAGTCGGGCGAGCCGTCGGGGACGGGCGGCACCCGCCGGCGCGTCGACGTGACCTTGTCCGGCACCTTCACTTCGTGCAGACCTTCCAGAGCTCGGTCGACGGCCGCAAAGTTCTTGTTGACGATCGCCTCGCCTCGCCGCCCGAACGTCTTTTGAATCGCCTCTTTGATCTTGGCAATCGCCTCGTCGCGCGGCAAAACGCCCGACAAGGCGAAGAAGCACGTCTGCATCACCGTGTTGATGCGGACGCCCAGACCGACTTCGCGAGCGATCTTATACGCATCGACCACGTAGAACTTCAGTTTCTTTTCGATGATCTGTTCCTGGACTTCCTGCGGCAGTTGATCCCAGACCTCATCGGGGCCGTACGGACTGTTCAGCAAGAACGTGGCTCCCGGCTCAGCCACGGCCAGCACGTCCAACTTGTCGACGAAGTTAAACTGGTGGCAACCGACAAAGTTGGCCCGGCTGATCAGGTAGGTCGACTTGATCGGCCTCGGACTGAAACGGACGTGCGAAATGGTGATGCCGCCGGCTTTCTTCGAGTCGTAGACGAAGTAGCCCTGGGCGTAGTAGTCGGTATTCTCGCCGATGATCTTGACGGAGTTCTTGCTCGCCCCGACCGTGCCGTCGCTGCCCAATCCGAAGAAGACGGCCCGCGTGACGTCGTCGGCCTCCGTCGAGAAGCTCGGATCCCAATCCAAACTCAGATGCGTGACGTCGTCGATGATGCCAATCGTGAAGTGCCGTTTGGGCTGTTCCTTCTTCAGCTCGTCCAACACGGCCTTGGCCATGGCCGGGGTGAACTCTTTGCTCGACAGACCGTACCGGCCGCCGATGGTGAGCGGGGGCGTCTGCCCGTTGCCAGACCGCTCGCTCCAGAACTCGTTCACCGCAGCCGTGACGTCCAGGTAAAGCGGCTCGCCGAGCGACCCCGGTTCTTTCGTGCGGTCCAAAACAGCAATGGCCTTCGTCGTGGAGGGCAGCGCCGCGACGAAGGCCTTGCCGTCGAACGGTCGGAACAGCCGGACTTTGACCAGGCCGACCGGTTCGCCTTGAGCTGCCAGGTACTCGACCGCCTCTTCGGCCGCCCCGGCACCAGAACCCATGATGACCAACACCCGCTCCGCCTCAGGCGAGCCCACGTAGTCGAACAGTTTGTAACGTCGCCCGGTCACCTCGGCGAACCGATCCATTGTCTCTTGGACAATGGCGGGAGCCGACTGGTAGAACGGATTGCAAGCTTCTCGTGCCTGGAAGAAGTGGTCTGGGTTTTGAGCCGTGCCGCGCAGGACGGGCCGGTCCGGGTTCATGGCTCGTTCCCGGTGAGCCCGGATCAGCTCCTCGTCGATCATTGCGCGAATCTGGTCTTCGCTGAGCAGCTCAATCTTGTTGACTTCGTGCGAGGTGCGGAAGCCGTCGAAGAAGTGGATAAACGGGACGCGGGACTTGAGGGTGGCGGCTTGAGCGATCAAGGCCATGTCTTGGGCTTCTTGGACGCTCGAGGAGGCCAGCATGGCCCAGCCACACGACCGAGCGGCCATGACGTCACTGTGGTCGCCGAAAATCGACAGCGCGTGGGTTGCAACGGTCCGAGCGGAAATGTGGAAGACGGTGGGGGTGAGCTCGCCGGCGATCTTGAACAGGTTCGGGATCATCAACAGCAGACCCTGCGAGGCCGTGAAGGTCGTCGTCAACGCTCCCGCCTGAAGCGACCCGTGGCACGCCCCGGCCGCTCCCCCTTCGCTTTGCATTTCAATGACGTCGGGGACGATGCCAAAGATGTTCTTCCGACCTTGAGCAGCCCACGCGTCCGGCATTTCGCCCATCGGCGACGCTGGCGTAATCGGGTAAATGGCGCAGACTTCGTTGGTCAGGTAAGCGACGTTCGAAGCCGCTTCGTTGCCGTCGATCGTCACCCACTTCTTGTCCGTCATCTTCTCGCACTCCCGATTAGAGTCTTCGGTCCGCGTCCGAAAAAAGAGTTCCGCCGCAGCGGTAAGCTAACCGAATGCCAACGGGGCCCAGCTTCCTGGCGACGTCACGAGTCGTCGAGAGAGCCGGCGCCTGCCAAGCTGAAGAACTGTGTGTAGCTTCTGAACACTGTTTTCAAAACAGCGACCTACCCTCCCGCCTGTTTGCCTGCCGGTCCAAAAAAGCCGGCACCACTTGGCGGCCGAGTTGGGTCTTAGAGCGCTCTTCGCTTTAGCGTCGGTCGCCACCTTGCGGCCAAGCGGTTGTGGCCGTCATTCACTGCTCGGCGGCGCTGGTCCAACCCCAAAAATGGAGCTCGCTGCGGACGACCCTGTCCTTTCACAACCACCAATGGAGGCGACCGTCGTTGGGTTGCCTGCTCACACGAAGCCGCTGCGGGAGGCTGAAGGAGCCCATCAACACAACGAGAAGATGATAAGGTTCGAAAAGGCGTTTGAAAACTGTGTCAGAGAAAAGATTCGCCCTTCACCCAACCGGGTCCTGCAGCCGGCGCTCGACAGTGAGCCGATTCGCGCAACAAAGGTGTGACAATAGTGCGGAACCGCACAGCCCGCCGGTCGCTTCCGCCCGCTTCTGGGCCTCCAGAACTCGCCTTGCTGCTGTCGGCGTCTCGTCGCTAGCATTCGGTCGGGCGGCGGACTGTGGTTCGTTCCGAGAACACGCTGCGGATGCAGGCCGGAACGCCGGTCCCACACCAAGGCACGACAACGAGAACCGCACGCGGACCGTCTCGCACGTTCTCCGGGCCGTGCGCGCCCACCAACTCCCAGGCAGGACCGTTCACAGACGCGGGTCTTCCGAAGCCGCTCCAGCACTGTGGCGTTCCCGCGGTCTCGACTCCCTTCCACCCCCCTTCCCGACGGCGCAGTCAAAGACGCAACCGGCAAGAAGAAGTCACCACCATGAAACGGCTGACTGACTGGGGCGTTGTGCTGTTGACGCTGACAGGCGCAGCCGGAGTCGTTGCGCTGAGCGTCTTGGAAGGTTGCCGGCGTGTCCCGATTACCGAACGACGCCAGTTGGTGCTGGTTCCGGAACGACAGGAAATCGAAATGGGCCAGCAGCTCTACGCAGAGCTCCTGCAACAGTACGGCCTGTCAGACAACGAGCAAGCGACGGCTGTCATTCGGAGAGTGGGACAGCGAATTGCCGCGGTCACTGGCCGTCCGGACTACCGATGGGAATTCCACCTGCTTCGTTCCGACGTCCCGAACGCCTTCTGCCTGCCCGGCGGCAAAGTCGCGTTCTTCGAGGGCATTCTGCCGGTTTGTCAGAACGAGGCCGGTGTGGCGGTGGTCATGTCGCACGAAGTGGCTCACGCGCTGGCCCGTCACGGAGCCGAGCGAATGAGTCAAGGAGCCCTCGTCCGGCTGGTCGGGCAGGTGGTGCAACTGGCCATGCGAGAAGAACAACCGTTGGAACGGGAGAGCGTCGAGCTGGCCTACGGCGTGGTCTCGAAGTACGGCGTGCTGTTGCCGTACAGCCGGAAGCATGAGGCCGAGGCGGACGCCATTGGCCTTCGACTGATGGCTCGAGCCGGCTACGACCCGTCTGAAGCGGTCCGTTTCTGGCAACGCTTCGCCGACTACAATGGCCAGCCGCAGGTCCCCGAGTTTTTCTCGACCCACCCGTCGGACCAGCGGCGAGCTGAGCGGCTGCGGGAGCTGCTGCCGCAGGCTCAACGACTCTACGCCCAAACAACCCCAAAGTACGGCCTCGGTGAGCCGTTGCAACTGGCCCACCAACTCGGCCAGTCGGCTGTCGTCCCGGCCAAAGCCTTGCAAGGCGAGCACACCTCGCACGCCCCTGGCGCCGGGCAAGAAACAGAAAAGCCCGGGCCGTGACGACCCGGGCTGGGCAGGGCCAGTCTGGTTGTCGGCCCCGAGCACCCCGTCGGGCTGCGGGCCGCTGTTGTCGTCTACTCGTTCAGCTTCATTTCGAGGAAGCGTGCCAGCCGGTGGAAGTCCGACCCGGGTTCGACGAAGCGGACCACCGTCTTCAGGGTGTCGGGGTCGACCAGCTCATCAAACGGCACAAAAACCAATTCCAACTGGCCGCGGACCGAAATCATGACAGCGTCCAGTCCCTTCTCGTAAAGAGCTCGGAACGCTCCCACACCAAGCTGGCTGCCCAGCATGACGTCGTAAGCGTGCGGACGGGCACAACGCGACTCGTAACCCAGTTGGACGCCCGTGACTTTCTTCTTCTTGCACGTCTTTTCCTTGTAGCGCTTCGCAACCAGCTCGGCAAAGCGCCGTCCCAGTTGGACCTTGGCCACGGCGATGTGGCCGTGAGCATCCCGCTCGACCCCCTCCAGCACGCTCATCGGCATGTACTCGGCCAGTCCTTCCGCCAAGACCACCACGCCGTAGTACTTCCCGTGCTTCTCACGGGTCAGCATCATCTTCACGATCCAATCGACGACCTTGTCCAGGTCCATGACTTTGCGGGTGACCTGCTTGCCCTCGATTTCGACCGTCTCTTCGGTCAACAGGTCCCCTTGCAGGTCCTCGACGCTAATGACCAGGCTGGCTTCACCGGCAATTGCGGCGCCGTACGCCAACCATCCGGCGCTACGTCCCATGGTCTCGGCAATGAAGTAGCTGCGTGACGACTCGGCGTCGGCCAGCAAGTTCCGCACTTCCGTGCCGAGCACTTCGACGGCCGTGAAGTAGCCGAACGTGAAGTCAATGCCGCGGTAATCGTTGTCGATCGTCTTGGGCACATGGACAATCGGAATCCGTCGTCCCTGACCGGCACACCGCTCCTGGTACAAACGCAGTTTGTTGGCCGTCTTGAGCGTGTCGTCGCCACCGATGGACACCAGGGCGTCCACGTCCAGCGAGCACAGAGCCTCGTAGACCCGCTTCAGCGGCTTCACCTTCTCGGGGTCATTCAAGTCCTGCGGCGAGTTCACGTGCTTACCCGGGTTGTCGCGAGCGGTGCCGATGAGCACTCCCTGGCTGCTGCGGGTCCTCTTGATTGTCTGTCGGGTAATCCGAATGTAGTCTTCGCCCTCCACCAGTTTCGGCTTTTTTTCGGTGCCGAAGTTTTGGAGGTTCGAGTAGCCGTACAGAATGCCGAGCACTTCGACGCCGTGGTCCAAGAAGGACATGGCACACGTCGAGATGACCGCGTTGGCTGCCGGTGCCGGTCCGCCAGCAAACAGCAAGGCCACTCGACGCATTCCGTTCGGCCCCGCAGCACCCGTGTTGGCACCTTCCGTCGTCATGAGCCCGTCTCCCCGTTTTTCAAAGGTCCGTTCAGACAGTTCTCCCTTTCGCGAAAAGAACGTGTTTCCCTCCGAGAACCTTCCGTCGTGCCTGGGGCGGCGACGGAGTGTGTCCCAGACAGTTCCCCGTCGGTTGCAAATCGGGTTCCAGTCGCGCGACGCGACGGCGGCGGTCGAGTCGTTCAGACCGGGCGGGACACACGTCGGCCGAGCGGGTGGGACCGGCGCAAAGCCCGAACGGGTCAGCCGGACTTCGTCCTTTGCCGGGCTGCTTGGTCACCGCGGCGACGGTGTTCGGGCGCACCGAAACCGCCGGACTCAAAACGCAAGGAGCTCCAGCAGCACAGCCCAGCTCGTGGTTCAGCTCGACAGCTGGTCGCTTTCCCGGACGTCCCACGGTCGCCAGCGTTCGTGCGGCCTCACCCGGTTCTCGAACTCGCTGGTCGCACCGCGCCATGCGTTGTGGCGGCACGGGCCGACGCCGACTCGGCCGCCGCCCGGCCGCCAACCCAGTTGTACTCCAAAAGCGGAAGGTCCGTTCGTCCCACGCAATCCTAGTCGGTGGCCAGTCGTCCTTCCAGTGTTTCGGTTCGTTTTGCCCGCCGTCCGGGTCGGCGCAGACGAACAGCCTGTCGCCGGGACCTCTCGACCGCTGTCCCGCTGTCGGGCGCTGCGGACCTTGCGCGACGCCTCGACTAGCGTGGCATCTGGCTCAGCGGCGCGTCCACTCGAAATTTGCTAGACTGTCGTCGGCCAAGGCGTGCGACTCGCGTCCCGGCCGGCTCCAGCCTGTCCGGCCCCGCGCCGACGAGCCGGCCAGCAGCGAGGTCTTGGACTGCAGTCGACTCCTTTCCGCCAGCGAGAGAACCCGACCGTGGCAGGCCGAGCCGAGAAGCAGTCGTTCGTGCTGACGTCGTTCGAACCGGCGTACGTGCGGTTGCACCGCTCGGGCGAGCTGGCTCAACGAGCCCGGACGGCCGTCGAAGAATTGTCGGAATGTTGCGTTTGTCCGCGGCGGTGCCGAGTCAACCGGTTGGCGAACCAAGTGCGTGTGTGCGGAGTGGGGCGGTTTGCTCGAGTCAGTTCCGCCTTTCCACACTTTGGTGAGGAAGACTGCCTGCGGGGACGACGGGGTTCCGGGACGATTTTCTTCTCCGGCTGCAACCTGAAATGTGTGTTCTGCCAGAACTGGGACATTAGCCAGAGGGCGGCGGGTCGGGAGCTGCGGCCGGAACAAATTGCCGAACTCATGCTCCAGCTCCAAGCCGTCGGCTGCCACAACATCAATTTGGTCACGCCCGAGCACGTGGTGCCTCAGGTCTTGGAGGCTCTGGCTGTGGCGGCGGACCGCGGTCTGAGACTTCCGCTGGTCTACAACACCAGCGCGTACGACTCGCTGCGGTCCTTGGAGTTGCTGGACGGAGTCGTCGACATTTACATGCCCGACTTCAAATTCTGGAGGCCCGAGACAGCGCGACGGCTCGCCAAGGCTCCCGACTACCCCGACCGGGCCCGCGCGGCCCTCAAAGAAATGCACCGTCAAGTCGGCCCGCTGAAATTGGGCCCCGACGGAACGGCTCGCCGCGGCGTGCTGGTCCGTCACTTGGTGCTGCCCGGCCTGCTGGACGAGACCGAGGCCATTCTGCAGTGGTTGGCGGAAGAGCTTTCTCGCGACACGTTCGTCAACATCATGGCCCAGTACCACCCCGACAACCGTGTGGGTCGGCAGGACCGCCGCGGCCAGGTGCAGTACGCGGAAATCAACCGGCCTCCCACGGCCGACGAAATCCGACGGGCCTTCCAGGCCGCTCGCCGAGCGGGACTGTGGCGTTTCGATTGGGAGCCTTGACGGAACCACGCGGCCGCCGGTGGAGCGTCCGTCGTCCTGGCACCGGGCTCAGTAGACGCCCGTCGGCTTCTGCAAACGCCTGCTCCCAGCGCCGTCGACGGCCAGGCTGGTGACGGGACGGACGCCGACGGACTTCTAGCCACTTTTCGGTCGACGAGCCGGTCCCCGTTGCGGCTCAGGCGTCTTTGGTTCGGGAGCGTCCAGCACGAGAAAGCGAGAAGAAATGTCGCAGGACTTCGACCCGAAAGCACGTCCCTCGTTCCGACAGGTTCTCCGCGAACACGGGCCGCTTCTCCTGCCCGGCGTTTTCGACGCCCTGTCGGCCAAGCTGGCTGAGCGGGCCGGTTTTCCGGCGGCGGTCGTCTCCGGCTACGCGGTCGCCGCGACCGCGCTGGGCTTGCCCGACCTGGGCCTGTTGACTCAGACCGAAATGCGGGACCGGGCGGCTGCGTCGTGCCGAGCGGTGCGGATTCCTCTGTTGGTCGACGCCGACACGGGCTACGGCAACGCGCTGAACGTGTACCGAACGGTGCGGGAGCTGGTCGAGGTGGGAGCGGCGGGGTGCTTCTTGGAAGACCAAGTGTGGCCGAAAAAATGTGGCCACTTGTCCGAGAAAAAGGTGGTGCCGCGAGAGGAATTTGCCGATAAACTGCGTGCCGCTGTCGAAGCTCGCCAGGAAACGCCCTTCTTCGTCATTGCTCGCACGGACTCGCTGGCTGTCTCCGGGCTCGAGGAAGCGTTGGCCCGAATGCACTTGGCCCGCCAGGCCGGCGCGGACGCCTTTTTCATCGAGGCTCCGACCAGTCTGGACCAACTGGAGCGAATTGCGGCCGAGGCCCCGAAGCCGCTGGTGGCCAACATGATTGAGGGCGGACGGACGCCCATGCTTTCCTGGCGGCAGCTGACCCAGATGGGGTTCCAGTTGGTCATTTACCCGTTGAGCGGTCTTTTTGCGGCCGCCGCCGCTGTGGAACGGGCCTACCGGTCGCTGCGGGAACGTGGAAGCGCCAGCGGCGGCGTGGAGCGGACGCGTTTCGAGTCTTTCAACGAAATGATCGGAGTAGACAAGTGGCGGAAACTTGTCGAGCGGTTTGGAGCGTGACGCCGGGGCAAACCGCAGGGGCTGCGGAGCGTCGGGGGCGGTCCGGTCCACGGTTTTCCGCTCACCGTGCCATTTTTTCCAAGAACTTATTGACATTGCGAAACCACACGGACAGAATAGTTCGACCTTCGCAGGGACGCGGTCAGGGTTCATGCGGCGACTGTCCGGCCATTTGCAAGCGCAGCCGGTTGGGGCCGGCGAGGTGGCACACACGCAAGACGGGCTCGGTGTGGGGAGTTCGGCTGGCCCGTCGATTCACGCGTTCCATGTGTGCCGGCTTCTGGTACGGCAGCGGTTTCACCACGCCCCATCGGCGAGGAGGCCCTGAAGGTTTGTTGCGCTGTCGAAAGCGGGTCGGGTTTCGTTTCGGGACGGACGCGTTGCGAGCCGCCGGGCAGTAGTCAGGGACGGGCCGAACAGCGTTCTGTGCTTCTCAAGAGTGCTCAAGGACGCCACCGACGGAGTGTTGCACCTGGGGCGAGACCGCTTCGCATTTGTGTGGCCTTTGCGCTGAAGGAGTAGCTAGCGGTACACACACGGGGCGGCAAGTCAGACGTGCTCCGACCCGACTCCGGGTCGAACCGAGCGGATTCGAGGCCTTTCGGGCGAGACCGCCCAACAGGAATGAACGAACTTCAGCCGCTCAGCGTGCACACCTTGTCCGCACCCTAGCGGCTTCGGTACGCCAGTCACCGTTCGGGCGGTCGACGAACGAAAACGTTCACTGGTGGGGCGAAGGTACGGACAAAGGTTCGTCATCGAAAACGAAAAGGGACCAAGAAGTGCACAGAATCGATCCCGAACTGAAGAAGCTGATCGATCTGGGACTGAAGCGCGGCTACCTGACTTGCAAGGAAATTGCCGACTACCTGCCAGACACCGACGTCAACACGGCCAAGCTGGACAATTTGCTTCGGAGCGTCGAGGAGCTTGGCCTGGAAGTCCGCATGGACGAAGACGGACTGTCCCGGTCCATCATGCACCGAAAACGCCGGGACCAGAACGACGACGAAACGATGGGGTTCCTCGACGAAATCGCCCCAACGCCCGCGACGGATTCCATCCGCCTGTACCTGAACCAAATGGCGGAAATCCCCATGCTGGAGCGGGACGAGGAAATCGCCATTGCCAAGAAAATCGACATTTCACGAAAGCGGTTCCGCCACTTCCTGCTGCAGTTCGACTTCGTCATGAACGCGGCCATTGAAATGGCCCGCAAGGTGCTGGACGGCGAGCTGCCCTTCGACCGCACCGTCGAGGTGTCGGTGTCCGAAAGCCGCGAACGCGACCAAATTCACGGACGCCTCAGCCACAACGTCCGCACCCTTCAATACCTCCGACAGAAAAACATCGAAGACTTCAAACGCATTCAGGACCCGTCGACGTCTGAGAGAGAGCGTCAGGCCCGCCAGCAGGCCCTCATTCGCCGACGCCGCAAAATGGTCGTGCTGGTGGAAGAGTTGGGCCTGCGAGAAGAAAAACTGCGGGTCGTCATGAAACGGCTGTTCGCCGTGTCGAAACGAATGACCGAGCTGGAGGAGCAGCTGCGGCGGCTGGAGTCGCTTCAGTCGGCCGAGGCCGAACGGCAGGCCCTGCAGAATGAGCTCAACGAGCTGATTCTCCAGAACCTGGAGACGCCCGCCGGCCTGCGAGAACGAATCGAGGAGCTCGAAAAACGGCGCAAAGTTTACGAGCAGGCCATGAAGGACCTCGCCGCCGCCAACTTGCGCCTGGTCGTTTCGATTGCCAAGAAGTACCGCAAGCGAGGCCTCAGCTTCCTGGACCTCATTCAGGAAGGCAACGCGGGGCTGATGCGAGCCGTCCAGAAGTACGAGTACCTGCGCGGACACAAGTTCTCGACCTACGCAACGTGGTGGATTCGCCAGGCCATTACGCGGGCCATTGCCGACTCGGGACGAACGATTCGGCTGCCCGTCCACATGGCCGCCACGCTGTCCACGCTGAACCGCATTTCCAACGAGTTCCTGCACCGGGAAGGCCGTGAGCCGACGCCCGAAGAACTCTCGGAAATCAGCGGCATTAGCCTGGAGGACACCAAGCAGGTCTTGAGCATTGCTCGGCTGCCAACCAGCCTGAACCGACCCATTGGTGACTCGGACGACGGCGACGTGGAAGACTTCGTCGAGGACCCCTCGACCCAGGCGCCGCACGACGAGGCCACCCGCGACATGCTCAAGGAAAAACTCAACAGCGTGCTGCAAACGCTGACGTACCGGGAGCGGGAAATTCTGAAGCTGCGGTACGGACTGGGCGACGGCTACCCGTACACGCTGGAGCAAGTCGGGCTGATTTTCCGCGTCACCCGCGAGCGGGTGCGGCAAATTGAAGCCAAAGCCTTCGACAAGCTGCAAGACCCGCGTCGCCGGCGGCGGCTGGAGGGCTTCATGGAGGGCACCATTGCCAGTTGACCCTCGGTCCCGCACCAGCCGACAACGCTGGCTCCACAAGACAACGAAACGGCTCGTCGACCTGCCAGGCGGCGAGCCGTTTTTCTTTCAGGGCCGGGAACGTTTCCGACGCACACAGGCGAAGACCGTCGGACGCCGGCCTGCTGCACCCGTCCGGCACGCGACACTGCGGTCTTTCCGTCACGCGCCCGTCTCGCTCCGGCCGTACAAACCGACCAGCACGGCGACCGCCAACACGTGTCCGGCCAGTGCCGCCAAGAGCGTCTCGCGGTCGGTTCCCGGTCCCAGCCGCAAGAGCTTGTCGACGGCAAACAGACGAAAGACGTAGCGGTGAGCGGGGTCGCGAGCCGGCGGGTCCGGACCGCGGTAGCCCAAAGTCCGGCCGGTGTGCCACGAGTTGCGTCCTTGAAGGGCGGTCACTGGTTCGACCAGCCGCGACTTCGGCGGCAACGCCTCTGGCAACCCCTTCAACTGCGGGCTCAAGCCGTACACCAGCCAATGCACCCAGGGCCGAGCCGTCGGTGCGTCGGGGTCGTCGCAAACCAGCACGAGCTCCGCCGTCTCCTCCGGCACGTGCTCCCACCGAAGCGGTGGCGACACGTCGTCCCCGTCGGCCGTGTACCGCTTCGGAATTCGACCGTGGTGAACGAAGGCCGGACTGGAGAGCACCAGACCGGGCCGACGTTGGCCGTCTGCTGCCGTCGTTTCGGCTCCCCTCACGTGTCCAGCAGCCAGGTCGACCCACGCGCCACACCCGCACCGAACGGCTCGACCAAAGCCAAACAGCGCCGCGTCGTACTGCTCACCGCACTGCCGACACACCAAAGCCATGGCCTACTGCTCGTAGAGCGGCTCTGAAGCAGGCACCCGCGCCAACCGAACCAGCAGCAGCCTTTGCAGGTGAGCCGACTCGTTCGGGCCGCGGAAAAATTGAAAACCGGGTGAAAGCGGGTCGTCCGAAGACGACGTCACCAACACCGACTCGTTCACGTTCAAGTTAACCTTGAACCGCAGCCCGTACAACGGCTCAACCTCTTGCCCGGTCCGAAACAGCCAGCCGGTGGGGAGAGGAGTCGGGCGAGGAGCCACGCGGCCGTGGTGGATTTCCGGCGTGAACTCCACGCGGGCCCACCCTTTGTCGACCGCCACCGCTCGAACTCGCAGGACGCACCGAGCGTTGTCGAAAGTTCGGACGACCTCGTCTCCGCCTTCTGTCGGCAAGCGAAGTCGGCGCGTCGGGAAGATCGGACCGGTTTCAATTTCCGCGTCCGTGCCGCTGGGCAGAGCCAACACACGCACGACGAAGCCCGGCTCGTCCGAGCCGCTTGCCGTGTGGCTCGAGGCGGTCTGCTGCGGACGGTTCGACTGTCCGTCCGTCGCTGACTGGCTGCAGTCGCTCATTTTCAGAAGCGACTCCAGCGCCGGCGGAAACGTCGTCCCCACCTGGCCCACGCGAAAGCCGGCGCGGCGCAGACGAGCCCGCGTCTCGGCGCTCAACGCCGCCACCTGGTCCACGTCCTGCCACAGCCGCTCCCGCAACAGCGGGTCGTCGGCCAGCGTGTCGACGAACACAATTTCCAGCTCAATTGTGTTGCGCGGAGCTTGCAGCGGACGAAGAAGGGCCTTCTTGGCCGCCTCGGCTCGAGCCGCTCTCTGACGACCCTGCCACAGCGCGCAACCACACACGCTCGCCGCCAGCAGCACGCAGACGACGGACAGAAGCGCAAAAGACCCGGCGGGTTGAAGGGACCTGCAAGACGAGCGGCTCATGGGGCAGGGAGTGTACGGCAACCCAGCCGACCGTGTCAATTTGAGCTGACCGAGTGGAACGGTTCGGCCGCTCCCGGCGTTTTGTCGCAGACTCCGTTCGGAGCGCGCCGCCGGTCGGGTACACTCCGGTTCGCCAACGACGCAGACTTGGCGTGCCGGGCTCTTGCTTTCGCGGCGCCCGCCGGCTGCTACCGGTCGTGGTAGACCTTCAAACCGGCAACCGCGCTCAGTCCGACCGCCGGTTGGCCGTCGGGAGCGACCTCGGCTGGCTCGGGCCGGACGCGCCCGCCAGCCGTTCCCGCCCAGCCGCGGAACCTGGGTCTTGCCGCACGGTCGGCTCGTCCGAACCACCCGCGGACGTGGTAGCCCAAGTGGAGGACGGGGCCGCACAGTCCCAGCCGGGCGAAGTGAGTGTAGCGGTAGCTGGGTCGAGTGGCGTTGCTCCAAGACACTCCGACCTGGGCACACAACGGTCCCCAGACCACCTCCACGTCGCCCCGCTGACGGCTGTCCTCGACCAGCCGGGCGGTCAAAGCCAACACGGCCTCGTGGGCCAAGGCGCCGCCTCCGGCCACGTGAATCAATTCGAGCCGCCCCTCGTGGACGAATCCGTACGACCAGGCCAGCAGCCGGTCGCCGGTCCACAGGAAACTCAGGTCGGCCATTCCCGCGTCGACGGCCATTGGGTGCACGTCTTGAAGCAAAGCCGTTCGGCAACGCGGCAGCCGACCCAGCTCAGCCTGCAGGCTGAGCCGAACGCCCTGCTCGAAAAGAGGCCACCGCCGGGCGGTGTCGCCTTCTTGGACCCCATTGGGCCGCCACCGCTCCCAACGGACCGCCCCCAGTCGGCTCAGCCTTTTCTCTGCGTCGGCTGCCCTCGCCAAGGTTGCCTCGGGCAGGACGTCCGCCGACGCCCGACTGGACGGTTCGGTCGTTCTCGGCGGTCCGTCCTGGCCGTCCAACCGCAACACGGGTGTCTCGAACCACGGGCGACAGTGGACGTGGAACCCAGCCCGACGCAAGGCGTTCCAGGTTCGACCGGCGTCGCTGACTTCGGTGTCGACGTACCGCAGGTCAATCAGGTCCCAGTCCCGACGCGTCTCGGCCAAGTGTCGCATGGCTGCGGACAAGCACGCAGCCGGGTGCGGCCCCAACGGTCCGAAAAAGGCCGACCAACTGTCGGCTGGGTACGTCAAAGCCCTGACCAGACCAATGCCCGAGGGCACCAGCTTGACCACCAGCGGGACGATTCCCAACGGCCGGCCAGCCAGCGAAACGACCAGAATTCGCGGCTTCTGGTTTCGGTGTCGTTGCCAGTAAGCCTGCAGCCAGTCCCACCGCATTGTGAACGACGGACACACGCTGCGTCGCCACAGGTCGTCCCAGAGGTGTCGGAGCGACGCGGCGGTTTGAAGGTCGTTCACTTCGGCGACGGTAATCATGGTTGAGCGGCCCGCAGTGTGAGAAGGGAACAGCGGAGAAAGTCGAGTTTCCAGCCACGCCGGTTGGTTCGAGCCGCGTCCTTGCAGTGACCGGCCGAGCAAGGCGGCAACCGGCGTGCCGCGGCCGGTTCCGCGTCGCGCACCGACCGGCTGGCGTGGTCCTTTTCGAGCCGCGCCGACAGTGGCGAATCGGACTGGCCGACGTAAGCTTCACGCTCGCAAAGGGTTGTGCGCAGCTCGTGGAGCTAGAAACCGCGCGGCTCGGGCTGCGAAACCAACCAACGGCCGCTCCCGCTCAACGACCCACCGTTGCCGGAACGCGTCACCGCACGTTGCCGCAAATCCCCTCGCGTTGCAAGACGGCAACGTCGGCCGTCATGATTAAAGCGAAGTGGCAGCGGGCGTCGGACAGGAGCCGACGACGGCCGCTCACTTTGGCGAAAGGCCGTGGGCGGCGACCGGCTCCGCGCGGACCGCGTGTGACTTCGCCGTCCTTCAACCGCTGGCTGCTGTACGCAGCGAGCGTCGACGGGCTGGAACCAAGCGACCCGGCCGGCAGTGGCCGTTGGTGCTCGCCCGCCGCTGCCACTGGCAAGCCGGAGAACGTGTTGCTGAGGAGGACAGGCGTGCTGAGTGCAGTGGGAGACCAAACCGTGAGAAGTTTGCTGGCAACCGGTGGCTTCGTGTTGGTCTGTCTTGCAGCGGCGGGGCTGGCGTTCGGCGACGAGCCCTCAGAAGGAAAACAGTGCCCTCGAGAGCTGCGGACTCAAATCGAAGTCCGCCTGAAGTACCTCGTTTTCTTGCCGCGGGGCTACGAACAGAAACAAGCGTGGCCGCTCATGCTGTTCCTGCACGGAGCGGGCGAGCGTGGCGACGACCTGGAGCTGGTCAAGAAGCACGGTCCACCCAAGCTTGTCGAAACGAACAAAGACTTCCCCTTCATTCTGGTCTCGCCTCAGTGCCCCAAAAGCCCCGCGACGCGATCCGTCCTCAACGCC